>JAWOLO010000069.1:0-4756 GCA_033853375.1 Terriglobia bacterium
CGGTATTCTGAGAACCAAGAGGAACCGATTTCATGGATACCTCCACCCCGTTCAAATGGCGTCACTTCCAAGCGGATATCATTTTGCTCTGCGTCCGGTGGTACCTCAGGTATCCACTTAGCTACCGAGATCTAGAGGAGATGATGCGTGAGCGGGGATTGCACATTGATCACACTACGATCTACCGCTCTCGTGCTCTGCTACGCACCCGAACTGGAGTAACGCTGCAAACCTCACCTCAAGACCACGAACGACTCATGGCGCGTCGATGAGACGTACATCAAAGTGAAAAAAGTGTGGATGTACCTCTATCGTGCTGTGGATTCGCAGGGAAATACCCTGAAATTCTTGCTCACTCCTGTACCCGTCAAATAAAGTTTTACAAATTAGAGGCGATGAAGCCAGCAATTTCGTACCTGTCAATTCCTGCTTAAAAGTTTTACACCGCTCACCAGTATCTCGCTTCATCTCTTATTATCGGTTGGTTGCTTTAAATAAAGCTTTACACCGCGTGTTGAATAACAATAAAGTCGGGAGCTGGCTACGACCATTTTCCGCTCAAAATTGAGAAATGTGTCATCCTGTAACAAATAAAAGTTGGGGACAGGCGATGTTGCTTTCTCCTACGACACTGCCGATATGGTTCATTCTCAGCAGCGTGAGCATCCTTTGAAGAACTGGCGCTGGACCAGATTGGCAAAGACACAAGAGCAGGTATACTATCTCCTCAACAAATCTAAAGCATCCTCGAAGCTTATCTCACCCTGAGAAAGCTGCTCAAGCACGTTCGAACGCTGGGAATCGTCCTCAGGCTCAGATCGATACTCTAAGGCGGCAACGATTTCATCGAGATGATTGCGCGCGGTATTGTATGCGACGTTCAGTTCCGCGGCTAGACGCTGGATATTCCCGCGATGCTTGACGAGCAGCCCCACGAACGTGAGTTGTTGCGGAGTCAAACGCCCCATCCAATCAAGGCTGAACTTTCCCTCGATCACAATGCCGCTCCGTCGGCCTTCCAGACGTGTCACAATCAACTCGTCGCCATTTACCGGATCTTGCGTGATTAGTGGATTAAGCGCATCCATCTGCCTCCCCTTTCGAGATGTGAGAATGAAAACAATATCTTTTCAGTGAAGGTGCTTTGGCAACTCATCATTCGCCTTCTTCATTCAAGAACGATGCGGCGAAGAGAGGATCTATTCCATGATTCTTCAAGTGGATGATTTGCTTCACCGTCAGATCGCTTAATCCCGTTTCGAGCAAGCCTCTAATATACTCCGCATCTATCCCATAGTTGTATAAGGAGATGATCTGATCCACTGACAGATCGCCAAAGCCAGTTTCGAGCAAATCCCTGACATACTCGGCGCTCACCCCATGGTTGTACAAGCGGATGATTTGTTTCATCGTCAGATCATCCAATCCAATCTCTAGCAGCGCCCTCACGTAGTCCGCATCTATCCCATAGTTGTACAAGGAGATGACTTGTTTCACCGTCAGATCGCCTAACCCTGCTTCTCGCAAGGCTTTGACATAGTTTGCGCCTATTCCATACATCTTCAAAGCGCCTATTTCCTCCGCTGTAAGATTCGTCAACCCCGTCTCTCGCAAAGCTCTGGCGTAGCTTGTGTTTACTCCATACATCTTATCTGGTTTGTCCCACTTTAGCCCTGTTGCTCTCAGGCCCCTATCCAGAGCCTTTCCGTAACCTCTGATCCTCCCCATGGCCTCCTGATTGTATTCGCCTGCTCGTTGTCCCTCCTCTGGTCGCTGCTGTGCGTCCGTCCCGCTTTTCTCGGCAAGTATATCCATCAACTCGCCAGCCTGCTCAACGGAAAGCTTCCCGGCTGCTACCATCTCAAGTATCTTGATACGTTCCTCTTTGGTCATATGTCTTTCTCCTTATGAGAACTGTTAAGGTTATTTTGCCATAATAATTGGCAGAGAGTGCTAACCACTCTGGCAATAATAAATCATAACCTGTCAAATGTCAAGATATTGACATCTTTCATAGCGAATTTTATACTAATTCTGTTTCTTATTGCTAAAACACTTGACAAATTTATATCGGATCAGTAATATATTGTTTGTGGTTAGCAAAAATTGCTAGAGATGATAGCAAGAAACCGCAAAGAGTAATCTCATACAAAGAGAAAGAAGAAGGATCTATCGAAGGTCACTGTTCTATCATGAGGAGAAGATTGTGCAAAATATCGCAATTCAGGTAAAAGATCTCCAAAAATCATACAAGAAGCTCAACGTCTTACAAGGCGTGCATTTCACCGTGGAGCAGGGCAGCATTTTTGCCTTGCTTGGCTCCAACGGCGCGGGCAAGACCACGCTGATCAAAATCCTCAGCACGCTGCTCAAACAGGACGGCGGAACGGCCATCGTCAACGGCTTTGATGTGGCGTCCAAGCCAGCCCACGTGCGGAAATCACTCAGTCTGACCGGGCAATTTACCGCCGTGGATGAGCTGTTGACCGGGCAAGAAAATCTGATCATGATCGCCCGGCTCCGACACCTCACACAGCCGCGCCAGGTGGCCGACGAGTTGCTGACCCGCTTCGGTTTAACCGATGCTGCCACTCGCCGTGTGTCGACGTATTCAGGCGGGATGCGCCGCAGGCTTGACCTCGCCATGAGCCTGGTGGGAAAATCGCCGATCCTTTTCCTGGACGAGCCGACCACCGGGCTTGACCCCGAGGCGCGCCTCGAGGTGTGGAAAGTGGTGAAGGAGCTGGCTGATGGGGGCAGAACCGTCTTCTTGACCACGCAGTACCTGGAAGAGGCGGAACAGCTTGCTGATCACATTGCCATTCTCCATGAGGGCAAGATTATCGCCAGCGGCACGCTCGGGGAGCTACAAAAGCTGTTTCCAGCGGCTTCGGTGGAGTATGTGGAAAAACAACCGACCTTGGAGGAGATCTTTCTGGCCATCATTGGCAAAAAGGAGGCACAGTAAAATGGAAGTAACGACTCAGGTCCCTGGTTCCCAGGAAATGGAAACGATCCAGAACCACTTTTTCAGCGATCTGAGCGTGATGCTTGGTCGTTCCATGCGCCACATCTTCCGCAGTATGGACACCATCATCACGGTCACGATCACGCCGATTGCGATGATGTTGCTGTTCGTGTATGTGTTCGGTGGCGCCATTCAAACCGGGACCGCGAATTATGTCAATTACGTGTTCCCTGGGATCGTACTGATTGCGATTGCGAGCGGGATCTCCTATACGGCTCTCCGTTTGTTTACCGATGTGCAACGGGGGATCATGGAGCGATTTCGCTCCATGCCGATTGCCCCTTCCACCCTGCTGTGGGGACACGTGCTGACCTCGCTGGTTTCCAACGCGATTTCGGTGGTGGTCATCATGCTCGTCGCGTTGATTATGGGCTTTCGTTCGGAGGCTAGCATCCTGTCATGGCTGGCCGTCATCGGCATCCTCGCGTTGTTTACGCTGGCTCTCACCTGGGTGGCGGTAATTCCCGGGCTGACCGCCAAATCGACCGACGGTGCCGCCGCCTTTGCGTATCCGCTGATTTTCCTGCCCTTTATCAGCTCGGCATTTGTGCCAACCAGGTCGATGCCACTGGTCGTCCGGGTCTTTGCTGAAAACCAGCCAGTGACTGCGATCGTGAATACTCTCCGTGCGTTGCTGTCTGGACAGCCCGTATCTCAGGAGATCTGGGTGGCGCTTGTCTGGTGCGTCGGCATTTTGTTGGTGGCCTACATCTTTGCGATGAGGGCCTATCACAAGCGCGTGTCATGAACCCCGGTTTGGAAAACCGGGGCGTGGCCGCGAGGCAACCTGTCGCAAGCCTCGATGGACCGAGCAAGAAAGGACCAGAGGCAGCCCAACTACTGAAATGCTTCCCGAAAGGCCCTTGAGTATGAACGGGCCGGATTACAACGCTAAGCGCTTTGCGTTGTAATCCGGCCCGCTTCGGTGTAAATCTCAACATTGAGCGGGCAGAATCTGCTATACTACGTAACTGCAGCTTTCATGAACGGATATACTAAGTAGCCAATACAGGTGTGTACTGCACGAACGAGAGCTGGAACTGCGTGACCGCCGATCGCTCCCGTCGCGCCTATGACGAACACTTCCATGCTTTTGAACCTCCGACCTGGGCCAGCGCATTGAGGGTCCCTTGCCTTCTTGTTTCCTATGAGCAGACCCCCGATCATCGGCAGCCTTTAAGACCCTTTGCTCACAAACTACCTCATTTGCTCCATCGTCTTCACAGGTGTTGCTTGCTCCTGGCCATGCTGGGGCGAGCCTGCAAGGACAAACAGACGCCATCCGAAGACGACGTACCAGGCAAGCGTCTCCACAGACAGCACCCGTTCCATCAGCCCGCCCAAATGCGCCGGGGCCAGCGGGGTGCCCGGCGTGAACGCCCAGAACTCGACTGCGACCAGCACCAGCGTCACCACAGCAGTGACGAGCGAGTAGGTCCCCCACCCGCGCCACTTGGAGTCACGGCGAAGCCCAAGCCCGATCACGATGAACGCGCTGATCGTGCTAACGAGACCGACGATGGTTGCCAGCGAATGGATGGCGACCGTCGAGGGCGCGTCGGTAAAGATGGCTGCGGTGACGAGCGCAAGCTCGGGTAGAACGAGCAACGCGGCACTGGACAAACGCCACCCCAGGGTCAGCACCTGCTGCATGCTCAAGGCGAAACCCACGGCGAAGGCGATCAGCAGCAGAGCATGGATCACAGCGATTGCGTCCAGCAGCGATCC
>JAWOLO010000070.1:0-2734 GCA_033853375.1 Terriglobia bacterium
ATCCACGATTTCCGCGTAGTCGACGGCAGCGAGAGGTTCGGAATCGAGTTTGTGGCGCAAGATGGCTTGCAGATGCAGCGCGTCGCGACTTCCACCCTGCATTTCTTTCTTCGCGGCCTCTAGCGCGCGGTACAAAACGGTGGCGGCTCTGCGCTCCTCGGGATTCAGATAGACATTGCGGGAGGAGAGCGCCAAGCCGTCTGGTTCGCGCACGATCGGGCAGACCACAATCTCCGAATCGAGATTTAGGTCGCGTGCCATTTGTGTAATGATCCGCGCCTGCTGCGCGTCTTTTCTTCCGAAATACGCGCGATGCGGCTGCACAATCTGCAGGAGCTTCATCACTACGGTGGTGACGCCACGAAAATGCCCGGGTCGCGACTTGCCTTCGAGTCTTTCGCTGAGGCCTTCCACGTGAACATAAGTGGAAAAGTTTTTTGGATAAATCTCCGCGGCTTCCGGAGCGAACACCGCGTCCACACCTGCATGTTTCAGTTTTTCGCAGTCGCTATCGAACGTCCGGGGATATTTTGCAAAGTCTTCGTTGGGACCGAATTGTTTGGGATTGACGAAAATCGAAGCGATCAGCGGAGAACATTCCCGCTTCGCTCTGGCGATCAAAGAAAGGTGGCCTTCGTGGAGCGCGCCCATCGTGGGAACCAGCCCGAGGATGCGGTTCTCCGCGCGCGCCTGCCGAGCCTTTTCCTTCATCCACGCAATCGTTCGAATAATTTCCACGAAACGGATGAAAGAACTAGGCGCCGGCCGCCACAGCGCGCTCGCGATAAAAGTGCATCAGGTCCGTCAGGATTGGTTCGGCGCCGAGCTGGCGCAAAAGCGTGGTCACCTGCCCGCGATGGTAGGTTCCGTGATTGACCAAGTGCTGCATCGACTGCCATAGCGGGTTTTTGTACACCCCGAACTTCAAGGTTTTATATTCCATCACGCGGTCGAGATCCGCTTGGGTCAGGCCACGCACAAATGTCAGAAGCCTGGGCTCAAATTCCGTCCAGCGCTCCTCCAGGCTCTTTGCGTCCTTGAATTGTGTTGCATCCGGCAGCGAAGACGGCGAACGGCCCTGGAAACGTTCTAGCCACACCCATTCCGCTCCGTAAATGTGCGCCAGCGTGTCGCGAATCGAGCCGAAGCTCGAACCCATTGGCTTCACGAACTGCTCCGCCGTGAGTTTGGAAGCGGCTTGCAGCTCCCGATGATTCGCCCACGCGTTGTAATCATAGAGCGTGCGCATCTCTTCCGGTGTCATGACGATCTCCTCCCATTTCGCGTGCAGTAGAATATGCAGTTGAGTTGCATCGCTGCCAAAGCGCTGTTTCTCCGGGTAGTCTGCGGAAACAGGGAACCTGCTTCTTTCCTTCTTACCAGTCGCCGTCGATATTGACCGGCGCTTCTTTCTCTTCCTTTGCCACAAGCGGCGCGTGATAGGACTCCGCATCAGAAGGAAATTCGCCGGAGCGCACGTCCTCGCAATACTGGCGCACCGCGCCCGAGATGATTTCTCCGACGTGTGCGTATTGCCGCGCGAATTTAGGCAACGGAGTGAACGTCAGGCCCAAAATGTCGTGTAGCACTAGCACTTGGCCGTCGCAATCTGGTCCGGCACCGATGCCGATGGTGGGAATGCGCAATTCGCGCGTAATTTGCGCTGCCAGCTCGCGCGGTACCGCTTCTAGAACGACGGCAAAAGCGCCCGCAGCTTCCACTGCGCGCGCATCTCGAATCAAATGTTCCGCCGCGTCCGGCGTCTTTCCCTGCACGCGGTAACCGCCGAGCGCGTTCAGCGACTGCGGCGTTAAGCCAATGTGGCCCATCACCGGGATTTCTGCTTCGGTGAGTCGCGCGATCAGCTCCAAGCGCCGCTCGCCGCCCTCTACCTTCACCGCTTCTGCACCCGCTTCTTTCACGAAACGCACGGCGTTTCGAAGCGATTCAGCTGTGTCCGCGTGGTAGCTGCCGAAAGGCATGTCCGCCACGAGCAAGGCGCGCTTGGTGCCGCGCCTTACCGCACGCGTATGATGCAGCATGTCTTCCAGAGTCACTGGCAGCGTGCTTTCGTATCCAAGCGCCACCATGCCCACGGAGTCGCCCACGAGAATCACGTCCACGCCGGCTTCGTCGAGCAGCCGGGCGGTCGGATAGTCATATGCGGTCAAACAAGTGATTTTGTCTGGCTTGGAGTAGGAACTTGCAGCCCGAGTCTTGCGCTGCAGCAGGTCGGGAACAGTGACTTTGCCGTTCCCAGAATTAGAAACGACACTCATCTTGGCCTCCGGTGCCGCTCCCTGACTTCAGGATGCGGCCCTGTACCTGACTCGCTAAGGATAACAAACTGTGATGCGAAGCTCCAGAAAATTTGATGCATCCATTCAGGCACAGTCAGTCACGAGACATCGGGTGCACGGAATGTTGGTCGTGCGCTTCAACGGGAGTCATGGGTGCCCCGTGCCGAAGCGTCCTTGGGCCGAGCGGTCAGGGGTTTTGGCGAGCGGCGGATAGAAGATTGCCCTTGACAGCGCAATGTACTTTGTAATATAAAGTACTGCATGGGGGTTGCCATGAATCCATCCGCAAGCCCGTCCAAACTCTTTGCCGTCGCCCTCTCGGAATGGCTGCTCGTTTTGCCCTCTGCTCTGCTTCTTGCCGCAGCTGCCCTGCGTCTTTTGCAGCCTCGGCAGTTCGAACCGGCTCGAACAAGCTGGGCGATCTTCGAGTGGGC
>JAWOLO010000071.1:0-18695 GCA_033853375.1 Terriglobia bacterium
TTTCTGGATTCAGCACGACTTCCTGCGTGAACGTGGCGAATCCCATGAACTCGATTCGCACGACGTATCTGCCACGCGCGATGCCCAAGATTGTGAATTTGCCTTCGGAATTCGTCGCGGCAACATATTTTTTCCCGGTCAGCGTGTTTGCCGCCGTGACGGTAACGCCCGGCAGTGGCGTTTTGCCGCTCCGGGCGGATCCGGTGATTTCATAGGTGACCTGCGCCGGAGCCGCAGCAACTTGTGGGACAGGAGGAGATGATGTCGCGGATTGCGGCACGGGTGCGGCAGGCGGCGTCTCTTGTGCACGCGAAGCAAAGGGCAACAGAATCGCTGTCAAAGTGAAAACAAAAATGCCACGCCTGCTGAAATTCACTTCTTGAACTCCCCGGTAAATCTACTGTTGCGGCGGATTGGGCTTGGAATCAGCCGGCGGCTTGGCGGCCCCTGGCGCTACTCCCGGCACCATGCCCATTTCCTGCATGCGTTTCCACTGTTCGGGTCCGATGACCATGACCATCTTGGGCACGAACGAGTTATTTTGCACGCCGCCGCGCACGAACACGTGATCGCCCGGCTGAATATCCGCCATCGTCACGCTTTCGCGGCCCTTGCGCAGTGAAGTCTCCTCGTTCAGTTCCAGTGTTTGTGTCACATTGTCCGGCCGCAACACAGTAATCTTCGGCGCATCCACGGACTTTACTTCGCCGAAAACGAAATCCTTCCCGAGCTCACCGCCGCCCATCATCATTCCGCCGCCGGGCCCGCTCCTGCCGGGGCCGCCTGGGGCGTTGCCCGTACGTCCCGCCACCAACAGAGCCGTAAGGTTCTGATACCCGTCGCCTTCCGCGCGGATGAAAACCATTTCGCCCACTTTGAAATCCGCCAGTTTGACGGCTTGCTGGTCTTTGTGGTACTGCGTTTTGTCCGTAATCGTTACCGTGAGAATGCCTCCATCCGGCGTTGCCAGCTCCAAAGCTCCTTCTTTGATCGCAGTGATTTTTCCAAAAACGGGCCGGCCACCCCCCTCGTTGGGTCGTTGCATCCTGCCCGCTCCGGCGGGCGGAGTAGCCTCTTGCCCTTGCCCCGGCGAACTTGCTGGCTGCTGCGCCAGACCAGGGGTTGCCGCGAGCAAAAGTCCGAGAATCCAGGGGCCTAAACCCCAAAATAAGGATTGTTTCACGCGCATTTTGGCGTTCTCCTTTGGCAGAGTTCTTCAGTAGAAAGACGTACCTGCCGGACAAAAAGTAACCGCGCTTAAATCCGGGCGCCCAAGCGCAAATGCTCCAATTTCTATTCCTGCCGGCGCGCCAGAAAGTTCCCGGCCGATAAGCATCAGCAAGACTCCACCGAGCCGCCCTCCAGGGACCAGAGGCCAATGCACGAATTGTCGGTTGGCTTGCTATTTTTCGCGAAGGATCACTTCGCCGTGGCCCACAAGTTGGTCGTTGAGCCACAGGCGGTATTTGTAAGTTGTGGCTTTGCTGCCAGGGCGCGGCGGCCCGCTAAGCAGCCGAACGCCCGAGGGCGCTTGAAAGACATTCGAGGAAAAAGGACAGCGGTTCGCGTCAAACTCGACACGTAGGTTTCCCGCGTCGGAAATCCAGGAAACTTGATCTCCCGGATCCAGCACTACGGTTTGTGGAATCAATCCAACCAGGACAGGACGCTCTGCCATTTGTCAGCTCATCTGGACCCTAGGTTCCAGATTATTCTCCTCGGAGTTGCAACCCGGCAGTGACGATAGCATATTTGTCAGCCTATTTCTGGCGAGCTTTGTCGGCCTGGGCCCTACGAAAAGGAAGAAACCACTGTTTTTCACAACCCAACTGTCCTTCCGTACATCTCAATTTTCTGTAACCTGTACTTCGTTGTGCTTGACCCTGCTCCGCGCGCGACCGTAGACTGAAGTTGGTTACGACGTTGTTTGTTTGAGGCGCGAAGCACCTGGCTGGATCTCGGCGTTTGCGGAATGACGCGATTCAATAGCGCCTTTAATTCCACGCGGAGGATTCTGCCGGATGGCTTCTATCCCACGGTATCTAACTATCCCGCTGCCGAACGGCTCGCGGATTTCCATTCTTCACTCCTTGCCTTTTTTCCTCGTGCATCTAGCGGCGCTGCTTGTTTTCTTCATTCCCTTTCATTGGTATTACCTCGTGACCACGCTTGCAACGCTGGTCGTGCGCATGTTCTTCGTCACCGCCGGCTATCATCGCTATTTTTCGCACCGCTCGTTTAAGACCAGCCGCGTGTTTCAGTTCATCATCGCTTTCATGGCCATGTCTTCTTCGCAGAAGGGCGTGCTGTGGTGGGCGGCCCATCATCGCCACCATCACCGCTATTCCGACCAGGAACTGGATTTGCATTCACCAACGCTCTTCGGCTTTTTCTGGTCGCACATCGGCTGGATCCTCTCGGACAAATACAACGACACGCGCATGGATTACATCGGCGACTTTGCGAAATTTCCCGAACTGCGCTGGCTGAACAAGTACCATATGGTGCCGCCGGCCGTGCTGGGCGTTGTGCTGTGGCTGATCGGTGGATGGCCGCTGTTTATTTGGGCTTTTTGCCTTGGCACGGTGTTGTTGTGGCACGACACCTTCACCATCAATTCGCTTTCCCACCTCTTCGGCTCGCGCCGCTATGAAACCAGCGATACTAGCCGCAACAACTGGCTGCTCGCGTTGCTCACGCTCGGCGAAGGCTGGCACAACAATCATCATCACTATATGGCTTCCGCGCGCCAGGGCTTCTACTGGTGGGAGATTGACATTACTTATTACACGCTAAAAGTAATGTCCTGGATGGGCATCGTCTGGGAACTGCGTAAAGTCCCTGCTCATATCCTTGAAGCCCAACCCGCCGCCGCGTAAACTTTCTTTTTTGAAAAAACGGCATTCGCGCTGGGCCTGCGCCCGGCAAAGTATAGGCTGACAATCCACCTAGCGGCGGATGCTGAACTCAACGTCCGGCTCGTAGCCTTCCTCTTGCACCGTCTTCTTGGCGACAGAGCGCAGCGTCTGTTCGTCCGCATCCTTCGGCGCTTTGCAGTGGCGACGAATCACTTCTTCACCCGTCACGATCCGAACCAGCCAGTTGGATTTGGATGTATCCCAAGAAACTTCCACTCGGTCGGCATGCATCGCGTTCCTCCGTGCCCACAATTTAGTAGCATTCTACTCTTCGAAGCGGCCTCAAGAAACTAGGTGTCCCAAGAAACCGGGCAAGATTGACCGCACTGTGCGTCGTCACCAAGGGAACGAGCCCTCAGTGGGGCATCCCGAAAAGCGTCCGGAAGCCCCAGAACGCGGCCGCGCCGAAAAGGACCATCAACACGACCCCGGTGAGGCGGCCGGAAGTAGGAGTTTTGCTCCAAGACTGGAGCACCGCCACCACTCAAACAAGAAACAGCAGGATCGCGCCTGCCCCAAGAACTTTCAGCCACATGGTTCAAATCTCCGTGACCAAAGAGAGCTAGCCCGCCCCGTGAAGGACGGACAGTCACAAACACATGCTGCAGTGAGCCGAAGCTGACTTATGTGACCGAGGTCACATAGGGGTGTGCCGGCCATGCTCGCTCGCGGCCAGCCTTGCGTGCATATTGCGTATCATCCGTGTTTCCTCACTGCTCTGGGCGAAAGGAGTAAGGCCATGAGCATCTCCACTCGATTAAAGACTTTGTTGGACGAGAATCAAATTCCCTACACCGCAATGCCGCACACGACCGCGTACACGGCGCAGGGCACCGCGGCTACGATGAAAGTCTCCGGAAAGGAACTGGCGAAAACTGTAGTGGTGCGTGCAGACGACAGCTTCGTTCTAGCCGTCCTACCTGCGGCGCACCACGCGAGCATGGAAAAGCTGAGCGGTCTACTGGGGAAGCCAGCGAGGCTGGCGACCGAGCAGGAGTTTGGTGAACTCTTCCCGGATTGTGAGCTCGGGGCCATGCCGCCGTTCGGCGAACTCTACGGCTTGCCAATTTACGTGGATGAGTCGCTGGCGGCCGACGAGGAGATAGTTTTCAACGCCGGGACGCACCACGACGCCATTCGCTTGCGCTACGCGGATTTTGCGAAGTTGGCCAAGCCGGTGGTTTGCACGTTCGCGTCCAAAAACTGAGCCGGGCAGAAGAGGCGTACCGAGCCAATGTAGCCTTCGATTCCAATACGCTCAAATCCCCTAATTCCAGGCCGCAAGAATCGTGTATCTGCTATTTGCGAGAATCCGTGAGAGAATTCCGCTCCGAAAGGAGGTGGAGAACTGTGCTGAAGAAGGGGGCTGGATTGTTTCTCGCGCTCACAATTGGCATGAGTTCCGGATGGATTCTGCGAGGCCAGGAATCGGGCGGTACCATTGCAAAGGTGTATTACTGGAAAGCGAAGCCCGGGAAACTGGACGACTACAATCACTACATCAAGACCGTCGGGGAGCCCATAGACTTCGAGGCGCAGCGCGCGGGCGCATTTGTTTCCATCACTACGTACATTTCTCGCAATGCGGATTCTCCATGGACACACATGCGCATCTTCGTTCTGAAAGATCGTGAGCAAGCGGCGAATCTTGAGAAAGCGCTCGACGAAGCCGGACTGCGCGTGCAGCCCGACGAAAGCAGGCGCAAAGCAAATGCGGATCTCGCGGTCACGCTTCGCGATCCCGTTGGTAACGACGAATTCGAAATTCTAAAGTAGTGCAGGCTCCCCAACCACTCTCCGACCAGGCGGCGTCCTCTGAAGAAAAGAGCCGGGCTGAACTTTGCCTCTACAATGCGCTCTTGTTAAAAATGCGGATGCCGAGCTTTAGAGGAGCACGAGGCCGCGGCGGATCGCGAGCGATACGGCTTCAGTGCGGCTGGCCGCGCCGAGCTTGCCCAAGATAGACGCGACGTGAAACTTCACCGTGTGCTCGGAGATAGAGAGCTTCGCGGCAATTTCTTTGTTGCCGAGTCCGCTGGCCAGCATTTGCAAAACTTCGCTCTCGCGCGGGGTAAGCGCTTCGGCAAGTTCGTCTAGCCCTTGCGATCGAGTTGGTGCTGAGGGGAATCCATTGGCGTTGACTGGTGCCGACGCCTGACGGGGATGCACCACTAGCAAACCGCTCGCCACGGCTTGCAGTGCCGCAACGAGCTGGTCGGGAGAGACATCGTTCGGCAAGACCGCGCGAATTCCCGCGCGCAGCGCCGCTGACGAAGCAACGAGGGACGCTGGTTCCACCAAGAGAACAACGCTGAAATCCGACGCGAGGCCAGAAGTGATGACCGAATCGAGAAATGATTCAAAACGTTCGCCGGTCGCGTCGATGAGAATCGCGTCCGCCGGCGCGTCATCCAAACGGCTATCGAGATCGTCCAGAGTTGCAGCGCTGCCCGCGACTTCAACCTGGCGAGCCATGAGCACATTCTCTAAGCCGGAGCGAACCAGTGGGGAAGCCGCGACAATGAAAACGGAGATCACGCTGCCACGGAGCTCCTTGCTTGGAGCGGATTTCCAAGTTGCACGCTGACGCGGCGGATGCGCTCGTAATCGCCGCGCAGAAATTCGAGCCGCAGGATACGCGGACCGTCGCCTTGAAGAGCATGTGCCAAATCCTCTAGCGAAGCAAAGCGCTTTTCTTCTGTGCCTAGCAGGATGTCGCCGGGAAGCAGCGAGGCCCGAGCTGCGGGGCTTTCGGGCTCGACTTCGAGAATGACGATACCAAAAGTCTTGCCGCGAGAAGCGGGCCGAGGGACGTGCGCAGGATGAACCGTGACCCCGAGCCTGCCGTCGTTCGGAGCGGAAAGAAAATCACGCACCGTGTTGCTGGGAATCGCAAGCGCCAAGCGGCCGGCGACCATAGTATTGATGCCGACAACGTGGCCGCGCGCGTCAGCCAGCGGACCGCCGGAATTTCCAGGCGCAAGGTGCACTTCCGCCTGCACCCAGTTCTGCGAGCCTAGGCCGCGAAGCGGGCCAACTCCGTGAATCACACCCGTGGCAAGCGCGCCAACAAAGCCCATAGGGTTGCCGATGGCGATCGCGAGTTCGCCAGGGCGCAGACGTGAAGAATCCGCTGCGGTAGCAGCAGGAAGACTCGTAGCCTCGATACTAAGTTGCGCGAGATCGCGGAACGGGTCGCACGAGTGGACGCTCGCTTCGAATTCGCGGCCGTCCCAAAGCTGAACCTTGGGGTGGGCGCTGCGAACGACATGGGCGTTGGTCACCAAGAGGCCGTCGCTCGACCAGATCACGCCGGAGCCTGAACCGCGGCCACCGGAATGAATGAGAACGGTCGAACGCCGTAATTGTTCAGCGATTTCACCAAATCCTGGGAACGCCATGTTATTTAGCTCCGTGCGCGCGCTCGCCAACGACAATGCTGGTTTCCTGGAGCGCGCCACCGCGAATGAACTGGATCGGATACGATTTGCCGATGGATTCTGCGCCGAGCTGCCCGTGGACGTCTTCCAGCCGGGTGACGGGGCGCCCTGCGAGTCCCACAAAAATGTCACCGATGACGATGCCGGCCTTGTGCGCAGGGCCTTCTGGTTCGACCTCGAGAACAATGGCGGCAGTCTTGTCGTCGCGCTTCAGAGTTCGCCGAAGCGCATCCGGCAAGCGCACCGGTTGCAAACCGACACCAAGATAACCATGAGGAATGCGGCCCTTTTGCAGAAGCATGTCTACGACACGGTTCACTGTGGGGGCGGGGACGGCGATGGCGCCGAAGCGCGCGAAACGCGGCGTCGCAATGCCAATCACTCGGCCGGACGCGTCTATTACCGCACCGCCGACGGCAGTTGGTTGCAGGCCGATGTCGAGCCGAATGTACGGAGCGAGCGCCGCTCCCGTCCAGGCGCGTCGCTCAGCGACAACCAGACTGACCGCGCCAAGCGCTGCCACCGGACCGCTGGAACGCGTGCGGCCGACAACGAGTGCGAGGCTGCCGGGCTTAATCGCGGCAACGTCGCCGGTTTCTGGAAGCGTTGAACCGGCTTCGGCACATTTCAAAACAGCCAAGTCGGTAGATGCGTCACGGCCCGCCAGTCTCGCAGCGACGACGCGGCCATCCTGCAACGTCAGTTGAATATCCTCGTCGCGGCGGAGTGCATGCTCCGCGGTGACAATAACGCCGTTGCGCCAAATGACGCCGCTGGACGAGCCGCGAGGCTCAGTATGAATGGCGACCGTGCTGGCAGCAGCGCGTTCCGTGGCCTGCGCCAAGGCGTTCGAAAGAGCAATGAGTTCTTCGGACATTTGGGAAACCTCCACGAACAAGATGCCGCAGCCGCCGGGCCGTTTACATCCGCCAAATGGCTAGGTCCAGCCTGCAAGGAAGAATAGGTGCGCCTCAGCATGGGCGCGAAGAAGACGGATCCTCTCAAAGGCTCTCCCAGTACTGGCAAGTTTGGCGGAAGTTGCCGGATAGAAATGCGCTTGACTGAGGAGCAGAATCCCACCGAGAGCAAACAGGAATGCTCAAAAGACAGGCGGAGGAGTTCAGAAAATCATGATTCCCATTCGAATTGTGGCGATCCCGACAGAAGTGGCCGAAAAAGTCCGAAAGACGATGCGGGCTCCTTTTCACGGATTTCCCGCGCATGCCGAACTGGCAACAGACGATGCCCCTTGCCGCCATTGCCTGCGCACGTTCGTACCAGGCAAGGATCGCAGAATCCTGTTCACCTATGATCGGTTCGAAGGCGTCGAGGCCTTGCCGCAGCCGGGGCCAGTGTATGTTCACGAGGAATCCTGCGCGCGTTACAAAAGCGACTCAGGTTTTCCCGAGGAATTGCGACGCAGCCCACGAACATTGGAAGCTTATGGTCGGGGCCGGCGTCTTTTAGGGCTGGAATACGTCGCGGATGGAAACTTTGAGCCAGCTGTAGAAAAACTTTTCGGGCATGGAGAAGTTGACTACATTCAAGTGCACAGCACGACAGCGGGATGCTTCACATTTCGCATTGAACGAGCAGATCAGCGCGTATCTTCCTACAAACAGTGAAACGATTTGGCGCGTGAAGACACTACCTGTTAGGAGGTCGTGTCATGAGGGAACAGGTTCTTCCCGCCCGGGACAGCATGTATGACATATTGATCCGCGACGCGGACGGCCGGCACCTCGAGCTGGAAAGTTTTCATGACTTGGAAAGCGCGCAGCGCCGGCTGCCTTCGATTGCGGCGCAATATCCTGGCACAAAGGTCACTCTCTGGAACCGCTACACGCGTGACATCGTGGCGGAAACGGATGGCTATTAGCTCCGCGTTTTATTTAATCCCAGCTTAATGCCAGTTCACAAAATTTCTCGCCCGCCTCGATGGGCACGGTGAAGTGCACGTCGACTTTCTTCGCGCCGGAAATCTCCAAAGCCTTCTTAAAAAAGCCGATGATGGCGAATCCCATGATCCGGTGATGGCGAGAGAACCCAACATACTGAATGGCTGCGCTTTTCGGCCCTTTCATCTCCGGAATGATCTGCACGCCGTCGAAATACGTGGAGTGAACCGCTGCGATTCTGCGGATGACAAACTCGGGCGAGCCCAGTTTGACGAACATCTTATAGATTCCGCTGAGCTGCTTCTCGATTACGGCTTCCGAGCGCTTGATGAGTTCTTTTTCGTTGCCGCCGGCGGTTTCTCGAATGTCCATTTCGAGAAAACGGGCAAACGCATCGCAGGAGTACCAAGATGAGGGCGAGATGGGCCCGCGAAATGCTTCTTTGGCTTCCTCATCCAGATGCGACAAGATTCTCTCTAATTCCTGTTTTCCGGCGCGCGCCTTTATCGCTTCCATCGTGTCCAGCACGGCGGTGCCCTTGATGTGCAGCATGCGTGTTCTCGTTCCCGCTGAACGTTTCTTGCGTAGAGGGAGTTATTTACAGGCTAATACAAAGCGAGTGGGTAGGCTCCGCGAAGCGGCGTAAGAAGCAAGGGTCAGGCGTGCACAACAAGAAGCTGTTTCTCCTCCAAGTTGTTTCCTTGATGCAAAGGATTGAAACTTTCGAAGCGATTTCGAAAGAAAGTCGCGGCGATCCATGCCGGCAAGTCGTAAAATGAAGGCTGCAGTAGAAGGGAGAGACCATGTCCAAGAAATTGAAGAGTTCTTTGCCGACCACCAAGAAATCGCGGTCCACGAAGAGCGCGCCAACCCATGAAGAAATTGCATTACGCGCTTATGAAATTTATGTAGAACGCGGAGGAGCCCCCGGGGATGCCCTGGGAGACTGGGTGCGGGCCGAGCGCGAATTGCTGGAGAAAAGCAGTAAGCCGCATGGCAAGGCCGGCCCCACGCTGGTAGCTGCGTAGTCCGCTTCACCCCAAAAGCAAAGGGTGGAGTCACCCAAACTGCAGCGCTCCACCCTCTCCGTCCAAACCTGTCCTGATTACTGCCCTAATACAAAAGTAACCGTCACGATCATCTGGACAGCAATCGGCTGGTCGTTCAGATAGGTCGGCTCGTATTTCCATTTTCTCAGAGCATTTTCTGCCGCTTGGTATAGAAGAGGCGGTCCCGAAACAACCTTCATCTCAACGACGTTTCCTTGTTCGTCCAGGATGGCGTCAATTTGTACTTGCCCTTGGATGCGCGCCTGTCTCGCCAAAGCCGGATATTCGGGAGGCACCTGAATAATCGCCTTTGGCGGCCTCACGCGCCCGCCCACGCGAATCGGCGCTGACTTTACTGCTGTTGGTGCCACAGGCTTGGCTGCTGTGCTCAACACTCCTCCAAGCACGCCGCCCAGCACACCCCCCATCTGGCCGCCCGGTACGCCGCCCGGTACGCCACCGGCTACGCCACCGAAGCTATCAGGTTCGATCGGCGCTTCTTTGATTTCAGCCACTTGCTTGGGGATCACCGTCGGCGCAAAGAGTTTGCCGCCGGTGATGAATCTTGCGCGAGACGGTGCAGCCTTGATGATAGGCGCAGTCGCCGGCGGAGGAGGTGGCGGCGGGGGAGGCGGCGCCACCAACATCATCGCGGCATATTGCTTGATGTTGATCGTATCCGTGAAAAACAGACCGATGAAAATAGGAACAGTGATCACCACGACGTGCGTGAGAATGGAAACGGCAAGTTTCCACGCGCGCGAGCCGGTCTTGAAGTGATTTTCGTCGAGAAGAACGGCTTTCGAGAATTGGAACGCTGGTTTTATCTCGCGGTGATCCTCAACCGGGCGTACCTTTCCCTTCGCATCGGGCTTCGGGAGCGGGACCAGTTCGATAACCTTGGGGACGATCACCTCATCTTTGACGGGATGTTCGACAATGGCGGACGGAGCCATGGGAGATACCTCCTGCCCTGTTTTGGGGCATGCCATTTGCCAAGTCGGAGGGAATGCGAGTTCGCGTAAGACGCTGAATTAGCTAGACTTATTGAAATTGGCGGATTTATCTCTAGGCGGACATGGGCCACCAGGCGCAACGAAAGAAAAGATGGTGCGTGACTTCGCGCACTGCGCGCGGCCCGTTCGGCACAAAAAATCGAGCGAATTATCGGAGATATCGGGTAAGAGAAAAAAAGGCAACCAAGAGCACTGCAAGAACGACGGCCCAGGAATTTCTTCTGGGACTTGTTTTTTCTCGCTCGATCAAGTCAGCAACGGCGGAACTAAGAAAAAATACTTGCAAGCCCGTCACGAGGCTGGCGGCAATCTCGACGAGCGCCAATTGATAAAAAAGAGAGGCGAGGAAGATTGCTCCGCTGATCGCGGTGGCAACCAAGCTCAAAGCAATCGGAAAAATGTGCCGGCTCATTCTCGTCTCTTGCTCGTCTTCGCCCACCGAATATGCTCCGATTATGTCTCTCCCTTACGGCGCAGCGTTTTGCCCCCAAAACTATCTTCATTGTAGCGATTCACAGCATGGAAAGACGCGAACTTTCTTGGTTGCAGGGTATCCGAGGGCGCAAAATTGTCATCCAACAGTATCCATCATGGAGGAGAACGTAATGCAACTACGTCCACTTGGAAAAAACGGGCCGCTTGTTTCCGCGCTGGGTTTGGGCTGCATGGGGATGTCCGAATTTTATGGGCCGCGGCACGACGCAGAATCGACGGCCACGATTCATCGCTCAATCGAGCTAGGCATCACATTTCTGGATACGGCGGACGTTTACGGCCATGGCGACAACGAGGTGTTGGTCGGGCAGGCGATTCGCGGCATGCGCGAAAAAGTTTTTCTTGCCACCAAATTCGGAATCGTGCGCGAGAAGGCCAATCCCGCAGTGCGCGGCGTCAGCGGCCGGCCGGAATATGTGCGCGCCTGTTGCGAAGCGAGCTTGAAACGTTTGGGCGTGGCCACCATCGATTTGTACTATCAGCACCGCGTAGATCCGAATGTGCCGATCGAGGAAACTGTTGGCGCGATGGCGGAACTGGTGAAAGCCGGAAAGGTGCGCTATCTGGGATTGTCGGAAGCTTCCGCCGCGACCATACGGCGCGCGCACAGAGTGCATTCCATCGCCGCTCTGCAAACCGAGTACTCGTTGTGGACGCGCGATCCGGAAGACGAAATTCTCCCTACCACGCGCGAGCTGGGTATTGCCTTTGTGGCTTATAGCCCGTTAGGGAGGGGATTCCTGACGGGGCAAATCAAGCGCTTCGAGGATTTTGCTCCGGACGATTACCGGAGAAATTCTCCGCGCTTCCAGGGAGAAAATTTCCAGAAAAATCTGGATCTGGTGAAGCGCGTGGAGGCGATTGCGAAGGAAACATCCTGCACGCCTTCGCAGCTCGCACTGGCCTGGCTGCTGGCGCAAGGGCAGGACATCATTCCAATTCCTGGCACGAAGCGGCGCAAGTATCTTGAGGAAGACGCTGGCGCGTTAAACATAAAGCTCTCGCAGCGCGACCTGAAACGTATTGACGAAGTTGCGCCGCAAGGAGCGGCGGCCGGCTTGCGATACCCGGAACACCTAATGGCGCTGGTAGGGCGCTGAGAAGCAAAGCCGCGAATGCCGCCGAAGTCCGCGCCGCCATCAACGGCCTCTTCCAGCAGCTCGAAAATCCATCTGCCTATAACGCCAGCCAATTTGCGTCCGCGCTCCGGCGAATTCGACTGTTGCTACAATAATCTGCGATCATGGGACTGGACACCACCGTTTACCGTAACCTCGCAAACTTGCCAGCTTATCTGCGCGAGAGAGTGACCGTTGAACCGGGATCTGGCGAGGTTTACTTACGCGACGCCCGAGAGTACGGACTTTTCGATTTGCCTAAAACAAAAGCGTGGCACGAGTATCTGGGAAACATAGCTCTTGTCGCATTCATTAGGAACGAGATTGCCAAAGCGTTTGGAAACCAAGATAGCCTTCTATCGAAGAAGGTTGTTTATAACGGGATTCACGGAGGCGATCACATTCCATTCTCACAAATCAATCTTCTCAGCGATGAGATCAGCGAGTTAGAAAAGATAACGCGTGACTCTCGTTCTCCAGAACTATCAAATTTCATTGCGCAAATGCGAAACCTCATCGCAGCCGCAAATCGGGAAGGGAACGGTATCGTATTCTGATCTTTGCTTCGCTATGAACGCATTCGAAAAATGGTATTGCGGGTCGGCGCTTTGGCGTTACCTCACCCGGCGCGAATTGCTGCCTTGGATGCTCCGGGACTCGCAGTTGGGCGATCACATTTTGGAACTCGGCGCCGGCCCCGGAGCCGCGACCATGGAGCTGGCGCGGCTCGCGCCTCGCTTAACCAGCCTCGAATACGATCACGCGCTCGCCCTGAAACTCGGCGCAAGAATCAATCATCGACAAGACAATTCGAACATCAGGATCATTCAAGGCGACGCCGCGGCACTCCCCTTTCCTGACTGGACTTTTTCCTCCGCAATTGCCATTCTCATGCTTCATCATCTGAAATCCAGCGAATTGCAGGATCGCACTTTTTCCGAAGTGCGGCGCGTCCTTCGCCCCGGCGGTGTTTTCCTGGCATTCGATATCTCGGACCACTGGACTCATCGCATCGGCCACATCAAGAGTACCTACACGCCTCTGGATACGGCGACCGCGACCCAACGATTGATTGCCGCGGGATTTTCGAAAGTCACAATGGATTCGCGGAGCGGCGGCTTCCGCATTCGAGCGTCTCGCACCGAGTAGTCTTTAACCCTGCAGCCTGCCGTGCAGGATTTTCCTACGTTGACCCTCAGGAAGCCTACGGCTTAGCATGGGAGTATGTGGCCGCGGCGCGACAAATTTCCTCCTGGCCCCTATACCGGACTCAAAGGCTGGTCTTTCCGTGCGCTGAATCAAAGCCCGTTGGAAATGTTCAGCGAATTGGCGCGCTACGGAGACATCGTCGGCATCCGCGTCGTCAATTTCAGCAATATTTTTGTCAATCATCCCGACCTCATTGAAGAAGTGCTGGTTACGCACCCGCGCCGCTACATCAAGGGCCGCGTGTTGCGCGCCAACCGCCACGTTTTTGGCGATGGCCTGCTCACGAGCGAAGGCGACTTCTGGCTGCGCCAACGGCGCTTGGTGCAACCCGCGTTTCACCGCGCGCGCATCGCCGCTTACGCGGAGACCATGGTGGAATACACCCAGCGCATGCTGGAAAGCTGGCGTGCCGGCGATGAGCGCGACGTGCATCAGGAAATGATGCGGCTCACGCTGCAGATCGTGGCAAAAACTTTGTTTGATGCCGACGTCGCGCGGGATACCCAAGACGTTGGCAAGTCGCTTGAACTGCTACTCGAACTCGGCGCGGATTTCCGGCGCACTCTGTTTGTCCCGCATTGGGTGCCTACTCTTACAAACCTCCGCATCAAGCGCGAAATTGCGTTCATCGAGGGCATTCTCTACCGCATCATCAGCGAACGCCGCGCCTCCGGCCGTGACACCGGCGATCTTCTCTCCATGCTTCTTCATGCGCAGGACGAAGACGGCTCTCGCATGAGTGATAAGCAACTGCGCGACGAAACCATCACGCTCTTCCTCGCTGGGCATGAAACCACTGCCAGTTCGCTCTCCTGGACGTGGTGGCTTTTGGCGCAGAATCCCGCCGTGGAAGCAAAGCTTCACGCCGAACTGGACGAAGTCCTCAGCGGTCGAACGCCTTCGATCGATGATCTTGCGCGCCTTCCTTACACAGCGAACGTCATCACCGAATCGCTGCGGCTCTATCCTCCCGCGTGGGGTTTGGCGCGCGTCGTTGTAGAAAATCATGAGCTAGGCGGCTATCCCGTGAAAAAAGGAATGGGCGTAGCCATGGCGCAGTGGGTCGTTCATCGTGATACGCGCTGGTACGATGCGCCGGAGGAGTTTCGTCCCGAACGCTGGGAAGGCGATTTTGCAAAGCGCATACCGCGATTTGCATATTTTCCGTTTGGCGGCGGGCCGCGCCTATGCATCGGAAACAATTTTGCTTTGATGGAGGCGGCGCTGATTCTTGCCACCGTCGCGCAAAAGTACCGGCTGCACCTGGTGCCCAATCACCCGGTCGTGCCACTCGCGTCCATCACGTTGCGGCCCCGCTATGGCGTGCGGGTGACGTTGGAGTCGCGGCAACGCCGCACTGTGGAGAATCTTCCGCGGATAAGCCAACCCACGACCCAAGCCATGAATGCCGACTAACGCCAGTTGCTCCAACACTCAAACTGTTTGTGCATGCGACGCTATTTGCCCGAAAGCTGCGAAGCCAGCTCCGTATGCGTTTGCATTACACGCAGAATCGAGTCCCGCGTGACGATGCCAATGATTTGCGGCGCCTGGTCTCCTGCGCCACTCACAACTGGCATCTGGTTGATGTCCGCCGTCAGTAGCCGCTCGAGCAGCCGCAGCAGCGGCTCATCCGGTGAAGTCCACTGGATCTTGTCGCGGGGAATCATCGCCGATTGGACGGAGTTGTTGGCCCATTCCGGGCGCGGCACGGCGTTCAACGTGTGCACGTTCATCATGCCCACAAGACGGTCTCCCGAGAGAACCAGGTGGCAGCGCCGCCCCGTCCGCAGCACTTCCGCTCCGTATTCTTCCAGTGACATGCTCCCTTCAATGGTGGGAACTTCGTGGCTCATCACGTCCGAAGCATGCAGCCCGGCAAGCGCATCACGAATGGTCATTTGCACGATGCTCTGTTGTGCAGCGTTCAGCAGGTAAAGTCCGATGACGCCAAGCCACAGCCCTGAGTACCAGTCATTCTTGTAGAAAGCCAGGTACCCGCCGATCCCCATTAATGCATACGCGACCACTCTGCCGCTCGATCCCGCTATCAGCGTGGCCCGAGAAAAATCTTTGGTGATGCCCCAAATGATTGCCCGAAAAATTCTCCCGCCATCCAAAGGGAAGCCCGGGGCCAGATTGAATGCACCAAGCATAAGATTGGTAATCGCGAGATAACCCGCTAGCGCGCCCACCATTTGCTCGGCGGGAAAGGCAAGCATCAGCGCCCCGAAGGCCCCCGCCAGGAAAAAACTCGCGAGCGGTCCCGCCACGGCGATGTTGAATTCCTGAATGGGCTTTGACGGCTCTCGTCCAATTCGCGCGATTCCCCCGAAAATAAACAGCGTGATGGAGTGCACAGGAATTTTGTAATACAGCGCTACCACACTGTGCGCTAGCTCATGAAAAAGCACGGAGCCAAAAAACAATAGGCTC
Source organism: Terriglobia bacterium (assembly GCA_033853375.1). Classification (GTDB taxonomy): domain Bacteria; phylum Acidobacteriota; class Terriglobia; order Acidiferrales; family UBA7541; genus Acidiferrum. The sequence continues at coordinate 15,580 of JAWOLO010000071.1, forward strand.
GTGAGAATTCCCAATGCCCAGTGCTGGACCGGCGTCCACTTCGGGTGTTGTAGCCCGAAGTTCATGGCTAGCGTGTACGTAATCAGGCCAAAAATCAGCAGCCAAGTGGCATCCAGATAAATAGGAATCCCCAGGATTTTGGCGATTCGAAAGCCGGCGGTTCGAATGGGCATTGGCCAACGCTTTCTCAATGCGGCGGGCACGACCGCAAACTAAGGCTTGCCCTACCACCTAACAATCTACACTAGCTCGGATTTCTTCGGCAGCAAAACGGAGTACCAGAGTTTCGCGTCCCCCGCGACACAGCGTGTGCAGGCATCCACAACATTTCGTCCGCTGGCAGCGACATAACGCCTTTGTTTTCAACAGATTGAAAATTGGCTCGCCGACTGCCCTTCCGGAGTTCGCACTTCGGGAGGCACGCCATGATCATCATGCTGAACTTCGCCGTACTCGCCATCGCCACGATGTTTGCCGTCGCTGCCGCAGCCGCTCTTTCCTGGATGTCTCTTCGCATCGCCTTCGTGCTGATGCAGCCCGCCACGGCTCGCAGAGTCCTCCCTCGCACGGACTTGGCACGCGGGACTGCGCAACTGGCGCGGGCCTTCGCCGAGAATCGCTGAACGCGCTTGGCGCGTGGGCACAGGTCAACGCCAAACCTGTGCCCGCAGGTTTCCCAGCCCAGAGCGAGCGGCGGGGTCACGGTGACCACTCGACGTGGCGTTCGCAAAAAGGCCGGAATGAAACGGAAGGGAGTAACACGATGCTGGCTTTGAGATATCTGTTGATGATTCTGGGAGTTGGTTTGTTTGGCAGTGCCGGGGCCCTCGTTGCTTATGACATCTTTCTGGCCACGCAGCTTCGCCGTTTGCTGGGCGGACGTGGGGGCGGAGAAGCGGTTGAGGAGGTGGGGCCGTTGGCCGCCCGCCCTTTTCGCCCGGTGCGGGCGCGCCTGGCGCTCCAGCTTGCAGCGGCTGGCGCCCTGTCGCTCTTAATCACGGAAGCGATCGTTGTGATTCCGGACGGAGCAGCGGGCGTCCGCATCAGTCAGATTTCGGGCGCGCGCCCCGGTACGTTGTATCCCGGCGTGCACCTGATTACGCCGCTGGTCGATTCGATCGCCATCTACGATACGCGCGAGCAGGTCTATACGACTCTGGCCTCCGAAAATCCCAAGCTCAAGGGTGACGTCCTGAACGTGCAGGCGCGCGAGGGGTTAAACATCGGCTTGGCTGTTTCTGTGCGTTATCGCCTGGATCCCAAGCGCTTGGATTCCATTCACACGAATTTGCCACAACCCGTAGGCGAACAAGTCGTGGCCCCGGTTGTCTCCACGATTTATCGCCAGCTTGCTCCGAATTATATGACCCGGGAAATCTTTGCCACCAAGCGGGAAGAGCTGCGCACCAAAGCGGCTGAAGCCATTACCGCTCGGCTTGCGAGCGACGGCATCCTGGTTCGCGAAGTGCTCCTCCGCGACCTTCAACTTCCCGCTGAATACGCCAAAGGTTTGGAGGGCCTGCTCCTAAAAGAACAAGAAAACGAGCGGCTCGGTACCGAGCAGGAAATCAAGCAGAAAGAAGTGAAAATCGCGGAGCTTGAAGCCGAAGCGCAGAAATCGCGCGACGTCAAACAAGCCGAAGCTCAAGCGCAAGTGCGCGTCCTGCAAGCCAAAGCAGAGGCCGACGCCATGCAGTACACGCTGCCGCTGAAACAGAAGCAGATCGAACAAACCAAGCTCGAAGCCGAGGCGCGCAAAGAGGCCACCCTGCAAAACGCGGAGGCAGCCGCGCAAGCCAAGATCATTGACAGCAAGGCCGAAGTCGAACGGCAAAAGAATCTTGCCGACGCCGATGCCAACCGCATTCGCGTGACGGCAGCGGCCGATGCCGAACGTATGAAGTACGAGGCGGCCGTGCTGAAGCAAAATCCCATGTTGATTCAAAAGATTATCGCCGAGCGGCTCTCGGACAAATTGCAAATCATGATGGTGCCGATCGACGGGAAAAATTTCTTCGCCAACGACGTGCTGCGCTCAGCGTTTTCAGGCGTGACGTCAGGCGATGACGCGGAGGATCCACCAGCACAGCGCAAGCCGCAACGCCGTCAGTAATGAGCTGTAGCGCAGGGCCTGCCTGTCGCAGGCAGGCGAAGCCCTGCGGTTTCTTCCGCAGGTTTTGATGGTGCAGTGAACAGAATCCGCACTGCGACTCGTCTTTGTGTGGGGAAGCGCAGTGCAAACGGGCTCCGCTAGCCAAACCCCTGCGGGTGGCGCGGAACGCTATGCCGGAACAGAGAAGCAACCATGAACAGAAAGGCAAGCACCGCCGCGCTTCGCCGCCTCTTCAGAGTTGCTCTTTTTCCGGCAAATGCGAACCGCGCCACCCGGCTAGCGGTCATCTGTAGCGGAGGTCGATCCCTCGAGCCCTGGGTTTGTTTGACCGTGTTGCAGCTGCACGGCCCTGCAGTCGCGTGGATTTCCTATTCTTTTACCGAGGGATACTTCGGCCGGGCGGGAATGCCCTTATAGTTTTTCAAACCTTCTTTCGCCAGATCGATGGCCTTTTCCAGTTGCGGGTCGTGTCCGCTCACCACCAGGTCCGGCCGCTCCGGCACAACATAGTCGGGATCGACGCCGTGCTGTTCGACAATCCATTCGCCACCGTTGTCTGTGCTGTAGAAGGCGAAGCCGGGTGCAGTCACGAATCCGCCGTCGCGCAAGGGTTGCGCGTTCCCAATCCCCACCAAGCCTCCCCAAGTACGCGTCCCCACGATCGGACCGATCTTCTCGCGGTGGAAAAACCACGGGAACGCGTCGCCGCCGGAGCCCGCAAGCTCATTGACGATCATCACCTTGGGTCCGTAAATCGCCACTGGCGGCCAGGGGATGTCCGCGGTGTCGCGCGGCGCAAGAATGGCAAGCAACTCCCGCTTCAATTTTTCCGTATAAAAATCGGGAATCTGCCCGCCCGAATTGTCGCGCTCATCGACGATGATGCCATCCTTATCGAGTTGCGCGCTGAACTGTTTGTCGAACGCAATGATGCCCGCGAAGCTGGTGTCCGGCACATGCATGTAGCCGATGCGCCCGCCTGTGGCCTCTTCGACTTTGCGGC
>JAWOLO010000072.1:0-2872 GCA_033853375.1 Terriglobia bacterium
ATCGGCGCTTCCTGGCGTCCGAAAATCATGGCCGCCCGGAAGTCGCGGCAACCCCGCATTCCGGCGAATTCCGTGGCCGCGGCGTGGAGCGCGGCAGAGAAGCGAAAATGGACCGCCCGGACAACCGAGGCGATTTTAATCGTCCCGACCGGGGGCGCGATAACGGTCGCTCCAGCGATGACCGGCCGCCCTCTGCGCAGAACTCTCGCCTCGACGAAAGGCATCAGCGCGAAACGGACAAGATGCAACGGCAACAGGACGCCGAACGCCAAAAGCTGCAACAGCGGCACGATCAAGAGCGGGACAGACTCAGCCGCCAGAACGCAAGCCAGCAGCGCCAGGACCAGATGCAGCGCCGCCAGCAGCAGCAAATGGACCAGATGAACCGCCGGCACGATCAGCAAAACCAAAAGATGCAAGAGCGTCAGCAGCGCGAAAACAGGCGGCAAGAAGGCAAACCGCACAGATAAGTCGCTACAGCGTGACGAAAAAAAACTTCGCGGAGCCAGATAAGGTTGCATTCCCGCTGAACTGGCTCCGTCTTTCAAATCCGCTGACTGCTCGAGGCTTACCAGCTTCCCTGTGACGCAGCGCACATCGAATCGGCAATGTCGTGCGCCTTTTCCCTTTTCCAGAGAACGTCTTGAACACTAAGGCACACAAACTGCGCATGATACTTCCCGGTGACTAAAGTCACTGCCCTTTGTGCCGCGTCGGTCTAACTTGCCAATCATGGAGACTGACCATGAGTGACAAGACGTACCACCGCCTGACCATCGCTGTATCGCTTGGATTGATTATGGCCTTCGGGATTCCTCTTACAAAGAGTTCCTCGGCCCAAAAAGAAAAGGAGCAAAAGCAGGACCAGCATCGACTCGTCCTCGTGCCAAAGGCACAGCTTCCCCGGGAAGATGCCCGTTGGTCCTTAGCCCCGGACGGTCCCCCGCCGATCACCCGCAAAGACCAGCGCCGCGAAGTGGTCCATTGGACCATTCGCGAAGCGCAGAATGAAGTTGCTCCCGGTGTGATCTACGACGACGCCTGGGGTTTCGAGGGCCACGTTCCCGGACCGCTGCTGCGCGTTCGCGTAGGCGATCTGGTGGAAGTTCACCTAAGAAACGCGCTCAATAGCACACACAGCCATAACATCGACTTCCATTTCGTCCTGGGCCCTGGCGGCGGCGCGAGCGCCCTTAGCGTCGGCCCCGGCGAAGACGCCGTTCTGGAAGCGCGCGCCACGGCTCCCGGCTTTTACATGTATCACTGCGCAACTCCTGACATTCCAGAGCACATCGCAAACGGCATGTACGGCTTCGTTCTGGTGGAACCCGAGCAAGGACTCTCCGAAGTGGGCAAAGAACTTTATGTGGTGCAAAGCGAGATCTATACCGACAACGACAAGCCCGGCCACAAGTCGTTTGATGACGCGCGAGCTGAGAAGGCCGATCCCCAGTATGTCGTGTTCAACGGGGCCGTTGGCTCGCTGCTAAAAGACCACTCCCCGATCGTCACAGAGAACGAAACTGTCCGCATTTACGTCGGAAATGCCGGGCCCAATCTCATCTCTTCTTTCCACATCATCGGCCAGATTTTCGACAAGGTTTATCGTGAGGGCGACCTTATTTCGCCGCCGGCGCGCGATTTGCAGACCACTCTAATTCCCGCGGGCGGTTCGGCCGTCGTAGAGTTCACCCCTCCAACGCCCGGTTCTTTCTTAATGGTGGACCATTCCATCTTCCGTTTGCATCGCGGCGCTGTTGGCTCAATCGACGTCTATGGCCAGGAGCAAGCCGAGATTTTTCAGCCCATGACTCCCCGCAATATGGGTGCGATGAGCGCGGACGCCCATCTCGGCCACATGAACATGGGCCACATGCCTCCGATGTCTAACGATTCGTCCGTGGAGCCCTCAAGCAACACATCAGCAGCTCCCGTCGCTGCGTCTCAGCCCGAAAAAATTGCCACCATCCGAATGATGCCCGGTTCCGGCATTTTCAAGAAAGGCCCTATGAAGACCTTCGAGCCGAAAACGCTGACCATCAAGGCCGGCACCACCGTGGTCTTCAAGAACACCGACATCGGCATGCCGCACAGCGTGTATGGCGTGAAGGGAGAATTCACCTCGCCGATGCTACAGCCGGGCGATACATTCGCCCACCGCTTCGACCAGAAAGGCACGGTAAATTACGCCTGCTCGCCGCATCCCTGGATGAAGGGCGTCATCATCGTTAAATGAAACTCGAATCTCGAGGCAGCGGCAACATCTGCAAACCGACTAGAACTGTCATTTCGACCACAGGGACGGCCCTTTTGGCCGTCCCGAAGGGAGAAATCCCTCTTCAACTTCGTAATTCGGCAAAGGACTCAAAGATCAAATCTTGAAATGCACAACTCGAAACGGAGCCCTCAAGATGAAGTTCAAATGGATGCCGGTCGTCGACGCGGACAGATGCACGGGTTGCAATCTCTGCGTGGAAGCCTGCGGCCCGCAGTGCCTGGAACTCGTCGAAGGAATCGCCGCGCTACCTCGCCCGGACGAATGCGGCAGCGAAGAACATTGCATTGCGGTATGCCGCGACGACGCCATCCACATGCAATGGGTGCCCTTTGCCGGAAACGAATCGATTGGACGCTGGCGCTCCGAAGCTGATGACCACACGTCCCGCGTGCAAAATGCACCAGAACTCTACAGTCTTTCCTCGCAATTGAAATAGGATTTCGCGATCCCCCGTTGCAGTCCTTGTGCAAGCGTAAGTGGGCGTCAGAAATTCCTTCTGGCGCCCGCTTTTTTTGAGGTAGAGTCCTGCGCATGAGAATTGGGATTCGCAGGTCGGTCCGAGATTTAAATTCAATTTGGCCGCGTCTAGTTTTT
>JAWOLO010000073.1:0-4576 GCA_033853375.1 Terriglobia bacterium
TTTGAGCCTTGCCGTTCCAGCATTTCCGCAGAGCGCTGCCATCCCGAGCAAGGGTGAGGTCATTGGTCTCATCGTTGCGTCAATAGTTGTCATCGGTGGAATGGGATATCTTATCTGCCGAATCGCACACAAGCACACATCGATTCAAGGTTGTGTCATCTCAGACGAGAACGGCTTGCATCTAACAAACGAAAAAAGACAAGAAGACGTATGTATTGGCAGGCGGTTCCGCGGTTCTCCAACCTGGGCGACGTGTCGCGCTGAGCGGTAAGAAGAAAAAGGATTCAAGCGGGAAACTGACCTTCCAGGTGCAAAAGCTCACCAAAAAGTATGGTGAATGCCAACCGGTAGCGTCAGGCATGTGAGCAAGTTGCCAAGCGTCTACTGCACTCCGTACTGGACCTTGGCGGGCAGGAGTAAAAACTTGAGGCACCTGGTTTTCATCGCAGGCCTTATGTTGGTGTTCAGTATGCCGGCATGTGCTCAGAGCTATCCCGGCGGTGAGATCTTCACGGGCTTCTCCTATTCGACCGCGCAAGTGAGCGCGCGCGACAACTATTTCGGCTGGCAGATCAGCTTCGGCATCAACCCGCGCCGATATGTGCGTTTAGTTGGGGACTTTGGGGGTCAATACCGCGAATCAGGCATCGTTTTTCAAGGTCAGACAGCTACGCTCAGGAACTATCAGTTGCTTTGGGGCCCCGAGTTCACCAGGCGGAATAGCAGGGCCACGTTGTTTGGCCATACCTTATTCGGAGTTGCTGCGACGCACCTGACAACGCCTTCCGGCGATCCTGCGCACCCACAAAACGTCATTTCCATTAACTATGGTTTTGCAATGGGCTTCGGCGGAGGAGTGGACCTAAATGTTGGCAACCATTTGGCCATTCGGGTTTTCCAAGCAGATTATATACCGACTCACCTTAAGCCAGAGCCCTTGCTGGTGGTGCAACTCCCGCCCTCCGGAAGCTGGCAGCACAATTTTCGGGTGGGAGTTGGTGTCGTTCTCAAAATCGGAAAGCGAACATAGGGGCGGGCAGCGAGGAGCATCGGTCAACCAACTGCACGTTTTGCTACTGCAACGTGCCAAAGTTGCCCAGAACGGGCGCGAAGGCACAAAAAAGTTCGCTGAATTGACTAACTCTGTGGGGTTTCGCTCTTGGGCTTTTCCGGGGACGCGCCCTTCTTGCCAAACGAGCGCACCAGGTTTACGAGGTTCCAGCGCATCTTTTCCGGAGAGCGATCGGCTTCCCCGCCAATCATTTTCCCTCTGCCGTAGCTCACGACCCAAAAAAGCTCGCCGTCGGTCATTTTTTCGATGGAGGAGGCGTCGCGCCAATCGTGGAGTTCCAGCTTCATTTCCACAGCGAGTTCGCCTTTGCCGTCGCCTTCTTTGCCATGACACATCGCGCAATCGTAGCGATATTGTTTCCGGGCTTCGGCAAGTCCTTCCGGGGTGGGCGGAATGGGATTCTTCTTCGCCGCGTCTTCCGGAGTCATCTTGGGTTCCGAGGACTCTGTTTTTTCCTGCGTAGCGTTTTGCTGCGCCCGCAAAATTCCAAAACCTGCGAGCAGAAGCGCGCACAGAACAAGCAGAGAACTGCGCATAGCATCCTCCTGACAGGTCGAGTCCGACCGAAGGAGCGAGTTCGGCTTGGTTTTGAGCGGATTCTACGCCCGTGGAAAGAAGAAGAAAAGGATCAAAAACGGGCCCGCGGCGGTTCGCAATGACGCCTCGCTCCCCCAACTATAACTGTGGTTTTTGTCCGCGTGCCTGGCTTGGCGGTGCTTTTTTCGAGGGCGGCACGGAACACCCGCGTTGCGGGCGGGCGTCACCGAAGCCCGCGCGGAAGCGGCTGGACTCGCGCACGCGCGTACGCAACCCATCGATCACCGGCGGTATGGCAGGATGCGCAACTCCACGAATTACGAAGATCATCAGCGCGGCTTCTCCCGGAGAATCCACGCTTGAGGTGATGCCCACGCCCTGCACGCCCGCCATTTTCATCAATTCGTCCGTGTGTGCGGCTCGCACAACCTCCGCGCGTGCCACTTCTGCATCCGAGATGGCATAGACAAGTTGGGGCGGCGCGGCAGATTGCTCGAGCGTGGCGCTGTCCGCAGCGCTCAGTGTCCCACGCTTCGCGAAGAGCTCTCCCTCGATTATGCGCGTGCGCACGCCATCGACCGTCGGCGGAAGGTTCGTTCGGGGCTGTCCTTTCGTGACAAACAGAAGAATCGCGGCCTCCGCTGGATTGTCATAGCTCGCGCCAACGCCTATCGCCTGCACTTCGGGGTGTCCCAGGAGTTCGGGTGCATGAGCATCGCGGACGGCGGCCGCCTGGCGCACGGCATCGCTGGACGGAGTAACCTTCTGCGTGGCCAGCCGTGCCGCCATTGCCGCTTGCGGTCCGGGCAAACTGCAACCGACGACAGAACTGCTGCGAGCGGCCCCGACAAAACTGACCGAATTACCCCCCGAAGCAAAGAAGCTCAACACGCTGGACACTGGGTTGCCGACGGCGTCGGTGTCCGACCCGGCATAAAGCAGTGCGACGGGATTCGCGTTGCTTTGTGTCACGATCAACGAGCCCGAGTCGCCTGCGCCGGAGAAATCTCCGCCAAGCACGCTCACTTGGTTGGTGTAGTTCACCGTGAACTTCGTTCCCGAGCCGTCGCAATTGGTCGTGTAAGCGACCGACACATTGGCGTTGATCGCCCCAACCGTCGAACATGTCAGCCCCGTGGTGCGGCCGGACTTGGCCACCGCCAGATTTACGGACGCAGCTTGACCCGTTCCTCCATTGGGCGCGCCCGGCAGCGGAACCCCGTTGGTGCCGGTGGTGGACCCGAGAAGGAGAATGTTGCCGCTGGAGTCGACCGTTCCGGAGACCACTTGCGCAATCGCCGCGTCAATGGTTGCGCTGGAGGGATTCTGCAGATTGAAGGATTGCTGCGTCAGATTGGCGACCGTTGTGGTTCCCTGCGATGTGCACGTGCCCGTGTCAATCAATCCCGGCTGAACGATCGGATCGCCCGCGGTCCCCGCGCCACTCAGGGCTAGCACGTGATCCGCGCTGAGAATGTATTGTGTGCCGCCACGGGTAACCAGCGAGCCGAGCGTTCCACCGCAGCACGTTATCGTGCCTCCGCCGGTGACGGAGTCCTTTGCATTGCTCCCGGAAGTCCCGAGCTCCACCGGTGTGCTCTCTGCCTGCTGGTTTGGCACTTTAAGAATCACTGTGGCGGTTCCGGTGTTTGCGGTGTTTGCCGTAGAAACAGCCTTGATTTGCACGGTGACGGGAGCGCCATTAGCCGGAATGATGCTGTTCGAAATGGAATGCGGTGCGCTGTAGAGGCCGCTCGAGGAAATCGTTCCGGTGGTCGTGCTTCCGCCGGTAACGCCATTGACCTCCCACGCGACGGCGGTGCTGGCCTGGCCATTAACCGAGGCGGAAAACTGCTGCGTGGTGAAAACTTCGACGGTGACGGCTGCAGGAGTGACAGCAACCGTGGAATTCGATTGGCTCGTGACGGTAACGGTGGCGGCGCCCGATTTCGATGAGTCTGCGTTAGAGGTGGCCGTGATTGTAACCTGAGCTGGCGTAGGCACGGTCGACGGAGCTGTATAAACGCCTCCAGCAGTGATGCTTCCGTTCGCGGCGCCGGCGGCAACGCTCCAGGTCACAGCGGTGTTTGCGGTACCGGTGACCGCAGCGGTGAAAGTCTGGCTCTGGCCAACCGCAACGCTCACTGCTGCCGGCGAAACAGACACACCGATGGGAGTCGACGGGTTGGTTGAGCCACAGCCCGCGACGAGCAGCATGAGACTGAGCCCAGGGAACAGGAGCTGCATCCGGTGCATGAAGGACCTCATTGAGGCTGGGATAAGAATTTTATTAGCAAGACCAGGTTCTGGTGTCAAAGAAGCTGGGCGCTTCGTTCTCACAATTGGACTCCGGGAGATGGAAAAAAGATGCCCGGAAGGGATATTCGCCTGACACGCGATCATTACCGAGCGAAGCCACGAAAACGACAGATTGATTTTGAGGGGAATTCATTCAGTCGAGGTCGCGCCAGTTCGCCCCGGTGCCGATTTCCACCACGATTGGTACCGCCAGCTTGTGAACGCCCTCCATTTCTTCCTTCACCAGTCTTTCTAGTTTGGCCGACTCGCTTGCGGGCGCTTCGAAAAGCAACTCGTCGTGCACCTGCAGAATCATTTTTGCTTCGAACCGCTCCTCGGCCAGACGCCGGTCGATGTGGATCATCGCCAGTTTTATAAGATCGGCCGCCGTGCCCTGCAGCGGCGAATTGAGCGCGGTGCGTTCGGCAAAATTGCGCAATTGCACCTGCGGCGAATTGATTTCCGGAATGGGGCGGATTCTCCCGAACAGCGTCTTCGCCACACCCGTCTTGCGCGTTTCCGCGAGAATCTTGTCCAAATATTCTTTGACGCCGCGATAACGCGTGAAATACGCGTTGATGAACTGCGCGGCTTCTTTTTGCTCAATGCCCAGTTGCTGAGCTAGACCAAAAGGCGAGAGTCCGTAGATAATTCCAAAATTGATGGCTT
>JAWOLO010000074.1:0-3373 GCA_033853375.1 Terriglobia bacterium
GCCGTGCGCATCACGCACGTTCCCAGCGGCATCGTGGTCGGCTGTCAGGCCGAACGCAGCCAGCACAAGAATCGCGAGCTGGCGATGAAAATGCTTCGCTCGCGCCTCTACGACATGGAGTTGCAAAAGCGCCAGGCGGAAACCGACAAGCTGGACGAAACGAAGATGGATATTTCGTTTGGCAGCCAGATTCGTTCGTACGTGATGCAGCCCTACCAGATGATCAAGGATCACCGCACCAAATTTGAAGTCGGCGACGTGAACCGCGTGCTCGACGGCGATCTGGATCCCTTCATTCGCTCTTACCTGATGGCCAAGAAAACCAAGGGCAGGCTCGACGTCCAGCCCGACGACAACGGCGAACCCGAGTAGGCTTTCACGCGCGAGCTTGGCGCTTCTTACTGTGTCTTACGAAAAAGATTTTTGGCGGTGCCCGTCTGCGGTTACTGTCTACTCCCGCCCAGCCATTGCCCGCCTCAGTGCTATGATTCGAGCATGAGAACGGGGGTTCGTAGGGGACAGCTAGCGGCAGTTCTCTCCATCGGCGCGGTTTTTTCCATTGGATTTGTCTCGGGATTGGGCAGAAATGCGCGGGCAGATTCTGCGGAACTGGCGAGGCCAGGCGCAGCGTCAAGCCAGGAAGCAGTAAGTCAAAACCCAACGAGACAGAAGGCCGACTATGCCGCGACGGCGGAGGCTTTCCAGAAAGCCATTGCGGGCGCTCCGGGCTCGGCAGAAATGTGGATGAAATGGGCGGATTTCGACTTGGAACGATTCCGCATTTTGGATTTGGAGCTGCGCAGCGCTCAGAGCGGCATGGCCGTGGTTCTGAGGCTGGAGGCACAGGGTTTGCATAGCCGGCCGGAAACGCGGGAGGAGCTGCTGCGGCAGTCGGCGACGGCCGACCCCGAACAGCAAGGCATCTGGGGCGAGTTGGGGGTGGAGCAAGCGCGGAGTGGCATGCGAGAAGAAGCCGCCGCGACACTGAAAGCGGCGCTGGAGCGGCAGCCGAAAGACTCGTGGACGCTGCAACTGCAGGCCATGACGGCTGCGGCGCAAGGCGACTGGCGAGCGGCAGAGAATTATCTTTTGGAACTCGGAAGCCACTCGCCGGCAGTGCTTCGCAGCACATTGCAAACGTGGCCCAAAAATCTTCGGCCGCAAGAAAATGTCACCGGTGAAATCTGTGATTGTGTTCGAAAAAATTCTGCAGCGTGCCTGGAGAAAATAAAATTTCCAACAACTGAGGTTCAGGAGTCAGAAGACCGGCTGTTTGCCGAAGAGCGCTGGGAGCAGCTTTCGGCGCTGCCTGAGCCGCCTCCAGAAGTCCCGACCGCGTGGTTCCAGCGCGGCGTCGCGCTGGCAGAATTGAACGATTGCCCGCACGCAATTCCTGCGCTGGAGCGCGGGCTTGGTGCGGGCGCGGAGACGGCGGCGTATTGGCTGGAGCTTTGTTATGCCTCGGAAGCGGAGCGCGCAACTGGGCGAATACGTGCGCTGGGAAACGAGGCGGTTTTTCATCGTGTGCGGGGAGATTTTCTCGTCCGCGTAAAAGGCGACATGCAAGGAGCGACGGAGGAATATGAGAGAGCGCGGAAACTCCAGCCGCGCGACGCGGTGTTGGCCGAGAGGCTCGCGCAAGCTTACGAGAGCCTTGGCGAGATGAATCAAGCGAAACAAGCCGCGCGCGAGGCGCTGGCGCTCGATCCGCGCCGGATGGTTTCGCTGCACCTGCTGGCCTCGGTTGCGATGAACGAAAGAAATTATCCCGAAGCGCTTCCGGTTTTGAAGCAACTTCTCGACAGAAACGCAAATGACGCCTGGGCGAGCGTTCAAATGGGCATCGCCTACGCGCAGACGGGCCAGCCGCAGCAGGCGCTTGCGTATCTGCAGCCCATGCTGGCGGCGGGGTATCCCGACGAGCGAGGCGCGCTGCACGGCATGCTGGCGAGCGTGCTTCGCAAACTCGGCCGCGAGCAGGAAGCGGAAGCGGCTGCGGCAGAAGCGAACCGGCTCTCCGATCTTTTTCAGCAACACGGTCAGGGTCCGGCATTACGGCCAGAAGAGCGTCGATGATCACCCGTAAGCGCGGTTTCCATCGGCGGGAGTTCCTCTCCAGGGTAGCGGCTTTCCTTCCATTTTCTTTGGCGCATCCTTTTCTGCGATTCGCGGCCGCGGAGTCCATTCGCGGGCTGGCCGAAGCTTCGCCTTCGGTGAATCCGTCTGCCGGCCCGATTCGCTTTGACCTTGCGCCGCCATCGTGCGGACTGGATTTCGTGCTGCGCAACGGCGCGCAAGGCCGCAAATACCAGGTCGAGACGCTGCCTGGCGGGCTCGGCGTCGTCGATTTTGACGGCGACGGCTGGCCCGATCTGTTCTGCGTGAACGGCGCGGCGCTTCCTTCGCTCACGAAAACCGGGAAGGAATACTGGAACCGCCTCTACCGCAACAATCGCGACGGCACGTTCAGCGACGTTACCGAAAAAGCAGGTCTGGCCGGCCAAGGTTACGGCATGGGCGTCGCAGTGGGCGATTACAACAATGACGGCCACGAGGACCTCTTCGTCGTGGGCGTGCATGGCAATCAGCTTTATCGCAACAATGGCGATGGCACGTTCACTGACGTCACCGAAATGGCCGGCTTCAATGCGTCCGGCTTGAAAAGATTCTGGTCCGTTGCCGCGGCCTGGATCGATTACGACAACGACGGCCGGCTGGACCTGTTTATCTCCAACTATTGCGATTGGACGCCGGAGAGCGATCCGGTCTGCGGCGGCTATTGCCATCCCGACGTGTATCGCGCGGAGCCGATGCAGCTTTTTCATAACAATGGCAACGGCACGTTTACTCAGGTCACCTCCAAAGAAGAATTTCCCGAAGTCTTGGGCAAGGGAATGGGCGTGGCCATGGCGGATTTCCTGGGCGATGGGCGGCCCGGGTTGTTCGTGGCCAATGACAATGCGCGCAATTTGCTTTTTCGCGCGAGGGGGCACGGCTTCCAGGAAATTGGAACCGAAGCCGGAGTCGCGTACAACGGCGATGGACGAAACATTTCCGGCATGGGCGCGGATTTTGGCGACATTGACGGTGACGGCCGGCCCGACCTGGTGATGACCGGGTTGCGAAATGAGACGTACGAAGTATTTTTGAACCGAGGCGGCGGCTCGTTTGATGATGGAAGCGCGTCGACGGGACTGCTGGCGTTGAGCCGTCCGTGGAGCGGCTGGGGATGCGGCCTGGTGGACTTGGACAACGACGGCTGGCTCGACCTGTTTGTTGCCGGCGGCGGGTTCGAGGCAAAGGACGCGCAGCCCAATCGCATCTTCCGAAATGCGGCGGGCCCACAAGGGGTGAGAAAGTTTGCGGATGTTTC
>JAWOLO010000075.1:0-3942 GCA_033853375.1 Terriglobia bacterium
CCACTCCTTTTTATTGGCTACCAATTTGCTTGTCGGAGCAAACTCTGAGATGGCGATGGTCAGGTCTCTTTGGAGCGACACTTCAGAGGCTTCATGACTTCGCTGCGTAGGTTGAGTGTCCAACTCGACCACATCCACTGGGAAACCATACTTTGGAATCACGGCTTTTCGCGAAAGAAAAGAGAGGGTCTCCTCCTCAGAGATTGTTTTCGCTCGGGCATTCGCCCACTCGGCGGCCCTGTAACCTTCCCTGGTCCCTTGTAGAGCTGATGTCCGCTCAAGCTCCTTAACGCTTCGATAATCGCTTGACACTTCGGCCTCCGCTGAAGCAAACCGGCCAGTTGTCGCCGTGAGTTCGTCTATCCACTTCTGATCATTGAGCCCCAACTTAATCGCCAGCTCTTCCGGCACGATCTCGCGGATCGCGTCCTCGATTCGAACGCGATTGGCCAGAAGGAAGTCTCTAAAATCGGCGACGCCACTTGGTGAATTCAAGTCCTTCAAGAGAGCCTGGACGTTCAGAAATCGCTCGGCGAATGCTCTGAAAAAGAGCGACAATGCAACCGCCAAGATGTGACGAGTTACGATTTTCTCATTCTTCACTGTCAAGACGGGTGGCTGTACTTTGCCGGTTAGCATCCGATTGGGGTCTGAGAAATGATAAAGATCGTGAGGTCCGCGTCGACAATAGGTGATGGCAAAGCCCGGGTATCCACTTCTTCGGCCGGCTCGTCCGACTCGTTGGGCGTAGTTAAATGCTTCAGGCGGCACGTTGCGGAGGAAGATCGTGTCAAGGTCGCCGAGGTCTACTCCGAGTTCGAAGGTTGTCGAACAACTCAACACGTCAATCTTTCCTTCGCGGAACTCACGCTGAAACTCGCGAGCCTTCTCTTTGTCAAGCTGCGCCGTGTGCTCCTCGACCCGCAACGAACCGGGCAGTTGTGCCTCATATAGGACACAGTAATGGTTGGGTTCCAGTTCGTGCCGGCGTGCTTCTATCAAGGTGCCAGGACAGCGGTGCCTCGGACAGACGCTGCGGACAGAAACTGATTGAATGCGATTACATGTGTCGCATCGGTAGATTGGATCATCCTTAGTCACGAGCCGCAGTCTCCACCAGTTTGGGTTCAATCTGCTGCCATCGCCGGTTGAGATTAGCAGCCTGTCGTTTACTGTCGGTGCCTGTTCGTCACATGCTCTAAGGCCCTCCCAGATAGCTCTCGCGGTGTCGACAGCGCAACTCAGGGCTTGTTCCTCAACCAGGCTCGGGCGGAGCCGCCGCAGAGTTTTCATGAGAAATCGAACCCTTTTGCCGAACTTACCGTCCCAGCTACGCACGCCACGTTGTCCCGCTGGAGGTCCAATGCGAAACCTCATTTGCGCCGCTTGAAGATAAAGGTCGTTCCAGTTCAGCGCGACGCTATTGTTACTATGAAGCTCAACAGCCCGATCAGACCTCATCGAGTCGAGCAGAATGAAGATCAACGCACGCGCTTCATGCTGGGACAGACACCATGGTTCCTGCGTGAGGAGCGTTGGTACAGAAAACCAATCCGGCCATTTCAAAGACCACCGCACCAGGCCGACTCCCTCCAGAGAAATCCGAGGCTCGTCCGTCAGAAACTCCCGATACAATGCAACCCAGGCTTCATGACGCAACTGCAAATCACTCGTTGATGAAGGAAAAACGCTTTTCAGCCGGTATATGTCGCGGAGAGCTGTGGTCAAATCAACAGGAGACAGTCCATCTCCTGAGTGGACATCCCTCTGATGCACAACCTTGAAAAGCAGATTGCGACCGAGGATGTCTTTGTAAGAGTTTTCGAGATACCAGGCAAAGAAAGCAGCCTCCTGCCGCCCGTCGGCAAAAGCCAGCACTTTCTTTCGGGCTGGGGGAAGGCTCTGGTAAAGCGTAGTCGCAATGACCGCGTGCGGGCCGTCGGTGCCATGCACAACTTCGCGAACCGGATCGGTTGCTTGGTAGCCGCAGACAGCGCAACGAGGAATTTGGTCTTCTCGCTCCTCTGACTCAGTCTGTTTTTGCACCAGAATGACGGCATCATGCTGGCATTGCAGTTGCTCGGGCAGACGACGGATCTCACCGCAGCGGACACAGAGGCGATAAGTCTCCGTACTGTCATCGTCGGTGTCCTCTTCACGAGATGGGTTGTCCACGGGAAGAAAAAACCCAGCGCCGAAATCAGGCCGGCCTGGATCTCGAACGGCTTCCAGCAATCTATCGTTCTTCACCTTGCCGACTAGGTAGTGCTGACCACATTCTCGACAAAGTCCAACCTCGAAGAGCGCGGCCTCTCCCGCTGCGTGACGGTCCAAAAGCACCCTGTTATCAGGCCAATACGTTAGAAATGCGCCTTCTAGCGACCGAAGGAAGAGGTGATACCTGGCTGACAATAGGGGAGCTGCTGACACGGGGTCCTTAGCATGTAGGAGGAGAGTCACCAAATCAGATAGGGCTTTGACCCGTTCCGCTTGAGGCAATTCGGGGAACACGTCATCCGCAATTGCTTGTACTTCTTCAGGCTTATCGGCCACGCGTTGACGCAGGCGTGCAACCCGGTTGTCTCGTTGCAGCACGCTCCCCAAAGTCTTTTCGATGTTGTCTATTTCACGAGCCGGTCCGCCTAATCTATTTGTAATAGCAACCAATTTCTTAACCGCGGTTGAATCGCCATTTGAGGCATCTGAGAGAGCGCGATAGTCTTCGCGTGCAAGGCTTTGAGTCCCAGGTTGCGGAAGGGCCTCAGCCTCCGCCAGAATCACGTCCCGTTGGTCGAATTCCTCATCAAACAGATCGGAAGCAAACTGCGCAACTGCGGACTTGCCCTCGGCGCCACCAACTAACGTTGCGCTGGTTGCCACGCAGCGGAGTGGCTTCTCACGACCTCCCGCTCTCAATCTCTGCTTGAGTCGGCGCAGAAGCATCGCCATTTCGATACCTCGTGCGCCCCGGTATTGGTGCGCTTCATCCAGCACCATAAACGTCCAACATTTCCCGCGCCCATTATCAAACAAGGGACTGTCGTCGGGACGGAGAAGCAAGTATTCCAGCATCGAATAATTCGAGAGCAGAATGTGAGGCGGTGTACTTCGCATTTCCGAGCGAAGAATGAGCTCTCCATGAACTACCCGTCCGTTCTCAACCGTGGACGTGCCTTTTTTGTCTCGATCCCTTAGGTAATCACGCGCTCGACGTCGAGAATCATTCTCGTTCTCAGGCGTTTCGCCGATGTATTGCCCATACGTGAATCGGAAAGGGGATTTCGCCTCTCGGAGTTGCTTACAGATTTGTCCAAGACGTTCGCGCTGGTCGTTGGCCAAAGCGTTCATCGGGTACAGCACCAGCGCGCGAACCGAAGGGGTCAATTCACCGGCAAGAAACTCTTGGTAAAGGTGAAGCAAGATCGGGTAGAGGAATGCCTCGGTCTTACCGCTCCCTGTTCCGGTAGCTACCACGACATTGTGACCTTCAAAAACCCTTCGAATCGCCTCCTCTTGATGTCGATACAAGGGTCTTTCGCCCTGCAGGGCTTCAACGAAGCCACGGTCAGGCTCGATATTGAGTAATTCCTTGAATAGAGCGTGCGGTGATAGCGTCCTCCTGAATACAGGAGTCGCCTCGAGATAGGGACCTTTACTAAGTCGACCTGAACCAAGTGCTTTCTCGAAGGAGGCGCGAAGCAAAGGGTCCTTGAAATAGAACGTGGTTTTCAGGTAGCGTCGGTAACCCTCTTCGATTTCATTTGACAGAGAAATGGCATCCACAGATCTTCGAACGTGCCTCCTTGTGTTAGCGTACGGTTCTTGAGTTTATTTCGTGTGCCACTTGCCTTCAGAATCTTGATACTCTCCGCGCCATTCATCGCACCAGTCGTGGTCGTGTTTTTGGTTGAAGAGTTCAAACGGAATTGCGGGCCAATGATT
>JAWOLO010000076.1:0-30955 GCA_033853375.1 Terriglobia bacterium
CTCGCCACGCTCCCGCCAGGCAAGTACACTCTGGAAGTGGACGCCACGGACACGTATTCCAATCAAACCATTTCGCGTACGGCGGATTTCACGGTGAAAGCCGCGCCGGAACTCAAGACCACGGCGAGTGCTGCACCGGGGAGGTAAAGTAACGTGAAACAAGGGCGACTCCGAGTCCTGGGGGCCCTGGTCCTAACCGCCGCAGTTTCTCACTTGGCTGTGAAACCAGCGGCCGCGCAAGCCAAGCCGCTTCTCGGCAAGCTTGCGGGAGTGGTGCGTGACACGGCGGGCACGCCGCAGATGGGCGCAAGTGTGGAGCTTGTTCCCGAATTTGGGGGAATTGCTGCTCCGCACAGTTTCCTGACGAACACGCAAGGCATCTTCCAAGGCAGCAAGCTTGTCCCCGGCCTCTACACTTTGCGCGTTACTCTTGCCGGATTTCTTCCCACGCTCGAAAAGCATGTTCGGGTCAGCCCCAATCTAACCACCGTGGTTCGCGTGGAACTGGAATCCATGTATGCGACCTTGGATCAGCTGCGGCGCGCGCCTTCCAATACGCCCACTAATCCGGACGATTGGAAATGGGTGCTGCGCTCGGCTGCCTCGGTGCGCCCGGTCCTGGAATGGATGGATGAATCCGGTTCCGCACTCACGGCGCTCCATGCTGACAACCGGAATCTCGGAATCCCCCGCGTTCGAATGGAATTCACCGACGGCGCACGCCGGGCCGTTTCGCCTTCCAGCATTACTCCTGCGCCGGCAACTGCGGTTGCCTACGATCAGAAACTGGGGGGCGTGGGCAGCCTCCTTTTTGCCGGACAGGTGAGTTATGACCAGGATGCTCCCGGTGGCGGCATCGCCTCAGTCTGGTTGCCTTCCGGAACTCTCGGCGCAGGTCCACATACAGCGCTGGTACTCCGAGAGGCCAAGATCGGTCCGGACGGGCCGAGTTTTCGCGGCGTGCGGCTGGACCAGGGCGGCACACTGTCGCTTGGCGATCGCCTGCTCCTGCGATATGGCGGCGAATATATTCTGGTGGGGCTCGGGACCACGGCGTCCTCGCTGCGTCCGCGTGCGCAACTCAATTACCGAATCTCCCGCGATTGGGACACGGAATTGGTATTTGCTTCGATGCCCACTGGGCCTGCGCCCCTGGAGGCCACGGAGGAACAGCCCGGCGCGATGCTGACGTCGGCACTGAATCAATTGGATGCATTTCCTGCATTGCTCATGCGCGACGGGCGTCCTGTGCTGCAAAACGGGTTGCATGAGGAGATCGCGGCGGATCGAAAAATCGGCGCTCACGGAGTTCTTCAGATTGCCGCTTTCCACGACGACAATCGACACGTCGCTGTTTTTGGTCTCGGCGGCGACACTTTGCCGGCCTCTGATTATTTCCAGGACTATTTTTCAAAGGGATTTGCCTACGACGGGGGGGCCTCCAGCAATTGGGGTGCTCGCGTGGCGTTTCGCAAAAAGTTGCAAGGTGACACCGAGTTGACTGCTCTTTATTCCTACGCCAGCGTGCTTGCTCCAGGCAATGACATGGAAAACCTGCTGCGCGACGTGCTGCAGACAGTTCCGCGGCATTCGCTCGGGGCGGGCATTTCCGCCAAGGTGCCGCACTTCGGAACGAAGTTCCACGCCGGGTATAAGTGGATCAGCGGCTCAGCGGTTTCGCGCCTCGATGGCTATGGCGAATCTTTGTACCAGATGGATCCCTATTTCCACTTGATGGTGCGTCAGCCGCTGCCGAAATGGGCTTTGGGAAGATGGGAGGCTATCGCGGACTGCGACAACTTATTAGCACAGGGCTATGTTTCAACCAGTAGCAGGGATGGCCACGTTGTCCTGGTCCCCGCCTTCCGGACGTTCCGGGGTGGACTGAGCGTGCAGTTCTAGGCAAGTCCGGAAGTTCTCAAAAGCTGTATCTGCCCTCCCAGAAACTGGATGAACGGTAGCTGTCCCACCTGCCGCGGTTGTAAGCTATTGAAGAAGCTAGGGTTCATGGCCGACGGATCTACCAAACAATGGACATTGGCTTGCTTCCGGATTCTAGCATTCGCTTGTCGGTTTTTTGACGGTCATGAAGCAAAACCTGCGTGTTAGTCTCGGGGCGGTGGTGCTGGCGCTAGCCACGCTGGCTGCGGTCATTTTTGCCTTACTGAATTTTGACCAGCGCACCCGGTACCAGCAGGTGTACGACGGGGTGGCTTGGATTGACACAGACCACGGCGTCCAAGCCCGGAATATCGCTCCCAATTCTCCTGCCAGCCATACCGCGATGCGCCCAGGAGACATCCTGCTGGGGTTCAACGGCGCTGCGGTTTCTAGCGCGACGGAGGTCGCCCGGCGGCTGGAGCGCGCCGGTCTCTGGACCCTAGTTCACTACCGACTCTCGCGTAATGGACAAGAGTTCGAAACCCCACTGGTAACGGCTCCCGCCGACAAGCCGCTCGCAACGGAAAACTACCTTCGCGCCGTGGGCCTGTTGTATCTGTTTATCGGTCTTTTCATCTTCATTCGCCGTTGGAACGCTCCGCGCGCGGTGCACTTTTACATTTTCTGCCTGGCCTCTTTCATTCTTTGGTCGTTCCACTTCAGCGGAAAGCTGGACACCTTCGATTGGGAAATCTATTGGTCGGAGGTGGTAGCGCGCCTGGCGGTGCCGGCTTTGCTGCTGCATTTCGCTTTGGTTTTCCCTGGTCGGACTGAGTCAAAGCTGCGTACTACGACAAAACTTTTGGCGGTTTATTTCCTTCCTGTTGCGCTGCTGCTGATCCATGTGAGCACGGCGTTGAATGCCCTGGGATTCGTACCATGGCTGGGCGCGTATATTTTACTGGACAGGCTGGAATTCGGTTATTTGGCAACGTGCTTTATCGCCGCGGGCCTGGTCTTTTACAGGAACTACCGCGAAGCGCCCTCCGGCGTTCTTCGGCAGCAGTTGAAATGGCTCACTGGCGGAACGCTGGCCGGCAGCCTGCCCGTCTCTTTGCTTTATATCCTTCCCCGCGTGCTCGGTCTCAATCCACCCGCGTGGATGAAGCTCACCGTCATCAGTTTGGTGCTCATCCCGCTCTGCTTTGCCTACGCCATCATCCGTTACCGCTTGATGGACGTAGACATTATTTTCAAGCGCGGCTTGGCGTACACCGCAGCCACAGCCGCAGTGGCCACGGTTTATTTTTCGCTCGTCGCGCTGATTACTTATCTCTTCCACGCTCCTGCCACCGGACCCGTGGGCGGCATGATTGCCATCGTCATTGCCGCCTTTTTGTTTCAGCCGTTCCGCGAATGGATTCAAGCGCGTCTGGACCGCTTCTTCTATCGCGATCGGCTCGATTACCGGCGTACGCTGATCGAATTTGGCCGCACGCTGACGAACGAAGTCCGTCTCGACCCCATGCTGGGCTCGGTGATGGACAGGCTTTCCCAGACCTTGCTCGTAGATCGCTTGGCGATTTTCGTAGACGACCCTGAGCAGCCCGGCAGCATGCGTCTCGCGCGCTCCATGGGCGTGCGTCTTTCGGAGTCCATGGATCTTAGTTTCCTCCATCCGGCCCGCCTCGAGTTCACCCGAGCCCCACTCTTCTTTGAGTCGCCTCGTGCGGCAAGAGACGTTACGGACTCCGTGCGCCGGACGCTGGAGCAATTAGATCTGAATTATTTCGTTCCTTGCCGCATCCGGGAGCATACGGTCGCCGTCCTTGGCCTTGGGAAAACCGTCGACGGCGATTTTCTCTCGAGCGACGACGTTGAGTTGGTTGAAACCATCGCCGGTTACGTCGCCGTCGCGCTCGACAACGCCCAGCTTTACAGCTCTCTTGAGCAAAAGGCTCTGGAAATTGCTCGCCTGAAGGACTTCAGCGAAAACATCGTGGAATCCTTGAACGTCGGCGTTCTCGCTGTAGATTTAGACGGCATCGTCGAATCGTGGAATACGCAGATGGAGGAGCTCTTCGGAGTCTTGCGCCGCGACGCCCTGGGCCGCAGGCTCAGCTCCCTGCTTCCTGACGAATTGGCGCAGGAAATCGCCGCGCGCGGTGACCATGAACACATCACCGGCATCTATAAACAGAGACTGCAACATCAGGGGAAACATTTGACGTTGAACGTTTCCATTACGCCGCTCGTGAGCAAATCCAACGAACGGATCGGGCGGCTCCTGCTTTTCGACGATGTAACGCAGCGCGAGCGCATGGAAGAGCAGATGACGCAGACGGAGAAGCTGACCTCTCTCGGCCTGCTCGCTGCCGGCGTGGCGCATGAAGTGAACACGCCGCTCGCGGTGATTTCGAATTACATCCAAATGCTCGCCAAGCAGATGCCGGAAGGCGACCCGCGCCAGTCGATCATTGATAAAATCGTCAAGCAGACGTTTCGCGCAAGCGAAATTGTCAATAACCTGCTCAATTTCTCGCGCACCGGAGCCGCTGAAGCCGCCAGCGTAGATGTCAACCGCGTCGTTGAGGATACACTCTCGTTGGTTGCCCATCCGCTGAAGGCTGGGCAAATTCAAGTCGTGAAGGATCTCGACGAAACGCTGCCGCCCGTGTACGGCTCTGCGAACAAACTGCAGCAGGTTTTCCTGAATCTTTTCTTGAACGCGCGTGATGCGATGCCCGGCGGGGGAATGTTGGAAGTCCGCACGGCCGCGCACAATGGCAGCGTGGAAATCGAGGTCGCGGATACCGGAGTGGGAATTCCCCGCGAAGACGTCCATCGCATCTTTGATCCCTTCTTCACCACCAAGCCCAATGGCCGTGGCACCGGTCTGGGTCTCTCCGTGAGCTACGGCATCATCAAAGAACACGCGGGAAAGATTGATGTGCGCTCAACGCCCGGAAAGGGCACCTCCTTCCACGTGGAGTTCCCCGCGGCCAGGAAAGCGGCTCATGTCTAAGGGTTCCATCCTCGTCGTCGACGACGAATCCGAAATTCGAGAGGGCCTTGAAGTTCTGCTGAAGGGCGAAGGCTACGGCGTGGCCAGCGCAGAAACCGGGGAGTCCGGTCTCGCCAAGCTCGAAGAGCATCCCTATGATCTCTTGTTGCTGGACGTCAGCCTGCCGGACCGCAATGGCCTCGATATGCTCAAGGAAATCCGCCGCCGCGATCCGGACCTCTCCGTCGTCCTGATCACTGCGTACGGCTCCATTGACATGGCGCGCGCCGCCTTCAAGAACGGCGCAATGGATTACATCACCAAGCCGTGGTCCAACGACGAACTGCTCGCGCAGGTGGCGCAAGCCGTAGAATCCCGCCGGCTTCGCGACGAAAATCTTCATCTTAAGCGCGCCCTCAAGCAACGCTTTAACTTCCCAAACATCGTGGGCAAGAGCGACAAGATGCAAGTGCTGCTGAATCTCGTCGCGCAGGTGGCGCCTTCGCGCTCGACCGTGCTCATCAGTGGCGAAAGCGGCACCGGCAAGGAACTCATCGCCAAGGCGCTGCACTCGGCTTCTCCGCGCGCCGACAAAGCTTTTGTGCCCGTGAACACCGGCTCCATTCCGGTGGATCTTCTCGAATCACAGCTTTTCGGCCATGTGAAGGGCGCCTTCACCAGCGCGGTGGCTTCGAAAAAGGGCCTGTTCGAAGTGGCCGATCAGGGCACGATTTTCTTCGACGAAATCGCCACCATCAGCCCGGAAACGCAAGCCAAATTGCTGCGTGTGATTCAGGAGCGCGAATTCATGCGCCTGGGCGGCACGGAACAAATCAAGGTGGATGTGCGCATTGTGGCGGCTTCGAATGTGGACCTTCTTACATTGGTGCGCGAAGGCCGCTTCCGCGAAGACTTGTTCCACCGTTTGAATGTTATTCATATGTGTATTCCGCCGCTGCGCGAGCGCCGTGAAGATGTGCCCCTTCTCGTTCTGCATTTCCTCGAGCGTTTCTGCACGGAAAATAACCGGCCGCTCCTGCAATTCACGCCGAACGCCATGAAATTGATGATGGATTACGATTGGCCGGGCAATGTTCGCGAACTGGAGAATGTAGTGGAGCGCGCCGTCGTGCTCTCAACTCAAAATCGCATTGACGTGGATTTACTGCCCGAAGCCATCCGCAGCAAAGAAATCGTGCGCGGCGTGCGCCTGCAGCTTTCGGAATTCCTTCCCGCGCTCCCGGGCGAACCAGGCTCGAGGTCTCCGGCGGATAGTCCGCAGCCCTCGCTGTTTCAGATCATGGACGAGATCGAGCGCCGTATCATCGTCGACATGCTCGAGCGCACCAACTGGAACCAGACCGAAGCGGCGGAGCGCTTTCTCATACCTCTCTCGACCCTGAACCAGAAAATCAAGCGCTTGGGCATCGAGGTTCGGCGTCGCGGCCGCGGCGACGAAGCGTTTGAGGCCAGCTCCGGCAAGTAACTCCTACCCCAGAAAAACGCATTCATTGGTAAGCTTAAGCACTAGCATGGCTGAGCCAATTTCACCGGCGCGCTTGTCGGACATTCGCGCTTTCGAACGCGAATGGGCCACGTTGCGCGAATGCGTTTCTCCTTCGCACGATGCGCGGCGAATTCTGAAATCGCTTCCCTCCGTCGATTGGCCCCGCCTGCTGCTGCTCGCCCAGGTGCATGGTGTTATCGGGCAGCTCGCGGCTTCCTTGAACGATTGCAACGAACCCTCAGTTCCTTTCGAAATCAAACAAGCGCTGCTTGAACGCCAGCGCGAGCAGAATTTCCTGACGCTTCGCTTGACCGCCGAGCTCTTTCGTCTGCTGGAACTCTTCAACCGAAATGAAATTTCTGCGCTGGCGATAAAAGGGCCGGTGTTAGCCGTGCAAGCCTACGGCGATCCAGCGATGCGGCACTACGGCGATCTCGATTTGCTTGTCCGCCAACGGGACATTCGCCGTGCTACGGAGTTGCTGATCGCTTCTGGGTATGAGTCTGCTATTTTCCTGAAGGCGATTGATGCCGGCAAGATCCCCGGACAATATCTTTTTTCCAAGCCCGGAGCGAAACTCCTCGTGGAACTGCATAACGATTTGACCTTGCGCTATTTTCCTCGCCCGCTTCCTATCGAGGATTTCTTCGCGCGGCAAATTCGCGTTCGCCTCGATGCTCATGAGGTCTCTGCGCCCTGTGTGGAAGATGAGCTTGTGCTTATCTGCGTTCACGGGGCGAAGCATTTTTGGGAAAGGTTGAGCTGGATTGCCGACGTCACCGGGCTAATTTCGCGCCAAACGGGCATGGATTGGGATCGCGCCATCTCATGCGCAAGGGCGGTGGAAGCAGAGCCTATGCTGCACTTGGGTTTGCTCTTGGCAAGGGATGTGTTGCGAGCCGAACTTCCCGAACCGATCGCAGTACGCGTACGGAATGATGCCGTTGCAGCAAAACTCGCGGCGCAGGTGCTTCGCTGGCTTCCTGCTGCGGGCTACGCTTCGCCCGGCTTATTCGGACGCGCGGCGTTTCGCCTGCCTATGCGCGGCAATCCTCTTGCCGCTCCAGCCTATCTGCTGAGACTTTCTTTTTCGCCCACGGAAGAAGACTGGCAGGCCAGCGGCAGAGTTAGTAACAATCCTCTGCTCGACGTTTTGCGTCGGCCTTTTCGCCTCGCGTGCAAGTATGGCCGCCACAGCAAAACCTGATCTGAATGCACGACTGATTACCGGCAGTATTCCTGGGCCACCGCACCCGCGTAGGATAATGCGCGCTGCCACTCGGGAAACCGCTGAGGAAACTCTTTGGCCAGGCAACGCGCGATTTCTTCGAGGGAGAGTTTTCCGTTTATCAGTTCGAGGGTCCGGCAGCGCAATCGGCCCTCTTCGGAAAGACGCGGCACGTAATCCGCGGCCATCTTGTGCAGGCGGGCGGCGGAGAGCACCGCGCCGCCCAGTTCCGACTGGTCAAACTGAATCAAGGGGCTGCTTGACCCACCGTTCAGCTCAATGCGCGTCGTCCAGCGCCAGAAGTAATCATCTTCAACTAACTTCGCGTCGAGGCTCACACGGACATTTTGACCACGCGCCAAGGACACGGGTTTCGTCCAAGGGAAAAATAGAGAGCCATAGATGGTTTCGGGTGAATCGGGAGAGTTGGAGAAGCTAGCACCCTCGGCCAAATCTGTATCAAACCAAACGATAATCCCATGCCCTGTCCCGGCGCGCTCGACCGTCCACTCCAGGTTGCCCCGGGCATCAGGGCTTTCAACGCTGGCATAATCCAACGTCGCCCAGAGCTTTTGTCCTGTCAGGAGTTGGCTGCGACTCGCACGTATTTTTTGAATACAGTTGACGGCCAGCTGCCGCGCCGGATTCAGATTTTGACCAAAAGGATTTTTGTCCCAGGGATCCACTACTTCACCATAGGGTTCTGGAGCTTCGACGATCGCCGCCCATAGACTATCTTTTCTCGGAATCATGGTCCCGCCAGGCGCAAGAAGCCGCCGCCGCGCGTCCACAATTGACGGGATATGCCGTTGAAAAAACGGCAGCACGCTGCGAAGGTCGGAGAGAATAACATCCGCCCGAACGGGAAGTGTGACTCGATTGGAAAGGTCCTCGAAAAACTCGATCTTGCCGGCACAGCCGTTAGCAGCAGCAACCACGCGGGCGACTTGAATAATTTCCGCCGGCTCGATAGCAAAGACGCGGCTTGCGCCAAGCTGGCACGCAAGCACCGCAAAAATACCCGGTCCCGTGCCGATTTCCGCGACGACTGCTCCCTCGCGAACGGTTTTTCGCAGAGCTTCGGCGTAGGCGTCCACGCGGACACGATCTGCGATCATCGAACCGTAGGCGTTCAGGCTGTACATCTGGGCTTACCCGAGCATAGAGGCTGCGTTTGCAGGAATGGACCCTATCACTCGCCTGGCATCGGCAGCAATCGCCTCACACAAGTTGAAGATCGCAGAGGGCCCTGCGGGGGCCCGCACGCGACGAACAGGGATTTCTAAGACCACACGGCCGAGCACGTCAAATTCGGCGCGCCGCATATTCCGGTCGAGAAGATAGTTGACGTACGTGTTCGCCACGAGCGTCATGAAGGCTTGTTCACCGGAGATTTCTTCCAGAACGGGTGTGGTTAAGGACGCGTCGCGCCTGTCCAGAACGTAAATCGCTCCCAGAGGCAACTTGGTTGAAGCGAAGAGGTGGCCATTCTGGCCGAGTGGCAGATAACGCTTCTCCCAATTTGGCGTAATGCGCGGCAAAGCGTCCTCGGATCCAAATAATGTTCGAACCGAGTCCGGCCACAAGTTCACTCGGGGATACGCCGGCGGAACAAGAAAGTGGTCTCCTTTGTCAGCCAACGCGACAACATCATCGGAGAGCACGGGAAAGCCGCTGCAAGCGAAGGCTGCTGCCGTCGTGGATTTGCCCGCGCCTGGCAAGCCAACAAGAGCAATCGCGCGGTCCTCGATCACGACAGCGCTCGCATGGAGGCAAACTGTTCCGCGAAGCCGCAACACAAATCCCATGACCGGTCCAAGCAAATATGTACAAGCATCTTCTAGCGTGTAGTTCTCCGGCCAGTCCGCCCACACCTCGCGGGCTAGGCGGTCGACCGCAAACCGCGCTCCGTCTCCATAGAAAAAGCCAAAATGCTCTTCACTGGGGAATAGACCGGTGCGCAACTTGGGCTGATAGTCCGAAACGCTGCGTGAGCCGCTGCCGAGGTTTTCGCTGAAAGCAAGAAGTGTCTGGGGGAATAACCACCCATCCTTCAATCGGATTTGCACGTCGGGCTGATCAGAACCACGTAGAAGGGGAAGCCCGGGGAGGGCCATATTGGCCGCAAACCGCAGCCCATAAGCAACATGCAATGCAAACAAAAGTCCCTCGGCTGATGATTGTCGACCTGCTCTATGTCTTGTGCGCGGTTTTGCCGACGGCGTCCCTCTTGCCTTTCCCCGACGGCGTGGTCTGGGTGATCGTTCGAATGTCACCGTAAACCCGGAGGTTAGGTTTTTGATACTGCCTTTTCTTCCCACACTCCCGCAAATTCGACGTCACTAAGCGCCTCCCACGAAGTCTATCCTGTTGCCGCTTGCGACCGCAACCAAAAGTTCAGACTGAGCGGCCGCAAGTGAATCCACGCATTCCAAGCGTCTTTCTCCCCAAACACTCTCGGAACAAGTTTTCGTTCCACATATCGCCCTAACTCGGAGACGGCCTCAAAGGAATCAACCCACGAAGAGTCCGGTAGTTGCAGGATTGCAACCAGGGGGTCCACTAGCAGCGGCGACTTACGACGCAAGCGCACCGCATCCGGCAGGACGCCACGAGCGGCTTCGCGAAGCAATTCCTTGTCAGAACACCACGGAAGCGCAGGCAACGCTAGCAAGAAATTCACCACGCGAAGATCGAAAAACGGGTGGCGAACTTCCAACGGGACGCCTGTTACTCCGGGATCGTATTTCTCAAATAAGTCTGCCCATGCGAGGTCTGTCATTGATTTGTAGGCGGTACTGCGAGAGGCACCGTTGCGTGCCGGAGCATGTGCAAAAGATTCCCATCGCTCGTGCAAGGCGTATCGTCTTTCCAAGTCCTCATTCATCCATACAGGGTATTGCGGATCTTGATTCTTGCCTCCAAACCACCTCCTCCAACGTGTGCGAAGGTACAATCGTGAAAACCTGCCCTCGGCCGCAAAGTATTGCATCGCATCGCCCAACGCTTGGCCCACTTGTCCGCGCTTGAGTAACTGCGAAAAATGCACGGAAAGAAAGCATGAAAGTGCGGGGTCGCCTCCAAAACCAGTTAATGCCACGCGGTTCCGAGTCGCAACCACTCGCAATTGGCGCTGTCCGCCATCTGACAATGGGGAATGAAAGGGCTCCGGCCAACATTGATTGTCGTGATCCGTGCGCTTCCAAAGCCCAAAGTCGTCGCTCACTTGAAATTCGATCGGGATTTTCAGTGCTTCCGCTGCGAGCCCGGCATAGCGGCGCTCCTCATGGGGGATGAGGCTTTCAAACACTTCCGTATAGGCACGGACGCAGCCAGTAGTTTCATGGGCGCGCAGCGTCTTTTGAGCGCTGGCCGCAATTGTAGGAGAATCGAGTCCGCCGCTCATCAAGATTCCTACATGGTTAGTACGTAAGCGGTCAGCGACAGCGCGATCCAGTATTTCCTGGAATTTCTCGATGCAGTCATTCGACTTCTTGAAACAAGGAGGGCTGCTCACCTTTAGCGTCCAGTAGCGGCGAGCGAAAATGCCGCTATCGTTGCACACGAGGGTGTGTGCGGGCGGGAGTCTCTGAATATCGGCGAAAGAAGTGGCTCCGGATTCCCGGATCATATCGAAAAGCAGAAAATCAGCAATCGCGAGGTCGTTCAGTCGTGCTGATATGGCTGGATGACGGCGGATGCAATTGAGCGTATTGCTCAACACAAGCAGCGAGCCGATGTTGGCGTAGTAGAAGGGCTTAACGCCGAAATGATCGCGCGCGCAAAAGAGATGTTTGCGATGTGCGTCCCACAGCGCAAAGGAAAAATCTCCTAGCAGGTGATCCACGCACGAAGGGCCCCACACCGCGTAGGCGTGCAAAATCAAATCGCAGTCAGGCGTTTTCGAACACACATTTCGCCCAGCGCGCTGCAATTTTTCAATGAGTTCCTCGCGGGCGTCGAGGCGGGCATCAGCAACAATCCGGTAGCGTCCGTCCAAACTCGCCGGCTGCCGCTCGTTTTCCGATTCGTGCGTTGTTCGCAGCAACGCGTGACCCATTCCAATCGCGCCGTCCAGCCAAATCTCGTGCGCGTCGGGGCCGCGAAAGGAAAGAAAATCCGTCAGGGATTGCAAAAGCGCCCGCTCAACTGGCGCATCGTCCCCGTGCAGGATGCAGACGAAGCCGCTCAATCAATACACTCCCCTTCAGCCTCCGGCAGTTTGGCGTTCGAAAAGGGGGGACGCTCTCGCCGCCATTCCACTTGCCGGATTGCCACATTCCCTGTTGAGGCTTGCCTTCGAAGCGGAGCCGTACAGAAAGGAGTTTCGAATTGCTTCCAGGCTGGAATTGCATTGTACTTGCGGCATCGTCACACGGCAACCCCGTTCTCTAACGATATATTGACAAACTTCATCCCATTTCAATCGGCTCTGCGAACCATTGCCCACTTGCAGTCCGAATTTTGTCTTGCAACCGCCAAACGGTCTAGGCAGAGTACCGTGGAATGATTCAACTCTCTTCCAGAACCGCGTGTCGCGGTATCGTGCCCGCTTTTGCTTTTGTTTGTGCGCTGCTTTTTTCCTACGTCAGCATTCGAAACGCGCTCGCCGCTCACTATGCCGGCCTCCAGACTCGGGCAGGCTACGAGCGTGCCACGCGGCTGGAGTCGAGCAACTTCGAGAACTGGCATCTGCTGGGTCGATATTGGCAGTACAACCTCGAGGACATGGACACTGCCCGCGCCATCCAGGCCTATAACGTCGCAGTGTCCCTGAATCCTCGTTCTGCGGACGCTTGGGCCGATCTGGGGGCCGCGTATGAAGCGGAGGGCAACATTCCGGACGCTCGCGATGCGTATCTTCATGCAAAAAAGGCCTATCCGCTTTCCGCCGAAATTTCTTGGCGCTATGCCAATTTTCTTCTTCGTCAAGGCGATACGGACGCCGCCTTCGCTCAGATGCGGCACAGCGTAGAAGCCGAACCGAAGCGTGGCGCCGAAGCAGTTTCTCGGGCGCTGAGCGTCGAGCCCGACATCAATCTCGTTCTCGATCGCGTGCTTCCTCCTTTGAGTGATGCCTATGTCGGCGCGATTGCAGACCAGATCGGTGAGGGCCATACCGCGAATGCCGTCCTGGTCTGGAACAAGCTTGCCGCGCTCCACCCAAAGCTTCAGTTGGAAAACTACATTTTTGTTTTGGTAGGCGAGCTCCTTCAAGAAAATCAAGTTGCCGAGGCCCAGCGCATCTGGTGGCAGGCCGCCGATTTCCTCGGCTTTGGGAATCTTCCCAGGCCCGCAGGGTCGGTTCTATGGGATGGCGGCTTCGAATCCGGCATTTTCGGGAATGGTTTTGCCTGGACCCTTCCAGGAGGAGTCCCCGTCCAAATCAGTATCGATACGCGTGAAAAGCACTCCGGGAACCGATCTCTTCGCCTGCTGTTCAATGGAAGAATCAATCTCGATCTCGTTGGCCCTTGTGCCGAGGTTCCGGTACAACCTTCGACAGACTATAACTTTTCCGCTTGGGTGCGAACGCTGTCCATTACCACGGAACAAGGCATCCGATTCCAACTGCGACCCTTGAGAACCCAGGACACTTCTATCGTGGAGACAAGTGACGTTCGCGGAACCCGGCCCTGGACTCGCGTCGAGATTCCCTGGTCGACCGGCAAAAATGTTCAAGAGATGCAAGTGTGTGTGGAGCGGTTATCTAGCCAGGAAGTCAATGACAAAATTCAGGGGATCGCCTGGGTGGACGATGTTGCCTTGGTTCCCACCAGACAAACTCCCGCTCCGGCGGAGCCTCGCAAGCCATGAAGTTTTTGCGATTGGGCCTTTGCGCTTTGTTGTGTTTCGCCGTTGTCGCTCATGGCGGAGTGGAAGACTGGGCACGCGCCGTCCTGGAAACTGGAATCGCTCTTCTCTTTCTGATCTGGGCATTGCGTTTCTATTTCAACAGAGAGGAACAGTTGGCTCTTTCGCCGCTGCTGCCGCCGCTTGCGCTCTTCTTTCTCGTAGGCTTGAGCCAGTGGTTCTTTCGCGCGACCGCTTCTCCTTACAACACGCGCATTGAGCTGTTGCTGTTGCTTGCGAGCTTGCTTTTTCTTTTTCTTTGTGTGCAGGTCTTCCGAACGCTTCAAGAGTGGCGTGGCTTTATCTGGTTTGGAATGGGGCTTGCTTTCGTTGTGAGCGTGTTTGGCATTCTGCAGCACCTGACCTTCAACGGAAAACTCTATTGGTTCCGCGAAATGCGCTACGGGGGCATTCCCTTTGGCCCTTATGTGAATCGCAACCATTTTGCGGGGCTCATGGAGTTGCTCCTGCCGCTAGCGCTGGTTCCCCTGGTGCTGGGCAAAGTGCGGCGGGAACGCCTGGGGGCCGTGTCGCTGTTCGCGGTGATGCCCATCGTCGCTCTTTTCCTTTCTGCTTCGCGCGGCGGCATCTTGAGCTTTTGCGTCCAGGTCGCGCTGCTGACCTATCTGCTTCTTCGGCGCCGCGGCGTGGGAAAGCATCTGCTGGCCGTGGCGGCCGTTTTGCTCGCCGCGCTCTTGATGGTGAGCTGGCTAGGCATAGGACAGATCCTGCAGCGCTTTTCGTCCTTCCAGTCGCTAGAAGTAACCGGGAGCAAGCGCGCCGCCATGCGCCTGGGTTCGTGGCACATTTTTCTGGATCATCCCGTAATCGGGACGGGACTGGGCACACTGCAAATCGTGTATCCGCCCTACGAAACGCTTTACGACGGCAAGATTGTCAACCACTCCCACAACGATTACCTGGAGGCTCTTGCCGAAACGGGCCTGCTCGGCGGTCTCTGCTGTGCCTGGTTTCTCGCGGTTTTGTTCCTCAAGGCCTTTACGCGCTTTCGCCAGAATGATTTTTCCTTTGTGGGCGCCTTGCAACTTTCTGGAATCGTGGCTTGCACAGGATTTCTCGTGCATGCCCTGGTCGATTTCAACTTTCACATTCCCTCAAACCTTTGGTTTTTCTTCTTGATGGCGCACCTGGCCACGGCGGACATCCAGCACCCTAATCTCCGGAAGCTCGGTCTATGCTCCACCAGCCCGACTTTGGAGGCGAAGAGCGAGGAACAGACTTAACACAGAGGACACCGAAGAAGAGGCACGGAGGAACACAGAGGGAAAGCAGAACGCAGGGGCAGAAGGCAAAAGGCAGTGGAGAGTGGCAGGGAGAGGCGGAGGCAGAAAGCAGAAAAACCGGAAGAGTTGGAAACGTCGGCCGGTGGAAGGCCATGTGATTAGTGGCAGGGCTGGCGCGAAATCGTTATTGACTTGGTGCGTATCGCTGTATAATTGCGCGCGGGGGTCATCTATCCTCATGCAGCCAGCAAGACTGCGTGCGGCGCTGGGGTGTGTTGTATCCGGGGCCTTGCTATGCCTACTTCCGATCCCCCCGGTATGTCGGGCGCAAGCTGTTCACCCCTCGCAACTCGGGGCAAGCGGCCAACCCGTTCTTGAAACGCCACAACAAGTGAATGACCGCATCCGCGAACTCTCCGCCTCTTTGCGGATGACGCCGCATGATTACGTCATCGGCCCAGGCGACCTTTTGAGCATTTATGTTTTTGACGTAGAAGAATTGAGCCGGGAAGTGCGCGTCAGCCAGACCGGCACGATAGGCATTCCTTTGGTTCCTGTGCGTTTGCATGTTGCGGGCCTGACCGAACTGCAAGCGGAACAAAAGATTGCGGAAGTGCTGGAAGCCAACGGTTTAGTCACGCACGCCGATGTGAGCGTGAGCGTCAAGGAACACAAAAGCAAGCCGATTACGATCGTGGGCGCAGTGGCACACCCCATGGTGTACGAGGCGGACCGGCCGGTAACACTCCTGGAAGTTCTTGCGGAGGCCGGCGGAATTTCCAGTGATGCGGGAGACACGATTATTGTGTCGCGGCTGTCGCAGGACGCACTTTCCGACTCGAGCGAGCCGCCTGAGCTCGGCCCGGAGCAGCTTCCCGCGAAGGCTTCTGCTGCAGATACGCCACGTCCTTCCGACGCTTCGCCTTCCGCGTCGAGCGCGAGCCCTTCCTCCAATGGGAAGAGCTCTCAGACAAATCCGGCGCCTGGAAATGCAAGTTCGGGCGTTACCGCAACGCCAGCGAACCCTGCGAGCGCCGAGCCGCCTCCTCTCACCAACACCATCACCATTAACCTGAGCGAAGTGATGGAAACGGGCGACACCAAGGACAACATTCCCTTGCAGGCAGGAGATGTGGTCACGGTTCCCCACGCTGGCGTCGTGTACGTTCTGGGGGCTGTGGGCCGAGCCGGCGGGTACGTGCTTGCCAATGACCGAACACAAATGACGACGCTGAAGATTCTTTCGCTGGCTGGCGGTCTGACACGGACTGCAAAATCCGACAAAGCAGTGATCGTGCGCAAAGACAATACCGGGCAGCAGCATGAGGTGCCCATCGATTTGAAAAAGGTTTTGAGCCGCAAAGCGGAAGATTTGCAGCTTCAGCCGAGCGATATTTTGTACGTGCCGGAGAGCGGTTCCAAGCAGGCGCTATTCCGGGCTATGGAATTTGGGCTCGCGCTAGGCTCCGGCGTGGCTCTGTACCGCCTTGCGTATCGCTAGAAGATGACGGACGAAAACAAACTCGTTCCCCGCGAAGAAGGCTCGAACGGTCATGTGGAGTTACTTCCGGTGGCGGGCCGTTTCGCCTCTTTTGATCTCTCGCCCCACGAGCCGCACCTTTACGATTATTTGCTCATTCTTCGGAAGCATCAGTGGCTGATTCTGTCCTTCATGCTCTCTGTGGTTACTATCGTGAGCATCGCTACGTTTCGCATGCAGCCCGTCTATGTTGCTACCGCCCGCATCGAAATCGACCGGGAAAACGGGAATATTCTTCCTTTTCAAGGCGCCGACTCTTACGACTACATGGTGGATTCCGACAATTACATCGAGACACAGGCCAAAATCCTGACCAGCGAGACCCTCGCGCTCCAGACGATCCGCAACAACGGTTTCGCCTTGCGTCCCGAGTCTTCGGGGTCCGGCCTATCTGAAGCGGTTGCCAGCGGCAATCTGGCCAACCAGGTTCGGCCGCCGGAACTCGCCGAATTTCTGAGCGGCCTGAGCGTGAAACGCGTTCCCAACAGCCGTTTAATGGATGTCAGTTTCGAATCCACCGACCCGCAGCTTGCCGCTCGCGTAGTCAATGCGCACATCGCGACTTACGTCGAACAGAATTACCGCAGCAAATACGAATCCACGTCTCAGGCTTCCGACTGGCTGGCCGACCAGCTCAAAGATTTCAAGATCAAAGTGCAGAAATCGGAAGACGCGCGCATCTCCTACGAGCGACAGAACCAAATCTGGACGCTCGACGACAAGTCGAACATGACTACGGAGCGGCTGGCCGACATCAACAAGCAGTTCACCGACGCCCAGGCCGAGCGCATGAGGAAAG
The DNA here is from genome assembly GCA_033853375.1 of Terriglobia bacterium. Taxonomy (GTDB): domain Bacteria; phylum Acidobacteriota; class Terriglobia; order Acidiferrales; family UBA7541; genus Acidiferrum. The sequence continues at coordinate 17,057 of JAWOLO010000076.1, forward strand.
AATCGCTCTATGAATTCGCAAAGGCTGGAAATCTGGACGCCGTGCCTCAGGTCGAAAGCAATACCGCGCTCACCGAACTGATCAAGAAGCGAGGCGAAACGTCGGCAGACTATGCAGACGCCTTGCAGCAGTACGGACCCAATTTTCCTAAAGTGTTGCGGCTCAAGGCGCAATTGAAGGACCTTGACGACAACATTGGGAAAGAGAAGCAGAAAATCCTTGACGTACTCGAAAGCGATTACCGCGAAGCGCGCCAGCGCGAAACAATCCTGGCGGATGCCCTCAATCAGGCAAAGGCCGAAGCCAATCAAATGGCTGAAAAAATGGTCGAGTACAACATCCTTAAGCGCGAGGCGGAGGCAAACAAGGCGCTCTACGAAGGCCTGATGACCAAGATGAAGGAGACCGCGATTTCCGGCGCTTTGCGGTCCTCGAACATTCGAATTGTCGATCCCGCGTTGGTTCCCACGACGCCGGCTCGTCCGGCTAAGACCAAAAACATCATCCTGTCCTTCCTCGTCGGCTTGGTTGGCGGTATCGGACTGGCGCTGTTGCGCGAATATTTGGACAACACGGTGAAAACCCCGGACGATATTGAAACACTCGCGCGACTGCCGTCGCTCGCCGTCGTTCCGCAATTTGCCGGTACTAACGGACACAAGCGTCGCGGCTTGCTCCCGGCTTTTTCCGGGAACGGTCATGAAAAGCGAATCGAGCTTGTAGCTCAGCATCTTCCCAAGTCCCAGATGTCCGAGGCGTTCCGGGCCTTGCGCACCTCGATTCTTCTTTCACAAGCCGAGCATCCGCCGCAGGTGATTTTGGTCACTAGCGCTTTGCCGCGGGAAGGGAAGACCACGGCGGCGGCGAATCTGGCCGTCACCCTCGCACAACTTGGCGATAGCACTGTGCTAGTCGATGCGGATCTTCGCAAACCGGGAATTGGACGCTTGCTCAACCTGGGCAGCGGTAAGTACGCCGGATTGAGCTCTTATCTCGCGGGCGCCTCGAGCCTGGACCTGGTGTCTGTCCCACATCCCGCGATTCCCAATCTGATTGCCATTCCCACGGGGCCCCTTCCGCCAAATCCAGCGGACTTGCTTTCCTCGCACAAGCTCGCCGACGCCATCAGCGAGTTGCGCACGAAATTCAAGTTTATTGTGATTGATTCTCCCCCGGTAATGGCGGCAACCGATGCCGTCATTCTTTCCGTGCAGGCGGATGGAGTGTTGCTCGTGGTGCGCAGCGGCGAGACTCCCAAGGTCGCCTTCACTCGAACGCGCGACCTGCTGACGAGCGTGAAGTCTCGCATCCTGGGCGTGGTGCTCAACGCTGTCGATTCCAGCGCGCCCGACTATTACTACTCTTACCGGTATTACCCGTATTCGTACGGCTACGGTCCTCAAGAAGTAGGTGACGCGGCACAAGGTGGGTCTTCGGAGGCGGTGAACGAAGCGATCTTCCGCCGCGACGACGACGATTCGCAAGCTCTTTAAGGAGGACTCTTTGCGCTATTTGATCACAGGAGGCGCTGGTTTCATCGGATCACACCTGGCGGAGCGGCTGCTGGATCGCGGCGACCGCGTCGTGGTGCTAGATAATCTTTCGACGGGCAGCGTCGAAAACATTCGCCATCTGAAGGCTTCCGCGCACCTGGAGTATCACCTGGACGATATCGAGAACCGCCACTTGCTCGCGGAACTCGTGGATGATGCCGATGCGATCGTTCATCTTGCCGCTGCGGTCGGTGTCAAGCTCATCGTGGAAAGCCCGGTGCGGACGATTGAAACAAATGTCAATGGCACGCAGATGATCCTGGAGGCGGCCTGCAAAAAAAAGAAGCTGGTTCTCACCGCCTCCACTTCCGAGGTCTATGGCAAAAGCACCGACATTCCCTTTCGTGAGGACGCCGACCTTGTGCTGGGGCCCACCACCAAAGGCCGCTGGAGCTACGCGGCTTCGAAGGCACTCGACGAGTTTCTCGCGCTTTCTTATTGGAAGGAGAAGAAGCTGCCCGTTGTGGTTGTGCGGTTGTTCAACACGGTAGGTCCGCGCCAGACCGGGCGCTACGGAATGGTGCTGCCGAATTTCGTCAAATCGGCTTTGGGGAATTCGCCGATTTCCGTCTATGGCAGCGGCAAGCAATCGCGTTGCTTTTGCGATGTCAGGGACACCATCGAAGGCTTGATTCGCCTTATGGAGACGGAGCGGGCCATCGGGGAAGTCGTGAACGTAGGAAACACCGAGGAAATCACTATCGAAGACCTGGCTTTTCGCGTGAAGGAGCGTACGGCCAGTTCCTCCGCCATCGAGTACGTTCCTTATGATCAGGCTTATGAGCCCGGCTTCGAGGATATGATGCGGCGCGTTCCTTGCGTGGACAAACTTCACGCTCTGACCGGGTTCCGTCCACAGACTTCTTTGAATGAAATCATCGATCGCGTGGCCGCTCATTTTCAGAAAAGAACAGAACGAGTCGAACCGGGCAGAGTGGCGGCCGTTAGCGCAGATTAGATTTCCCTCGGAACCTCGCTTTCAGCCTCATCTGATTTACAAAACAATCGGAAGTCGTCTAGAGTGTCTCTAACGGTCTCTCGCTCATATATCGCACTGCTGACAAACTTTTACATGGAGAAGAAGTCTCCAGCTGACTCAACTTCGGTGGAACAGCAAGACTTCAAAACGCTGCCTGCATCGGGCACTCGCCATTCGGAGCGCCTGCTCTTTCTGTTGTTCATTTTATCCCTTCCGCTGCTGAACCCCTGGGTGCGGGGCGACGGTGTTGGCTACTATGCTCTTGTTCGCGCGCCGCTCATCGAGCATAGCCTGGACTTCACGCACGACTATCAGAACGCAAATCCCAGTTTTCGCGAGCCCCGCTTGGATGAATATGGCCGCCCCAAACCTTTTTTTCGGACCGCTACGGGCCATCTCGAAAATCATTTCAGTGTCGGACCCGCCATGCTGTGGGCTCCGTTTCTTCTCGCGACTCACGCTGGCGTCCTGATAGGCCGCGCTATTGGATTTTCCGTTCCTGCTGACGGTTTCTCTGCTCCCTACCGCATCGCTATGGCTTTTGCCACCGCGTTCTACAGTTTCCTCGGTTTGCTATTGTCCTTCCGTTTGGCCCGCCAGTATGTCTTAGAACGCTGGGCGCTTCTCGCCACGCTTGCTATCTGGCTCGCCAGCTCACTTCCCGTCTACATGTATTTCAATCCCTCCTGGTCCCATGCCCATTCTGCGTTTGCCGTCGCGCTTTTCATCTGGTATTGGCACAGGACCCGCAGTGCCCGTTCGCTAAAGCAATGGTTCCTCCTTGCTCTGATTGCCGGCTTGATGCTGAATGTCTACTACCCGAATGCGACGGTTCTAGTTCTTCTTGCTGTCGAGGCAATACGCCAATACATGTCTGCTCTTCGCCGCAGGGTCGACGAGGCTACCGGAACTCCTTCCGTTTCTAGTCTCCTTGCCCGTCATTCTTTGTTTGCCTTGATACTCGTCCTCTCGCTCTTGCCCACTTTCGTCACTCGCTATGTCATCTACGGAAACCCATTTGAATCAGGCTATATTCCCCTGAGCCATTGGCTGTGGTCGTCGCCGGCGTTTCTGCGCGTGCTCTTCTCTTCCGATCACGGCCTGCTATTGTGGACGCCGATTCTTTTTTTCTCTCTGATCGGTCTTTTTCTGTTCTGGCGGCGTGCGCCGCAAGTTGGCGGGCCATTTCTCGCGGCCGTCCTGGCTTTCTACATTTTCATCGCGTGCTACCCCGATTGGGCCGGTATCTCTTCTTACGGAAATCGCTTCTTCGTCTCTCTGAGTTCGTTCTTTGTCATAGGCCTGGCCTTCTTTGTCGATCGCTTTTCGCAATTTTTCCGCTCGCAGAGGACTGCGCTTATCGCAGCCGTTTCTTCCGTGGCCCTTCTCGCTCTCTGGAACGCCGGTTTGATGTTCCAATGGGGCGCGCACATCATCCCTGCACGCGGACCGGTTTCGCTTTCCGAGGTTGCGTACAATCAGATTTTTGTTGTCCCTCGAGAGCTTTCCATCGATTTGCGCCGATACTTCTTCAAACGCAAAGTTTTTATGCAGCAAATCGAGCAGCGGGACATCCAGCAGCTTGAAGAATCTCCAGCGAAGGAATGAATGCGAAACCCTCAGTCGGAGCGCGGACAGCCTGCTGAAAGGCTTGAGTCCCCATTTTCAAATTTCCATTTTCCAATTTTCTCGTCCGTTCTTTGCTATGCTATTTCGGAATTGGCTGCATCCTGCAGCACGCGTTCCAGTTTTTCGGGGGGATTTGCTCGCAACGCATGGCTTCGCTCACGGCATCAGCACAATCCGCTCCTCTGCTGCGCCATTCCGAGACCGCCTCCATCCGGATCGAGCCTCCTCGCAGCCTCTTCGAACTGCGCCTTCGCGAAGTCTGGGCCTACCGCGAGTTGCTGTACTTCCTCGTCTGGCGAGACGTCAAGATCCGTTATAAACAGACCGCCATCGGCGTTCTGTGGGTCATATTGCAACCCGTCCTCAACATGCTCGTCTTCACCCTGTTTTTCGGCCACCTCGCCAAGCTCCCGTCGGACGGGCTTCCGTACCCTGTCTTCTACTTTGCCGCGCTCATTCCCTGGACCTATTTCTCCACCTCTCTATCGTCCACCACCAACGTCGTCGTCGAAAGTCAAAACATCATCACCAAAGTTTATTTCCCGCGTCTCATTCTTCCTATCTCCGCAGTTCTCTCCGGCCTCGTGGACTTCGCCATCGGCTTCGTGGTACTCGCCATTTTCACCTTCTCCTACCACATTTTGCCTACTTCCGCCGCTCTCTGGCTCCCCGTGCTACTCCTTCTTGCGCTTTTTACGGCCCTTGGCGTCGGCCTCTGGCTTTCCGCGCTAAACGCGTTGTATCGCGATGTCCGCTACGTCATTCCCTTCGTCATTACGTTCTGGATGTTTGCCTCGCCCGTTGCCTACGCCTCCTCTCTCGTGCCCGCGCGCTGGCGCTGGCTCTACGGCCTCAATCCTATGGCTGGCGTCATTGACGGGTTTCGCTGGGCCATTACGGGCCGCGGCCAGGCTCCCGGCTTGTTGCTGCTCGCTTCGGCTTTCGCTGTCATTATCGTTTTGCTCGGTGGCCTTTTCTTCTTCAATCGCATGGAGACATCCATCGCGGACCGCGTTTAATGCGGTTTGTGCGTTGAAAGGTTCAAGCGTTATAAAGTTCCAGTTGCGCTTCGTCGATATTGGCGACCGACACGCTGCAGCATTTAGCACCAAGCTGGGGCATAGCGTCGCCACGCGCGAACCAGGACTACAAGCGGATGGAATGCCGCGACTCCCTAGTTGGCCGTTGCCGACTTACTTTTCTGCGGGCAGGAAGGCCTCAGGAGCATGGAGAAACTGAACGCCGGGAACTTCCGTCGCGAGGTGGACGCGCTGGAAGCGGCCCTTCGCTCCGCCGCTGGCTTTGAAGGTCAAGAGATACTGGTTACGGAAGTGCATGGCCAGTTCGTCGAGGTACGGCTTGAAAGTAACCGGCTCGGTTAAGGAAAGATAATAGGACTCGGCTCCGGTAGACTCGGCTAGCCGGCTGAGATCATTCTGCCCGCGAAAAGCCCGAAACAAACGGCGGCCCAAATGCCCGGCATCGGGATAGTAGATGGACCAGACATTGATATTTTCTTTCTGCGCGCGCTCGTAGGTAGGCTGTAATTCCTGGCTTTCCGGGAAATTCCCATAGAAGTAGTCAATCCCCGAGGAAATCATCAAAATGGAACGCTGCTCCGTGGGCCCCGCAGGCATGCGCTTCATCAGATCGACAACGGCGAGATAAGGGCTGGAGAACGCCTCGGGACCAATGGGAAGGCGCAGAGCTTTTCCCGCGAGTTCATGATCGTTGGTAAAGTCCTGAGCGATTTGGGCAGAGCCGTTGCGAGCGTAAGAAACAGAAATGTAGGTTGTGGGTGGCTGGGCATTGAAGAATTCCTTCAAATCGTTCCACTGACTGCCAACATCGGTGTCCAGTGAATCATCGATCAGGACAGCCAAATAAAGCTTCTCGCCGCGGCGCCAGTCGGCGATTTGCGTACGCTCCTTGTCTATATAGAACTGCACATCCTCCCTCTTGATTTCAGGCGGGGCTGCATCTTTCTTACCCAGCGCGGTGACGGTCATAGTGACGCTGCCCGGCCCCGCGGCGGAAGCGCTGGGCGTCAGAAATGCCGATACGAAAGCGAACGCACTAATGGTGAGCAGAAAGCAACTACGTCTCAACATGTTCATGTTCCTTCTCCCTTGTGTTCCTAATTCATTAGATGCGGGGCGGAACTTCAAAGAGGCATTCGCGCGGGTCGCGCAGGACGGCACCCTTATCGATTCTGTACTACCGCTCTCGTACTCTACTCGCTTTTTCGAGAAGCCTAAAGCGTGAACATGCTGGCTGCGAGTGGTTTCCCTGCTCCAAAAGAACGGCGTGGCGTAGTATGCTGCGGCGCGGCAAAAGAGGCGGCGTTCTGTGAAAAATTATGTCGGAGCCATCGATCAAGGGACCACCAGCACGCGCTTCATGGTGTTCGACGAGGCCGGCCGCGTGGTTGCGGTGGCTCAGAAAGAACATGAGCAGATCTACCCGAAACCCGGGTGGGTAGAGCACGATCCACTGGAGATCTTGCGGCGCACCGAGGAAGTCATTGCGGAAGCCCTTGGCCAACGTGGTCTGCGAGCGTCAGACTTGGCTGCAATTGGAATCACGAATCAGCGTGAAACCACAGTCGTTTGGGAGCGCAAAACTGGAAAACCGATTGCCAATGCCATCGTTTGGCAAGACACGCGGGTTTCAGATGACGTCAAGCGATTCGCCGCAACGGGCGGGCAAGATCGCTTCCGCCCGGAAACCGGCTTGCCGCTAAGCACGTATTTCAGCGGGTTGAAGCTGCGCTGGCTCCTTGAAAATATCCCCGGCGCGCAAGAAAAAGCAGCGGCGGGCGAACTGCTTTTCGGAAATGTCGATACGTTTTTGCTCTGGCACCTCACAGGCGGAGCAAAAGGGGGCGTTCATGCGACAGAGGTGACGAATGCGAGTCGCACACAGCTCCTGAACATAAAAACACTGGATTGGGACGAAAAGTTGCTGGCGGCGTTCGGGGTGCCGCGAGCGATGCTTCCTCACGTGCGCTCGAGCAGTGAGGTTTACGGCGAGGCTTCACTCGCAAGCATCGCGGGAGTTCCCGTCGCAGGAATTCTGGGCGATCAACAAGCGGCGCTCGTGGGTCAGGCATGTTTTCGGCCGGGCGAAGTCAAGAATACATATGGGACGGGATGTTTTTTGCTGATGAATACGGGCGATCGGCTCGTGCCGTCGAAGTTTGGGTTGCTTACGACCTTGGCGTACAAGTTCGGAAGCGTGCCGGCGCATTATGCGCTGGAAGGAAGCGTGGCCATCGCGGGAGCGCTGGTGCAATGGCTGCGCGACAATTTGGGAATTATCGCTAAAAGTCCGGATGTGGAGACGCTGGCGCGGACCGTGAATGACAATGGCGGAGTGTATTTTGTTCCGGCGTTTTCGGGATTGTTTGCGCCGTATTGGAAAGAGACAGCGCGAGGCGTGATTGCTGGCTTAACGCGGTTTACAAATAAGGGGCACATTGCGCGCGCGGCTTTAGAGGCTAGCGCGTTCCAGACGCGCGAGGTAATCGAAGCGATGGAGAAGGATTCGCAGATTTCACTGGCGAGCTTGCGCGTGGATGGCGGGATGGTGGCCAACGAGCTTCTGATGCAGTTTCAGGCAGATATTTTGAACCGCGAAGTGGTGCGGCCTGTGATTCGGGAGACGACGGCGTTGGGAGCAGCGTATGCCGCAGGGCTAGCGGTGAAATTCTTCTCGGGGCTAGAAGAATTGCGCACGAAGTGGACGGTGGACCGCACCTGGAAGCCGTGCCTGGCGGAAGCAGAGCGCGAGCGGCTTTACCAGCAATGGAAAAAAGCAGTGACGCGGTCTTTCGACTGGATGGAACCATGAGGGCGATTGGGTGGAATTGTGAAGGAGGTTTAAAAAATTATGACCTCTCCGTGGCTCGGTGAATTTTTGGGGACAATGATGTTGATTCTGCTCGGCGATGGCGCGGTTGCCGCAGTGCTTCTGAAGCGTTCGAAAGCGGAGAGCAGCGGTTGGATGGTAATTACCACGGGATGGGCGCTGGCGGTGATGGCGGGCGTGTTCACGGCGATTGCGTGCGGGAGCAGCGACGCGCATTTGAATCCCGCGGTGACGCTGGGCTTTGCAGTGCGCGACGGAAATTTTGCAAAGTTCCTGCCCTACCTTGTGGCGCAGATGCTGGGAGCGGTTGTGGGCGCCGCGCTAGTGTGGCTCCATTACTTGCCGCATTGGAAGGAGACCCCGGACGAGGCGATGAAGCTCCTGTGCTTCTGCACGGCGCCGGCGATTCGAAAGATGCTGGCAAATTTTTTGAGCGAAGTGATTGGCACGTTCGTGCTCGTTTTTGTCGTGGGCGCGATTTTTTCCAAGAGCGTGGCAGCGAGCGGGCCTGCGGCAGGGCTGGGGCCGTATCTTGTGGGAAGTTTGGTTTGGGGCATTGGGCTCTCGCTCGGCGGGACCACGGGCTATGCCATCAATCCGGCGCGAGACCTGGGGCCCCGCGTGGCGCACGCGATGTTGCCGGTAGCTGGCAAAGCGGGGTCGGACTGGGGTTACGCCGCAGTTCCGGTAGTGGGCCCGCTGGCTGGAGGAGCGTTGGCGGGGGCACTCCTGCGGGCGCTCGGAGTTTAGGAGAATGTGGTTTAGAATTTAGGCTGCTGCGTGACTGCAAGCGCTTGCAGCTTGAACACTATGCAGGAGAACAAAAACACGTTATGAGCCTCATGCGCTCCGTTCTGCTCGCCGCTTCGCAAAATCGCTGGCTGCGCGACCGCGCATCCCATTACAGATTTGTGAAAAGGAGTGTTTCGCGTTTTATGCCCGGCGAGACGCTCGACGACGCACTCATTGCGGCACAGACACTTCGCGAGAAGAAAATTGGAACCGTTTTCACGCGCCTCGGGGAAAACATCAGCGACCGCGGGGAGGCCCAGGAGGTAGCGGATCACTATTTGGAGGTTCTCGATCGCGTCCGTCAAAAGGGCTTGAAAACGGAAGTCTCCGTCAAGCTGACGCAACTGGGGCTGGACCTTTCGCCCGATCTTTGTTTTGGCCATCTCAAAACCATCATTGCGCGAGCTCCCCGCGAATCCACGGTTTGGATCGACATGGAAGCGAGCAACTACGTCGATGTGACGCTGGATTTGTACCGGCGCGCGCTGGCCGAGTTCCCCAACGTGGGCGTATGCCTGCAAGCCTATCTTCACCGAACCAAGGACGACGTTGCGAAGCTGCTGCCGTTGCGGCCGTCGATTCGATTGGTCAAAGGCGCATACATGGAGCCGCCGGAGATTGCTTTTCCGCGCAAAGCGGACGTGGATGCGAATTACTTCGCGCTAGGGCAACAGTTGCTTAATGCCAAGAAGGAAAAATCGTGCGTTCGGGTCGCGTTTGCGACGCACGATGTGGCGATGATTCGCAGGCTCGCGGAGGCAGCTTTGCAGGAAGGCTTTTCGAAAGCGGATTTCGAAGTGCAAATGCTTTACGGAATCCAGCGAGGAGAACAGGAACGGCTGGCTGCGGAAGGCTACACCTCTATCGTGCTGGTAGCGTACGGCACGTTTTGGTATCCGTGGTTCGTGCGGCGGCTGGCGGAACGACCGGCAAACTTGTGGTTCATCGCCCGCAATGTTTTTGCGGGATAGTTTGCAGGATTCGAAACAGGCGCGCCGCTCAACTCGCCGTGTTGGCTTTGGCGACTAAGAAAATCGCGAGGATGTAAAAGACAAACATGAAAGCAAGAAATATTTTCGCGCGGCGACCAGCTCCCTGAAACTCCTTCCAAGCAAGAACCCCCCAGAGCGCAGCAACCATGGGTGCGGATTGGCCGATGGCATAGGAAATCGCCACTCCGGTGAAGTTTGCGGCGACGAGATTAAAAACAGTTCCCAAGCCCCAGATGGCTCCTCCCAAGAAGCCGAGCATGTGACCCGAGGCTGGCCCGTGAAAGAATTCGCTGAAATTTACGGGAGTGCCCACGAGCGGTTTTTTCATGAAGTAGATGTTCCACAGGAAGCATGACAGAAGCGCCCCTAGCGTGAAGAACACGCCAACGCTGTACGGCCCTAGCGCTCGCCCCTGAGTCATTGCGTGCGTAACGAACGGAGCCCAAAGACCCATCAGGATTCCGGAGACAACGGACACGATAATGCTTTTTCGAGAAAGGGAAGTGGCCGATTTTTGGAGGCTGCTATAAGCCTTGCCATCGAGGATCACGGCAAGGATGGCAGACGCGACTCCAGCAGCAAGCAATGCGGGATTTCCTTTGGGCTGCAGGATGTAGCTCGAAACGACGCCAACGACCAGTGCGATGCCAATGGAAACGGGGAAGGCGGTGGCCAGGCCGGCCATATCGATGGCCGCAACGAGTAGAAGGTTCGCCAGATTGAAAATAGCGCCGCCCGCGAGTGTGTAATAGAAGTTGGAGGAATCTGCCCGGTGGATATTGTTAAGGAAGCTCGAAGCATCGTTTGATGTGCTTCCCATTGTGAAGGCGAGGACGAGCGAGATCAGGAAAATTCCGACAGCGTAGTCCCAATAAAAAAGCTCGAAGCGGTAGTTCTTCACGCCTTTGTACGTGTTCGCCCAGGAGCCCCAGCAGACCGCGCTGGTAATCATCATGAGAAGTGCGAAGCCGACTGAGTGGGGTACGAACATAAATCCGCTGCTCCTTTAAGGGTCAATCCATTCGAAAGCACTCTTTACGACAGATTGGAGGCCACGAGCGGTTTCATTCTTCAATGGCTGTCGGAGCTTATAGTCGGGACCAAGAGCGGTGTCAAGCAGATAGGAGGGACGCACGCCTGTCGCCCGCCGGACTCGAGGCTCGCCAATGAAGGTGCTGGGTGTTGGGGTTTCCCCGCGGTATTCTTATATAATTCGCGCGAGCTAATTAGGGCGAAACAATGGCCAGCCAATCCTTCATCGCTGTTGTGGGAAGCGCGAACGTGGATCTCACGACATTCCATGACGCGTTTCCGAAACCTGGAGAAACGATCTTCGGCAAGAGCTTCGACCTGGGCTTCGGAGGAAAAGGTGCGAACCAGGCGGTGGCCGCACGATTGTGCGGAGCCAACGTGGCGATGGTCGCCAAAGTGGGAAACGATCTCTTTGGTCCAGCAACCATCAAGAATTTCGAAGCGCAGGGAATTGACGCAAGCTGCGTCGGTATTACGGAGGGCGTGTCAAGCGGCGTGGCGCCCATTTTCGTTGACCCCGAGGGGCAGAACCGCATCCTTGTGGTGAAAGGCGCGAACGACCTGCTTGCTCCCGAGGATGTCGATGCGGCTGAACCGCTTTTGCGAAAAGCGAACGCCATCGTTCTGCAGTTCGAAATTCAGTTGCGCACCGTATATCACACCGTGCAATTCGCGAAACGCAAGGGGATTCGGTGCATCGTGAATCCCGCGCCGGGGCTGCCCGTGGACTTCGAGCAAATTCGCGGTGTGGACTACCTCATTCCCAATGAAAGCGAGGCGGAAACGATCACAGGAATGCCGGTACATACCGCCGGCGATGCGAAAAAATGCGCGCAGTTTCTGCTGGAGCAAGGTGTGAAGCGCGTCGTCATCACGCTGGGCGAGCGCGGGTGCCTTCTAGCAAGCGAGGATTGCACGGAGCTCATGCCGCCATTCCAGGTTCGGTCTGTGGACACGACCGGCGCGGGCGACGCGTTTATCGGCAGCTTTGCGGTGTTTTTGGGAGAAGGTCTTCCAGAAAAAGAAGCGCTTCTGCGAGCCAGTCTCTACGCAGCCCTTTCGACCACGAAGGTGGGCACGCAAAAATCGTTTTGCAGTCGTGCGGAATTCGAAAAAGAGTGGCAGAAACGCTGTACGCACATGTAAACGATCTCTGTCAAAGTGATAAGATGACGCTATCGAAGCAGTTTCGCTCATCCGGCATAGGATTCCATGAATTTTCGCGACAAACCTGCGGCAATACGTGATTCCAGCGTCGAGCATCTTTCCGTTTCTGTGCCGGGCGCGATTTCTCCCTCTGACACCGCGATTGCGCAATACGGGGGGCGCGAGCTGCAGCCCAACCGGGGCATCCCCCTCAATTTGGATTGGATTGACGCTGTGCGTGTGAACACCAGCGCCGTGGAGCGTCGCGCGCAGACACTGGTCACACGGCGAACCGTGAAAAAGGAATGGCAAGCCGCGTGGCTGCTGCGCGCCATCACGTGCATGGACCTGACGACGCTTTCCGGCGATGACACGGACGAGCGCGTGCGGCGCTTGTGCGCGAAGGCGAGACAACCGATCCAACAGGAACTGGCGCAAAAGCTCGGAGTCGAGAGCCTCGGAATAAAGATCGCGGCGGTTTGCGTGTATCACACGTTTGTAGAGACGGCGCGCCGGGCCCTCGAAGGCAGCGGGATTCATGTGGCGGCAGTCTCGACGGGATTTCCCGCGGGGCTTTCGCCCTTGCAAGAGCGTGTGAATGAAATTCGCCGCTCGGTGGAGGCCGGGGCCGATGAAATCGACGTAGTCATCACGCGTGCCCACGTTTTCGGCGCGAGATGGCAGGCGCTTTACGACGAAATTGCGACGTTCAAGAATGCCTGCGGCCCGGCACATCTGAAAGTGATTCTGGGCACCGGAGATTTGCAGACGCTGCGCAACGTGGCCCGCGCGAGCTTGGTGGCGATGATGGCCGGCGCGGACTTCATCAAGACTTCAACGGGCAAGGAAGCTGTGAATGCGACGCTGCCGGTGAGCTTGGTGATGGTGCGCGCGATTCGCGAGCACGCGCAGGAAACGGGAATGGCGGTGGGATTCAAACCGGCGGGCGGGATTAGAACGGCGAAGCAAGCACTGGAATGGCTGGCGCTGATGAAAGAAGAGCTTGGCACGTCGTGGATGAAAGCGGAACTATTCCGGTTTGGCGCAAGCGGCATGCTTGCGGACATCGAACGACAGCTCGAACACTATGCGACGGGACGTTATTCGGCGGACTATCGCCATCCGATTGCTTAAAAAGGGGCAAATTTGCCCAGTGGGGACGAAAGAAGCGGGTAAAAGCTGGTGAGCATCGTTGAAAAATTCATGACCATGGAGTATGGCCCCGCGCCCGAAGATCCGCGCGAGGCTCTGGCATGGCTCGACGTTCATCAGCGGCGATTCAGTCATTTCATCAACGGAAAGTGGGTCGCACCGGCGGCGGGAACGTACTTTGAAACGGCTGATCCTTCCACGGGAGAAAAACTCGCCACCGTCGCACAGGGCTCTGCCGAAGATATTGATCGCGCCGTAAAAGCGGCTCGCGCTGCGCTACCTGCGTGGCAGGCTCTAACGCCCCATGCTCGCGCGCGATATCTTTATGCGATTGCACGTCAGGTGCAAAAGCATTCGCGCTGGCTGGCCGTGCTCGAGACCCTGGACAACGGCAAGCCCATCCGTGAGAGCCGCGACATTGATATTCCACTGGTCGCGCGGCATTTCTATCACCATGCCGGCTGGGCGCAGATTCTCGAGCAGGAATTTCCCGGTTACGTGGCATGCGGAGTCGTAGGGCAAATCATCCCCTGGAATTTCCCGCTGCTGATGCTCGCCTGGAAAATCGCGCCGGCACTAGCAACGGGAAATACGGTCGTTTTGAAACCTGCCGAGTTCACACCACTTACCGCGCTGGCTTTTGCCCACATTTGCCAGGAAATTGAGCTGCCTCCCGGTGTGGTGAACATCGTCACCGGGGATGGCTCAACCGGGGAAGCGCTGGTGAAGCATCCCGACGTGGATAAGATCGCGT
>JAWOLO010000077.1:0-10663 GCA_033853375.1 Terriglobia bacterium
CGAATCCAACGAGCACATTCGGATCATTGGCTCGCGGCAAGCCGCGCAAAACGGAGTCCAGCAAACTGGGACTCAGCTTCGCCGCTCAACCCGCTGCCTTGACCATCGCCGTCAGCTTCACGGTATGCGTCAAGCCGCACCTCGCTGCACTAAGTAGGACAGGCCTGGCTGCACAGGCAGGCTTCAACCTGTCTCGTGCCTCGATTATAGCGAGGTCGCGCGATTTGCGCTTGCAGGCAGCCCGAGAGCCTCTTAAGAATCAGCTAATCCAAGTAAACCATATCCCAACGATTTTCCACGTCCCGCCGCGGCGCTCTAACACGATGTCATAGCCGCGAGCATCGTGAGCTTCCGTTGTCTTTCTGAGTGCTGAAAGTCTACACCCGCCCGAGGCTTGCTTACTTGCGCGAGGTGGGCAGAAAGTGTTCTTATCTGCGGATGCCTTGGGACTTCTGGCTGATCTTCTTTGCTCTTGGCGTACTCCTGCCGTGGCGTGGACGCGCGCGCATGAAGAAGTTGCTGGCGATGCCGCACGTCAGCTCGATGGAGCGGTTGGTGCTCTACGCCTCGACCATCGCCTTCCAGTGGTTGGCCGTTGCGGTCGTGGGCTGGCGCGTCTGGGTCCACGGCTACACCGCTCCGCAGTTGGGGCTGGCGTTTCACAACCAAACCAAGTTGCTCGTTGCCGGTATCGTGGGTGCCCTGGTCACTGGCTCTCTCCAGTGGCTCAACCTGCGCCGCGTCAGCCGAATCCCGGTGGAGTTCCGTGGGCCTCTGCAAGCCATCGCCGAACGAATCCTGCCGCAATCAGCTGTCGAGTTGCTTCCCTACCTGGCCCTCGCGATTACCGCGGGGCTTTGTGAGGAATTTTTGTACCGCGGATTTGCCATGGCCGCTCTCTCTTCTGCCGGACTGGGAGCCTGGCTCGTCGTCTTGGTTTCCTCGCTTCTCTTTGGGCTGGCCCACAGCTATCAAGGACGGGGTGGCATGGTGATGACATTCCTGGTGGGTCTCGTCCTCGGCGTGAGCCGGTTGGCGTACAATAGCTTTGTGCCTGCGATTTTGTGGCATAGTGCGGTGGACGTGGTTGCTGGTGTGGCCGGCAGGCGGTATTTGAAGCGAACCCCCGTGGGGCCTCAGCAGGATGCGTTGCGTTCAAATAACAATTAACAGTAACTACTATGACAACAGCCAGTCCAACCCTCCCTTCTATGGCGGTGATTCGCCGTGCTCTCGAGGAATTCAAATTGCCCGCCTACGATGATCAAGCCCTTCAAATTCAACAATATATAAAGATTTTGCTGGCTTGGAACGACAAGGTCAACCTGACGGCGATTCGCGATCCGCTGGAAATCCTCTATCGCCACTTCTGCGAGAGCATGTTTGCCGGAATTTCGGTACCGATCGAGCGCGGTCGGCTCGCCGACGCGGGTACTGGTGCCGGGTTTCCGGGCCTTCCGCTTAAAATTATGCGTCCGGGACTGCAAGTTTTCTTGATCGAATCGAACCTCAAGAAGGCGACCTTTCTGGCGGAGGTCATTCGCGAATTAGGGCTTAAGGACGCCCAGGTGCTCGTCAGGCGATATGAGGAGCTCGGCGAAGAAATTGCGCCACTCGATTACGTATGCGCGCGTGCTCTGGGCGAGTATCCCAGGTTTCTTGAGTGGGCACACTCTGAGCGGCTTGCCGCCAGGAGTGTCGTCTTGTGGATGGGAGCAAACGATCTGCCGGAGGTTCAGAAGATTCTCGGCTGGGAATGGCACGAGCCCATTCCCGTGCCCAATTCCCTTCGCCGCGTCCTCCTTGTCGGGACGAAGAAGCCTTAAGCTTCCGGTTGATTCTTCTGCGTTTCACTCTCTAAGTTCTCTCCGTCTTCTTCGCCAGAATGTCCCGTATGGAACACTGAGTACTACTCATCTTCCAGCTTCGCACCTGCGACGCAACAATACTTCCGAGTCCGAGCGTCCGATTGAAGAGCACGAACGTTTCACGTGGAACAAATGGTCTTCCCATTTATTCATTGGATCAGATTCGCCCTTAGACTGTTTGTCGACTGCCATCAACTTTAGGACCTGCTGCCGTCACGGAAGTCGGAGAAACTTTGCCTATGATTGTTCCACGTGAAACACTCTTGCTTCCGTCCCATCTCCCCGGACACCAGAAACCCGTCGCTCCGAAGAACCCCCTCTGCGTCGAGTCACATTCTTACTTGCTCCTGAGACACAGGGAAAGCCCATCTGTCAATCCGAGCGGTGCGAGGAATCCTGGCTTGGTCTACGCACGGTTCGGCAGGAGGACGGACATTCGGGGTTGCGGCTGAACTAGCAGGATTGTTCCACGTGGAACATCCCAGGCTGGCCCTTTTCAGCCTCCTACAAGTTCAGGCGAGGCAGGCGCAAAGATTTCCATGAAACCTCTATCTGTTCCACGTGGAACAATAGGACGGGTCTTGCTAGCCCCTGGTCAGTTGCCCCTCGTGAGTCGACACCTCCCGTCTTTTGTCCCGTTCCCCACCACACCACGCTTTGTTCCACGTGAAACAGCTTGCATCGGAAATCGTCCTTTGCTAGATTTTCGCTAACGGGGGCTCCGTGGCGCGAATCATCGCGATTGCTAACCAAAAGGGCGGAGTAGGAAAGACCACCACGGCTGTCAACCTTTCGGCTTGCTTGGCCACCGCGGGCCAGCCCACGCTTCTCGTAGATTGCGATTCCCAAGCCAATACCACGGCCGCCATCGGCTTCTCCAAAGATCCTTCGCGCCGCACCCTCTACCATGCGCTGATTCTCAACGAGCCTTTCGACAAGATCATCCAGAAGTCGCAAATCGAAGGGTTGGACGTAATTCCTGCCGATAAGAATCTCGCCGGGGCCGCTGTAGAATTGGTCTCCGCTGACGAGCGCGAATACCGTCTGCGTAGTGCGCTCAAGGTTTTGGAGGACAAATACAAATTCATTATACTGGACTGTCCCCCCGCCCTGGATTTATTGACGCTCAATGCCTTGGTCGCGGCTGGCTCCGTTCTGGTTCCGATCCAGTGCGAATACCTGGCCTTGGAAGGCGTCTCTGAGTTACTTGACACGCTCATGCGGATTCGCCGCACGCTGAATCCCAACCTGGAAATTGAGGGCATTCTTCTGACAATGTTCGATGAACGCACAACGCTTTCGCGCCAGGTGGCGAATGACCTGCGCACCTTCTTTGGGCAGCAGGTTTTCAAGAGCATCATTCCGCGCAACGTTCGCTTGGCGGAAGCGCCCAGTTTCGGGAAACCGATAATTATTTATGACGTGACAAGCAAAGGGGCAGAAGGCTACACGCATTTGGCCAAGGAGGTAATCGCCAATGGCGAGAAACGCGCTGGGTCGGGGGCTCGGAGCGCTCATTCGGGAGCTTGAAGGCAAGAGGCCTGAGCCAGCACCCGCATCAATTCAACCTCAGCCAGCCACTGCCAGCGGGGCAGCCGCTGCAGCCATGCCCGCTCGGCAGCCGATGCAGATCGGCCCACAGGAAATTGACATTGACCTGATTGAGCCCAGCCCGTACCAACCGCGCACGAAATTCCATGAGCAAGGGCTGGACGAGCTGACGCGGTCGATCAAGACCAGCGGCATCATTCAGCCTCTGGTGGTGCGTCCCATCGGCTCCCGCTTTCAACTGATCGCCGGCGAGCGCCGCTGGCGTGCGGCGCAGCGCGCCGGCTTGGGCAAAGTCTCGGCGATCGTGAAACAAGTCCCGGACGACCTCGCGCTGGAAATGACGCTGGTCGAGAACATCCAGCGCGAAGACCTGAACGCCATGGAAGCGGCGCGCGCCTTCGAGCGCTTGATGGATGAATTTCACATGACCCAGGAGCAGGTTGCGGAGCGCACCGGCAAAGATCGTGCGACGGTCGCTAACGCGATTCGCTTGCTGAAGTTGGAAAAGCAGATTCAAGAGTGGATCGAAGAAGGGAAGCTAACGGCAGGGCATGGTCGCGCTCTACTCGCTGTTCCTGAGCAGCAATTGCGCATGCGCTACGCGCATCGCGCCTCGCGCGGCGCCTTGACGGTCCGCCAGATTGAAAAACTGGCAGCTCGCCGCATCCAGGGAAAATCTCCCCAGCCTCCAGCTCCCCCTCATGTGGATCCCAATATTCGCTCTGCCATCGAAGAATTGCAGCGGCATCTCGGAACCAAGATTACATTGCGCATGAAAACCAAAGTGCGGCCCGGGCAGTTGATGCTCGAATTTTACGATGACAAACAGTTGATGGGCCTTTACGATCGCCTTATGAAGTAGAGCGCTCGGTGAGAATTCGTCTGAAATAAATCGCTCGAAAGATTGCCTGCGCAACACTGTCCGTTCGTGCAGTCTTAATCCTTCGACAACACGGCTTCGCAGTTGCGTTTGACTTGTTTACGGTCCCGATTGAAAGTAGAAGTGTCTGAAGATTTGGGGGAATTCGATATGTCGTGGAAGTGGCCCAGCGGCGGCGAAAACAATGGCGCCTCCAGCGAAGAGTGGACAGGATTTATCGACCAGGGCGTAAGCCTCGAAGGAACGCTCACAGTCAAGGGCACGTTCCGCATTGATGGCAACGTCAAAGGCAACATCATTTCCGAGCAGACCGTTATTCTCGGCGACGGCGCAAAAGTCGAAGGCCAGATTGAAGGGAACCGCGTGGTGATTTCCGGCCGCTTCGACGGCGTGATTTTCGCGAAGGGCCGTGTCGAGATTCAAGCCAAAGGCGTTGTGACCGGCGAAGTGCATTCGCCGTGCATGGTGATTGACCCAGGGGGCATCTTCGATGGGCGCTGCCACATGCTGGCTTCTTCCGACGCCGCGTCGGCTTCGGTCACCATTCCCATTCGCGCCGCTAGCAATTCCTGATTTACCGATATACCAGCCGCCTGGAACTCGTGCGTCTGTCCTTGATCCCGCACGGCCGCGTTCGATTCTCTATTACTCCTAAGTTACTTAGGAGTGTGCAATTCTCCCCCAGCAGCATCGCCCGGCTGACTTGAGCGCATGAGCAGTCGTGCTTGATTTCCCTCTTGCATTGACACCGACTGACGTGCCATCTATCGTTCCAACGTTGTTGCAACGAGGATGACGGAATGAAGATTTTGGTGATTGGCGGCGGCGGGCGCGAGCACGCACTGGTGTGGAAACTGAAGCAAAGTCCGCGCGTGGAAAAAATCTGGTGTGCGCCTGGGAACGCCGGCATCGCCGCAGATGCCGAGTGCGTTGCCATTGATGCTGGAGACATGGCCGGGCTTGTGGCCTTTGCGGAAAAGATGCAGCCGGACCTAACCGTCGTCGGCCCGGAGCTGCCCTTGGTGAACGGCATTGGCGATGCGTTTCGCAAGCGTGGCTGGGCGATCGTCGGACCTTCCAAGCAAGCCGCTCAACTTGAGGGAAGCAAGATCTTTTCGAAGGAGTTCTTGCAACGACACAACATCCAGACGGCAAAAATGTACGGCTCCTATGACTCCGCAAAGGATGCTTACGAAGCGCTGCGCAATGTCACCTTTCCCATGGTGATCAAAGCGGACGGCTTGTGCGCCGGCAAAGGAGTCTTGGTTGCGCAGAACATGGAGGAAGCGCGCAAGTTCATCGAGCGCGTGATGGAGAAGAACGAACTGGGCGCCGGAGGAAGTCGCGTTCTCTTGGAAGAGGGGCTCGAAGGCGATGAGCTGTCCTTCATCATCATCACGGATGGCAAGAGCTACGCGCCGCTCGTTCCCACGCGCGATCACAAGCGTGTCTTTGACGGGAACCAGGGCCCGAACACGGGAGGCATGGGCGCGTACTCGACCGATGCACTCTTGCCGGAGGCCTTTCGAAATTCCATCCTCTCGACCATCGTGGAACCCACGTTGGCAGGCCTGGCCGCGGACGCCATCCCTTACCAGGGATTCCTTTACATCGGGTTAATGCTTACGCCTTCTGACCCGAAGGTTCTGGAGTTCAATTGCCGGCTGGGGGACCCGGAGACGCAAGCAATCGTAGCCCGCATGGACTTCGACCTGGCCGAGGTGCTGCAAGACGTAGCCGCAGGCAAACTCCAAGCATCCAAGTTGCGTTGGAAGCCGGGCGCGAGCGCTTGCGTTGTGCTGGCGTCGGGCGGCTATCCCGGAAAATTCGAAACCGGCAAGCGTATCGATGGACTAGCCGCTGCGGAGCAGACTGCCGGTGTGAAAGTCCTCCATGCCGGAACGAAACGTGTCGGGGACGAAATCTTGACGAGCGGCGGCCGCGTGCTGGGAGTGACAGCAACGGGTCCGACACTTGGCGCGGCTCTCGGCTCAGCGTATGCCGCCGCAGAAAAGATTCACTTCGAACGCATGCACTACCGCAAAGACATCGGCCGGCACGGGAACTCACTTAGCGCGAGCGGAAACTGAAGCCTATGGCGAGCATACACAAGCTGTTTCGTGCGCCTAAGAAACACGTGCCGCTGGAAGAGCTTCAGGAAGCGCGAGTCCATGCTGGCATTGGACTTGAGGGTTGCGCGCATGCGCAGCCCGGGGGAAACCGCCAGATCTTGTTGGTGGACCGCGAAACCCTCGAAGCCATGGATCTGCCGCCCGGCGTTCTGCGGGAAAACATCACCACCGACGGCTTGAACGTGAACAGTCTCCCGATTGGGCAACATCTGCGCGTTGGCGAAGCGCGCCTGGAAGTCACGATGATGTGCACGCCCTGCAACCAAATGGAGAGGATTCGTCCGGGCCTGCGTAGAGAACTCTGGGGTCGCCGTGGGATGCTGTGCCGCGTCCTGGAAGGTGGCACCATCCGCCTCGGCGATCCCATCGAAAAACTTCCTTGATGGATTGTTTGGCGGTTGCGAGGCTTTGAGGAAGCCCGTATAGTCACAAAATGAGCCCGCTTGAAGCACACGTTCGCAACGACGAGCCCACAACTTTGCCTGGGGCAGTCGTCGACCTCGTTGCGGACGTCGACCTGCGGGCTCTTTAAACCACCAATTTCCCTGGCTTTATTTATTCATTCTGCACTACATTCCAGCGGTACCATTCTTAAAGCGAAAACGCCTTATCCTTGCTTGCAGGGAACGTTATTTGAAGCTGCAAGCTAGCGAGGAACCACATGCCAGAACAAAGTAGCGCAAATCAGTTTATTGAACACCAGCTGGATATTCGCATAAAGCAACTTGAAGATGCCTTTCAAGCCCACGCAATTGCTTTTTGCGGACCCATACTCTTCGGAGTTGATGACATTGTGCGGTCCGCGGTTGAACAGCGTCATAGCCAGCAACCGCCTCGGGACAAATTGATTGTGCTACTTACAACGACGGGTGGGTACATCGAAGTCGTGCAGCGGATCGTCGCAACCTTGAGGCATCACTATTCACTGGTTGATTTTATCGTGCCTAATCACGCTTTCTCTGCAGGCACGGTTCTTGTCATGTCTGGGGACGCAATTCATATGGACTATTACTCCAGGCTGGGACCAATCGACCCGCAAGTGGAAGGACAGTCTGGAAAGATGGTTCCCGCGCTTGGCTATCTCGAGAAATATCAGAAACTCATCGACAAGGCGAATGCAGGCACGATAACAACCGCAGAAGTTCAACTGTTGATTGATGGTTTTGACCAGGCTGAACTGTATCAGTATGAGCAAGCCAGAGAATTGTCGGTTAGTCTACTCAAAGAGTGGTTGGTCAAATACAAGTTTAAAGATTGGAAACACACGCGTACGCGGAACAGGAAAGTAACGAAGAATATGAAAGAGACCCGGGCAGCCACGATCGCAAAAGAATTAAATAAGACCGAAAAGTGGCATTCTCACGGGCACGGTATCTCCAAGGAGATCTTGGAGAAGGACATCAACCTGATTATCGACGATTTCGGGGCAAACTCGCCGGCAATTAGGGAGTACCACGACCTTCTATCGGACTATATGGCAAAGCTCAGCACAAGAGGTGTGGTACACTTTGCCGGGGCATACAGACCCTTCATCTAAATTGAATGAGGTGCTCTAGTGCCTGCTAGGATGAAGAAAAAACAAAAGGCAAGGGTGAACTTAAGAAAACTTCTTAAAGAGAACCCGCAAGTTGACGCGAGAAAGCTTGAAGAAGGCCAAAACCTTCTCAAGAAGATTCACCTGCTCGGCAGACGGAAAAGGGGATATCGCCTTGCGCTCCCACACTCGCGAAAAAAGGCAGAGCTTTCTCCGAGACCCTATACAGTTCACCTGAATCGAATCTAGAACTGAAAAGAGCCTTGTGGTCGACCTAGTTCTTCAGCACCTGCTGCTCAGGGCTTAATGGGGCGCCGCAGCGTCGGCGCGCCAGGCGGGCGATTCTTGTCTTCTTCCGCCTTCTCGACGGGCTCGGAAGGGGGGACAACCCACTCCAAACCTCGCTGTTCCTCGATGGTTCCAAGCACAAACGAAGAATTCCCCGCAATGAGCGGCAATGCCGCGCGCAGAAAATCCACAGACTCGACGGGGGGCGCTTTTTGAGCGGAACCGCCGCGCAGATTCTCGAGTACTTTTTCGAACCGCGCATTTTGCAGCGCCGAAGCGATGCGCGGGTCATTGCTCTTGATCATTTCTTCAAGCGTAGGTCCCTTCAGGTTCGCGGGATAACGGCTCTCGACTATAAGGCGCGGCGCATGTTTTTCCGGCGGATAGAGCTGCGTGAAGTGCGGACGGAGAACGCGCGTCTGCCAATATTCCTCGCCGCGCGTGGCCACCTGTTCTTGTTCCATGTGATATTCCACGACCCACACTTCAGGGCCATAATTGTCCGGAGCAAAGCCAATCAGGACGATTTGCAAGATGGGCTGATCGGCAGGGAAGTCAATCTTGTGATGCAGTTCGCCCACCAGCGGACGAAGCTTCTCGAGGAAGGCCGTGCCGATGAGCTCGAGGTCCGGTTCGGCTTCCCCGGGCGCGTACTCATCCCGAGGTTGCCTGCCGCTCACGCGCTGAAAATTGCGGTCCAATCGGACGGGCCTAGGATCCGCAGGCAGGCGCCACTCAGAAGCGCCAAACAGGACGCCGATGTGCCCGGAGTCGACGCCCACCACGCGCGGCGGAATCGAGTGCTGTTCGACGGGCTGATCGATGGCCGCAAAAATAATGGTGTCTTTCGCGACATGCACGATGACGCGCCCGCCCGCGAGACTCGCTACAATTTCCTCTTCGCGGTCCTGTTCCTGCGCCAGCGCCGAACCTGAGCTTATTTCAAAAAGCACACAAAGAAAAAGCCAAAGTGTCAGCCAACGAACAATCAAAAGTCTCAGCCCCAGCCGCCGGACCCTCCCTTGCCTGACCCGAGTTGAGAATCCGCTCAACGTCACTCCTCAAAAGCAACACCGCTACTCAAATTTTACGAGCCTTCCTCGCCTTTTTCACGGGAATACTTGCACGGCACCGCTCCGCCCCCTAACGTTCCCAGCTATTGTTTTCTGCTTGCGCAAATCACCGTGTATCAAGAATATGTCGGATAACTCCGCGGTGAGATTGAACAACATATCGTATTACGATACAATCTCCGGGAGTTCGCTCCTACACTTGCGTGTGTCTGGCTGGACCTGATTTCCGCTGTGGAAGAGAAGAAGACCGGGCGTTTCAGCAAACCCCGCCTTATCCTGTAAGTCCTGCCAGACTCGACTCAAGTGCATCGGTACTTCATCAGCCGAGGACACACATGGCTATCAGTCAAGCGAAGATTTCCGGACAACAAATGCACGTAGGGCATAAGTCTATCGAAGGGACTCTCAACAAACCTCTGCTTCAATTTAACCTAAGCGACGAACTCGCCCAACTCCACGCGGATGAATCCTGGAAGCACGCTGCGGGGCGAAGTTCCAAGACGCTCGTAAAGCATGCGGACCTCCGCATTGTTCTGATCGCCATGAAGGCAAACACGCGCATGCATGAGCACACGGCGGCAGCGAGAATCTCGGTGCACACTCTGAGCGGTAACATCCGACTTCATCTGCCGGAGCAGACGGTGGAGCTCCCCGTCGGGCACCTGCTCGCCTTGGACGAGTGTGTGCCTCACGATGTGGACGCAGTCGAAGACAGCGCGTTCCTGCTCACGATATCGTGGCCGCCGGAAGTAAAGAAGACGGAAACCAAAAAGCTCCGGAAAAAGACGATCCGTCAGAAACGAGGCCTACGATGAATCCGCTTTCCCTGCGTGTTTTGCGGTTATATGGAGAGATGGGAACCGATCGTTTGGACCTGCATGTGCTATTTGAAGCAGCGGGCAATGAAGCTTCCGAGCGGGAGCGCGTGCTCGATGCCATCGATGAATTGATGCGCGCAGGTATGCTGGACGCGTGCGGCGGGGACTTCTACGCGCTGACCGAAAAAGGCAAGAAACAATCACTCGCCATTCATTAGTCCACAATACCTGCCGCTATGCGGACCCGTTTCGTAAACATGGGCGTAAACATGGGAACGTAGACGCTATGAAAATTTGGCAGAGACGAAAGCAAACGAATGGATATTCTCGAAAAGTTAGCAATTGAGGTCCCGTGCAGCGCTTGTGGCGGCCGCTACGAAGTGACCCTCAAGCAGATCCTGCTTTCACAGAAGATGCTGCACGAAGGATGCCCAGTTCAGGTCGTCGACGAATGTCCGCCTCTCGCCTACTCGGGACTGGTTGACCACGATATTATTGAAGAACTTCAATCCGTTTGGA
>JAWOLO010000078.1:0-5684 GCA_033853375.1 Terriglobia bacterium
ACGGCTACGACATGGGTGGTCTTCCGCCGGGAACTCCGCGATGGGGAAAAGAATTCAAGGCCGCTCTCGCTCACAACTACACTCGCACCTTGGAAATCGTGTCGCACGGCACTTCCCTGCCCGTCGAGACCAACAGCTTCTCCCTGGATCCGGATCTCAAGGACGCCTGGGGCCTGCCCGCCTTGCGCATGACCTACAAAGATCATCCTGACGATATCAAGCTCGGCGCTTTTCTGCGCGCCCGCATCATGGAACTGCTCGATGCCGCGAACGCGGTTCAAAAGTGGGCTTCTCCGGTCGAGGAGCAGAATTTTGCTTACCACCTCCTGGGTACCTGTCGCATGGGCAACGACCCGAGATCCTCCGTGATCAATGCCGATCATCGCGCGCACGATGTGAAGAACCTGTTCCTCTGCGACGGCAGCAGCTTGGTCACTTCTGGCCGCGGGCAGCCAACCGAGACGATCAGCGCGCTGGCCTATAGAGCCGCCGACCGCATCACTGCTCTGGCGCGTCGAGGAGAAATTTAGCGCCTGTCAATTTGGCTGCAGAAAAGTTATTTGAACCGCTTGACGCTCCGGGCTGTGCAGCTTACAGTCTGGAAAGTTATTTCAAGGACTCTCCAAATGAAAGAATCCGTCAGCCGTCGTCGTTTTTTGGCCCAGGGAGCCGGAGGGCTCTCTGCGGTCTGGGTGTCTGCGCGCTGGCCGGCTCTGCTCGCGGCGGCTCAGCACGCTCACCAGGCCGCCAAGGCGGCAGCACCTCCGAAATTTGGGTTTTTCACTGCGGACGAAGCGAAAGAGATCGACGCTATCACCGCCCGCATTATCCCCAGTGACGAGACTCCCGGGGCCCATGAAGCCGGCGTGGTTTATTTCATCGATCATGGCCTAGCAACTTTTGGTGTCGACGATCAAAAAACCTACCGCGCAGGTCTGCCGGAGTTGCAATCCAGAGTCGCCGAAATGTTCCAGGGCAAATCCAAATTTTCTGAGCTGACGCCCGAGCAACAAGATGAAGTTCTGCATTCGTTCGATGAACAAAGTCCTAAGGGCCGACAGCGCCGGTTCCGCACAAGCCCCGGAGCACAGAACTTTTTCGAAACTGTGCGGCAGCACACCATCGCCGGTTTCTTGATCGATCCGGACTATGGCGGCAACCAGGATGGCGCGGGCTGGAAGGTGATAGGGCGCGAGCGCGAACACATGTTTCAGCCGCCCTTCGGTTTTTACGACAAGGGCTATCCCGGTTGGGAAGTCGCATCGAAGGAAGAAATGAAGGAAGCGGAGAAGAAATGACTGTGGACCAGCCCAAGTACAAGACTTCGGACGAAGTGGATTTTGTCATCGTCGGTTCCGGCGCTGCCGGCGGCGTCCTGGCCAAAGAGCTTTCCACCAACGGATTCCGCGTCGTGGTTCTTGAGCAGGGGCCCTACTTGACGGAAGCCGATTTCACGCACAATGAAATCGAAATCCTGGCGTTGGACAAGCTCACCAACCATCCCAAGCTGCAACCGACCACGGTTCGCAAAACTCCCGACGAGAAGGCCAAGCCCCAGCGCGCTCTCGTCTACGGCCGCTGTGTCGGCGGGACCAGCGTTCATTTCACGGCAAACTACTGGCGCTTCCACGAAATTGATTTCATCGAGCGCAGCAAAGTCGGGCCGATACCAGGGTCAACTCTCGTCGATTGGCCCATCACCTACGCGGATCTCGAGCCTTATTACACGAAGGTGGAATGGGACATAGGCGTCTCGGGCCTTGCTGGCGCGAGTCCGTTCGATCCGCCTCGTTCGAAGCCTTATCCCATGCCGCCGCTGCCGGTGAAATCTTCGGGAGTGCTTTTTGAGCGCGCCGCCCGAAAACTGGGTTGGCATCCGTTTCCTGCGCCGATGGCCATTCTTTCGCAAGCGCGAGCTGGACGGAGCGCCTGCGTCCAGTGCGGTTTTTGCCTTGGTTTCGGCTGCGAGGTCGGTGCAAAATCCAGCTCGCTGGTTGCTGCGATTCGCGTGGCCGAGCGCACTGGCCGCTGCGAAATTCGCCCAAACTCTTACGTCCACAAGATCGAATTGGATGCCAATGGCCGCGCCATCGGGGCCGTATATTTTGACGATAAGCGAAATACTCATCTCCAGAGAGCTAAGGCTGTAGTGGTTTGTGCCAACGGCGCAGAGACTCCCCGCCTGCTGCTGCTTTCGGGGAACAAGCAATTTCCGAATGGTCTAGCAAATTCCAGCGGCCTAGTTGGCAAGAACTTGATGTTCAATAGCGGGGGCACGGTCACCGGTGTCTACGAGCATCCGCTTAACGATTACAAAGGCTACTGCGTCAGCCGCGTGCTTCATGATTTCTACGAACTCGATCACGAGAAGGTTGGCTTCTATGGCGGCGGCGGTCTTGATGCCCGCTACGACTACACTGCCATTTCCTTTGCATTCGGTGGACTCCCGCCAGACACTCCGCGTTGGGGCAAGGAATTTAAGAAGGCTCTCGCGAACAACTTTACGCGAACCATGGAAATTTTCTGTCACGGCACTTCCCTGCCCGTGGAAAACAATTCGTTTTCGCTCGACCCCGATCTGAAAGATGCCTGGGGCTTGCCCGCCTTGCGCCTGACTTACAAAGACCATCCCGACGACCTGAAGCTCGGTAACTGGCTCTTTGAGCGCGCGCTCGCTGTCCACAACGAGGCCGGGGCTGTCAAAAAGTGGAGTTTCCCGGCGCAGGAGCAGCAGTTTGGCGTGCACCTCCTCGGCACCTGTCGCATGGGGAACGATCCGAAAACTTCGGTAATTAATCCCGATCATCGCGCCCATGATGTGAAGAATCTTTTCTTGTGCGACGGCAGCAGCCTGGTAACTTCCGGCCGAGGCCAGCCCACCATGACCATCATGGCGTTAGCTTTCCGCGCGGCAGATCGCATTACAGCACTCGCCAAGCGCGGCGAAATCAGCGCCTAAGTCGGGATCTGTTTCAAATCGCTGCAACCACTTCACCAGCACGTTCGTCACATAACCTGCGAGGGTTGAATCCATGATTGCACATCGTTGGAAGGTCGGGCTTTTTGCCTGCGGAGTTTCTACGTTCGTTCTGCTGGCGACGGCAGGATCGCGTGCGCAGTCCACTCCGACAAAAGCTCCGTCAGAGGACACAGCGGCAAAGACGCCCAAGCTGGCGGAAGAAGAGTACAAGAACATCCAGGCGCTCAAAGGAGTTCCGGCCGACCAGGTCGTCCCCTCGATGCAGTTCATCGCCGCTTCGCTCGGCGTCGAATGCGAATACTGCCACGTCGCTCGCGCCTTCGAAAAAGACGACAAGAAACCGAAAGTCACCGCACGCAAAATGATCGGCATGATGATGGTCATCAACAAGGAGAATTTCGAGGGCCATCGCGAAGTCACCT
This sequence comes from Terriglobia bacterium, assembly GCA_033853375.1. Classification (GTDB taxonomy): domain Bacteria; phylum Acidobacteriota; class Terriglobia; order Acidiferrales; family UBA7541; genus Acidiferrum. The sequence continues at coordinate 3,403 of JAWOLO010000078.1, forward strand.
GCTATTCGTGCCATCGCGGCTCGCCGGATCCTGTCGCCACTCCGATCATCTCCTCCGAGGAACCTAAGCGCGAAGCTACCGAAAGCGCGAAAGCCAGTGAACCCAACCCGACTTTTCCACCAGCCGAGCAACTCCTCGACAAATACCTCGGCGCCATCGGCGGTGCGGAAACTCTTCAAAAGGTCACCAGCCGCGTCGAAAAAGGCACTCTTACGGCCTTCGGCGGCCAGCATTTCCCCGTTGACGTCTATTCCAAAGCACCCGACAAGCGGCTTTCCGTCATGCATCTCCCCAATGGTGATAGCGTCACCGCTTTCGACGGCACGCATGGCTGGCTAAGCGTCCCTGGGCGCGTGCATAGGATGTCCGCAGCGGAAAATGCCGCGGCGCGCATCGATGCCGACTTGTATTTTGCCTTGCATGTTAAAACTCTCTACGAAAAGTTCCGCGTGAACGCGAGCGAAAAGATCGACGGCCACGATACCTATCTTATCGTTGGCCATAAAGAAGGGCAGCCACCACTGCGGCTCTATCTCGACAAAGAGTCCGGGCTATTGCTCCGGCTGGTACGCTATGCCGAAACGCCGTTGGGCCGCAATCCCACGCAGATTGATTATGCGGATTATCGCGAAGCGAATGGCCTGAAAGTCCCGTTCCGGTGGACTCTCTCGCGCCCGGGAAACCAATTCACGATTCAAGTGGAACAGCTTCAGCAGAATGTCCCCGTCGACGACGCCAAGTTTGCGCCGCCACTGGAAACGCCGCCCGCAGCTCAAAAGCCAGCGGCGCCTTAGCATCTCTATTACTTGTAACTACACTGCGGCGCCCGGTAAACGGTTCAGAGTGCCCGAATTTCTGCAGCTCTCTTCGGGTCTTTAGAAGTGGAACGCAAGCCCCGCCAGGAAATTCCCGCGATGCTGGTATTGCGACACCTTCGCGGTATAGCAACCATAGAAGGGATCGCAGTAAGTTGCCAGGCCGGAATTCGCGTAGGTCGGCATGTAGCGCGCATCGGCCCTGAAAGAAATATGCTTCGTCAATGTGTATTTCGTGCCGCCGCCAATGCCGTAGGAAAAGTCTAGTCGCGTCGGGTTGCCCCCGCTGTTGAATTCGTGCGTGAAGCCCAGGCCGCCCGCAAAGTATGGCCGCCACTTGTGTTCGTCCCCAAGAAACATATAAAGAATACCAAATTGATACTGATCCACGTCCGAATCATAAGCCTTCATGAAAGGCGCACCGGGAGTCTGTTGATCACTGTAGGAGGTCATGTTTCGATCCCACATAAACTCGAATTGTGCATTGGAAGTGAGTGAATAGCCGATAAACGTGCCAAAACTCGCCGCCCCGTTAATGCGCAGGGCGTTTATCGCTACTGTGGTTGACGTCGAATTGAGCGGATAGGAACCGCTCGTTTCATATCCGACGAACGGCGTAAATTCCCATTTTTCGAACCTGCTGCCGCCGTACTGCGCCTTAGCCGGTGCGCTTGCCACCAGGCATATCACTCCCCCAAGCAGACACATTCTCCCGATTCGCATCTTTTCTCTCCTGTTCTTCCGTCGTGGCAAATTTACGATCGAGAATGCTTGCCAACCCACTTATTGTACGATGCATGTGGCCTTCTTCGGGTTTCGGCATATCTTCGCGCCGCGCCCGAACCGCACAAGCAAATCGGCAAGCGGCTTCACCGCCGGATATCTACAGGCGCAAGCAACATCTCGCCCTGGCCAGCTTGGCCAGCCGAAACGCGCCGTGAATGCGTTCCGCGCTTTCGCAACGCGTACCTGCGTAACAAGGGGCTAAACCCCACCCGGAATCATCAAGTTCTAGATGCTGCGCAATGCTGAAGATACTTCAGACCTCTACTACAAGAGCAGAGCGGACTCAGGTTTCACAGAAAATAGCCACAGATTGAGTCCCATTTCGAATCTTCGAAGACCTAGGTCACTGTTTCCGCTTTTGGGGAGAAAGTGATGCTGTAGAAGAAGTATCCTGCGAAGGACGCCGCTTGATAATCCCTTGGGAGCAAAGGTGCTGCCTATGCGGCCGGTACATTGTGTAATTTGTCTCCGGGCCGGACCTGAAAAAAATGGTCGGCCCTAGCAGACGATTTTCGAACTCTCCTGCGCACTGGGGATGACACGAAACTGATTTTCAGCAGCTCGCAGTTTGACCGGATTTAACCTGGCGTTGCACCCTTCGCATGAGAAGCTGCTGGTTAATTGTCGGTCGCTGTCGAGTGGCCAATTGCCTAATCATCCTGATCTTGCATCGACCTCAAG
>JAWOLO010000079.1:0-16262 GCA_033853375.1 Terriglobia bacterium
TTCTTCGTATGGGCGATTTCGTCCATGTCGGCGGAAGCGATTGCCAACTTCATGCAAAGCGACTACGGCGTGGTGGCCGGTGTGAAGATGCTGAACTTCTTCCGCTTTCTTGGCGAGACCGGATTGATCGTGCTCGGCATCCTGGTGCTGGCTTCTGTGTTTGTGCAGAACTTCTGGTGCCGCTACCTGTGCCCCTACGGCGCGCTGCTGGGATTTGCGTCGCTCCTGAGTCCGCTGCGCATCCGGCGTGAGCCCGAGCCGTGCATCGACTGCGCCAAATGCGCCAAGGTTTGCCCGGCCAATCTGCCGGTGGACCAACTCATCACCATCAAGTCGGCCGAATGCACCGGCTGCCTGGAGTGCGTGGCGATCTGCCCGGCCGAAGGCGCGTTGCATCTGGCGCTGCCGAAAATCTCCAATCCTTTCCTGCAAACCACCTCACAAACTTCCAAGCCACCGAAGCGCATTCCAACGTGGGCCATGGCTGCGGGCGTTGCGGTGTTATTCTTTGGAATTGTGGGCTACGCGAAAGCAGTGGGCTTCTGGGATTCGCACATTCCCGCTGTGGTGTATCGGCAGCTTGTGCCGCACGCAAACACCGCGCGCCACCCCATGCCCGGCGACCCCGAGATGTCGCGGTGAGCGCTGCAGGTTCGGACAGGTGGGCGGCCTGAGACATAGTCAGCCTGTATCCGGGCCGGACCAGGAGTGAATGGTCGGGGCGCCCGGATTTGAACCGGGGACCTCCTGCGCCCAAGGTATACCGTAAAACGCTAAGTAGTTGTCCCGTCTGGCACTTTCGCGCATCTTGTATCACGGTTTATGCCGGTTTTCGGCGGTTATTGTTCCCAAATTGTTCCCAGGTTTTGGCATGAACCCCTAAGATGGCACAATTTTTTTGGACACAGTTTCCGCTTTACCTATGATTGGAAAACGGCCCGTGACAACTGCCGCTAGTTCTGGTTTCCACCCCCATGGGTTTGGCGGCAGAGCTTGCAAAATGTCGGCGGCTCGGCGTTGTCCACGTGGTGCCGCACGGGCTTGAGCGTCTGCAGGTAGGCAAACATAGCAGACAAATCCTCATCCGTCATCCCGCGGAAGACGTGCCAGGGCATGATCTGGTTGAGCCGACGCGCCTTCACGAATCCGGTGCGCATGACTTGCGTAAAAAGTGCGGTGTCGTAGTACGAGATCCCCGAGGCGTCGGGCGTGATATTTGCGCTGGCCACGCGGCCCCACGGGCCATCAAAAACAAAACCGCCGGCGAAGTCCATGCCCGGCAGCAGCTGGCCATGTGCATCCTGCGGCGTGTGGCAATCCTTGCAGCCCGCGATGCGAACTAGATAGGCACCGCGCTTTTCGGGAGTGGAGAGGTCGGACTCGGGAACGGGCTTATCCAGCGGCTGAGGTACGCTACGGATCAGATAGTTCACAGGAAAGATCAGTTGCGTTGTCGGCCACTGCTTATGGATCGGCGGCAATGACCGCAGGTAAACGATGATGGACGCTAGGTCCTCGTCCGATAACGCACGAAGGCCCAAAAATGGCATGAACGGAAACAGCGCCCGGCCGTCGTGCCCCACGCCCTCGCGGATGGCCCGCGCGAGCTGATCGTCGCTGCAAGCGCCGACGCCGGTTTCCGGGTCTGGGGTGATATTCGGAGCGAACACCTGCCCGGGGAATCCCTTCAGAAGGTTCATGTCCTGGCCTGAACCCAGCGTGCCGGGCAAGACCGGCGCATCGTGCGCTGTCCAGTCGTGCTGTGCGTGGCAAACCATGCAGCCTGTGACGCCATTGACGAGATACTCGCCGCGCGCCAGGCGCGCTGGAGTGCTTTCGAACTTCCGCCCTGTCAACCGACGTGCTCGCGGCCCAACGAATGGCCTCCAGCCAATCGTGAAGGTGATGCCCACGGCGAGGACCACAGCGAGCACAACAACGATCCATGCCAACATTTTTCCGAGTTTCTTCATTGGAGAGCTCCCATCTTCGAACTCGACTGCGGGGATTGTGCCTTTCCGATGGCCGCGACAGTGCAGGAAGCGGAGAATTCGTGCTCCTCTCGATGCTGGATCTGCCAGAGCCGAACCCGACAAAAGCGCTTCTGGGGCGCTGGGACGCTATGGCCCACTTCGAGACGTGGTGCGGATTTGATCCTCCGAATCTTAATTGCTATCCCGACATGGACGAAGAGCTGAGCGCCGCCAGTTCAAGCACGATGCTGACAAAACAACTTAGTTCGTATTTCTCACGCCGCACCAGCGGCTTTTCCTAGGAATTTTGCAGCGTAGTCTTTAGCAAATCGGGAGAATCTGGTTGCTTCACTGCCCGTGATGTCGCGCACGGTCGAGGTAACCTCTGCCGCCTCTCCGCGGCGATAGTGATCGTAGTCCTCGACCAGTCCGTCAGCCTGCCATGCTGGCATGCCAAATCCTAGCAGTGCCTGACTCATGGTGTGGGGCGAAACATCGATATACTTGATGGGTTTCCCGAGTGCCTTCGATAGTTGATCGGCCATCTCCGCATGCGTGAGTGCTTGAGGGCCGGTTATATCATACGTTTTGCCTTCATGGCCTGATTCGGTCAGGGCCTTCGCTGCAACTGATGCGATATCGCGCACATCCACGACGCTAACTTTGGCGTTCCCGGCGGGGGCGTAGAAAGCGCTCTGAGAGGAAATTGTTGACCTGAAATTCAGCAGACCCTGCATGAATAAATTTGGCCTCAGGAATGTGTACGGAAGACCTGCTTGTAGAATGTATTTCTCGACCGAACCGTGATAACGCTGGAAGCGCCCGGGAGCCCTCTCATCGGCCCCCAACTGGGAGAGTTTTACAATGTGCCTTACTTTAGTTCGCTTGGCCGCATCGACGAAGTTACGTTGCTGGTGTTCGACTTCTGACGATGAAGGTATCAACAGGAAGAGACAATCCACATTCTGCAGAGCAGCCGTAAACGTCTTCGGTTCGGCGAAATCACCTTCGACAAGCTCAATTCCCGGAAGATGAATCGTTTGCGCTTGTGCTCGACTGCGAACAAACGCACGGACGGGTTGTCCTCTCCCGGACAGCCTCCTAACTAGCTCAGCTCCGATGTTGCCCGTAGCTCCTGTGATCAAAATCATTGGCCTTCCCCTAAAATTTATCAGAGCAGTGGTAAGGTTCACGCGATTTTCTAGGTCTTCGCCATTACTCTCGCAAGGCTTCGAACCACGTTTGATTTCTCTTTTCCCCGGGCGGTCGAACGCGCGCGGTGTCCAGCCGCGACGAGTGCGCGCAAACTTGCACGCCCCAAAACTCCCGTTCCACTTGCAACGAACACTTTCATTGACATTTTTTACGGCCTCCATTTCCTCTGAGAAGAAAGCACACAGCGATGCACTTTCCGAAGGGTTCGCACCAGCACATATAGCTTCTTATCGCCTCCATTTATATCGTGATGCGATATGTTATCTACACGTTGCATCTGTAAATGTCGCGCTGCAGACCTTGCGTGCCGCGCGACTCTTGAATCCGCCGCCAGACACAAATTTGGATGGTTACAGGGTTCACGATAGTTGTTGAAAGAAAGGAAATGTTTGTTGCGAGCGCTTGACTTGAACTGACCAGTCGCGTTCGGGCACCCGTCTGGCCCGCCGAAGACCGCCTACTTGGAACCAGGCTCTCGCAGACGGTCCGCCCTTCCCCTCAATCTTTCCAGTTACTTGCGCGGGCTTACGCGATCTCTGAATGCTATTTTTCGGCGTGAACGTTCCCAAATGTTCTCAAGCTTGCGCCAAAATGCAGCAGGGCAAAAATTATGCTCTGTAAGTCATTGCTCCAAGGAGACTTGGTCGGGGCGCCCGGATTTGAACCGGGGACCTCCTGCGCCCAAGGCAACTGCAAAAAATCTATCTCGTTGGTTCGTCCAGCTTTGTTCTGCGTCGTAGTACTCGGTTTTGTCCCTAATTCGTCAGCAATTGGACCCAAATGGACCCAAGTTTTTTCTCGCAACTAGGCAGGCGCCAGGCAGGCGCAGCGTAGGGGTTGGGCTCGGCAGTCTCAGGTTGACTGCAAGGAATCAATAGACTGCCGCTTCGCGCAAGACCCTCCAAGAATTTGAGAGACTATTCGAGAAGCCATGCCAGGAGGACCGCACAGATTCGAATTCGTGGGCAAGGAACCGCTGGCCTTGTGGGTAGTTGTGATCCTGTTCTTTGCAAACACGATTCTGATGCTAATGTCCGAATCTGCCAGACAGTACATTTTTGCGCAGCGGGTGCCCGGATTTTCTCACTGGTACGCGGACCATTCGGTCGCAATCCAGTTTGTCCTCCTGGCCGCCCTGGGTTCGATCTTTTTCATTTATCGGAAGCGGGTCCGTTATATTCGGCGAAAGTAGTCTGTCCCACTTGCCACACCAGTACACGTTTGACGGCGACGGCTTCGACCTCTTTGCGAATCCCTTCTTGATCGAGGAAACTATCGAAGGTTGACCCACTGTGGTCCGTTTTCTTCCGCTTTCTCCGTGGCTGCATGGGCATTCCGTCAGTTCTCGAAACTGTGCCAAGTCTATACGAGGGCGACTTCGCGGTCGAAATTTGGCTTCTTTTCGGCATGAAGCTTCAGGGAAACACCGCAGGCCGTAGCGATGCGTTCCAGCATCGAGAGTGAGTGCCCGGTGTATTCCGCGTCCTCAAGACGGGCAATCACGGACTGCGAGGTGCCCACCTTCTTGGCGAGTTCGGTCTGAGTCAGACCCGCATCCTCTCGCATCTCGCGGACCAGGAGCGCCAGGTCAATCTGATGCAGGGTGCGCTCGAAGGTCTTGCGGTAGGTTGCGCTCCTGCGCGCGCGCTGCTCGATAATCTCGCTGTGTCTGTCGCGTTTGGTAGTTTGTCTCATAGGCCCAACTCCTTCAGGATGGCGTCTCTTTCCTTTTGCGATCCCGTGTAACGGTTTCGGTACTTCATCCAGAGCTTCCTTAGCTGCTCTGCCCTTGATATCTCGGCCGGCGGAGTCTCTTGCGTCTTCTTCTGGAATCCCGACGTAATCAGGATCAGCATTCCCGGCTGGTAGAAAAACAGGACTCGAAAAATTCGGTCGAATTGTTTAACCCTAAGCTCGAATATGTCGTTCGTAAGCTTCTTTACGAATTTGCCCTGCATCCGGTTGCCATAGACGCGCAGGCGCTCGATAAAGGCGTCTATTCTGGCAGCGGCTTTGTCATCCCGCGAAGCCACGAACTCCCGCGCGGGGACCCGCCCGTTCGGCAACTCCACATACTCAATCGTGAATTCACCGTTCACCTGCCTTGGATTATCGCATTATTGCGATAGGCCGTCAATGCTTGTGGAGCGGTGGTCGCCGAATGGGTCTCTCTAATGGTTTAATATCTATTCTCATGACCGCCTTCGAAAGCAGGCTGGACTGGGAAGTGCTGCAGGCTCGATGGGCTCTCGGAGGCATAGAGCCACAAGAGTTCGTAGACCTTGCCATATATGCCCTTCAGCAGGGATTCGATGGGCCTGCCTTGCAACAAATTGCTGGATTATCGAATCCGACTTCCCGCGACTTGGGCAACCTGCCGGAGAGAGTTTTTGCCGACATGGGCCTGAAGCCGATGGACCGGGATGGAGCCGCAGACTTCCTGATCGGGCGTGGCGAGCCCACAACTAGCCCTGTCATTTCTATGCTTCGGCAAGCCTTTCCGGGCTTCTCCGATCGCTGGAAGAAACACATTATGTGGTGGGGGACGGCAGCATGGAGCGGAGCGAGCAGTGCTCACTCCCCTCCAGGTGCGAAACCTCGCCGCCGCTTTGAAGGAGCCGGCACGCTCGATCACGTTGCTGCTGGCGCTGACTGGATTGCGTGTTGGAGAGTTGCTCGCGCTTCGCTGGGGAAGCATCGATTTGAATGCTCGCGTGCTCAGCGTTTGTGAAACGGTGTACGACGGACATTTCGATCAGCCCAAAACGAAGCGCAGCACACGAACCATCCCCATAGGAACGGAGACGGCAGAAATTCTCGCCGCGCTCCGTACCGCCGCCGTTGATCCCAAGGCCCTGGTATTCGCCACGCGCGAAGGATTGCCATTAGAGCGATGGAATCTCTTGCGCAAGCACCTGAAGCCTACCGCGAAGAAGTTAGGGGTTCCTGGTGTCACTTGGCACCTTCTGAGGCATAGCCACGCGACGATGCTGGACTCTGTGGGTACGCCGCTAGGAACGATGCAATCGCTCTTAGGACATTCCACACCGGAGATCACGCGCGAGATTTACTTGCACGCGATCCCGGAAGAACAGCGTCGCGCGGTGGAAAGCGTCGAGAGACTTGTATTTGGACCCAAATGGACCCAAGTTCAGGCTCCGGCGCAGACAGCACCAACAAGAGTGAATTGAAAATCAGGAGTTAGTGGTCGGGGCGCCCGGATTTGAACCGGGGACCTCCTGCGCCCAAGGCAGGCGCGCTACCAGGCTGCGCTACGCCCCGACATGAAGTGCCTTTCGATTATAAAGCACTTGGCCAATACGATGTTGACCCAAGTGACCAGCTTTGTTTTCTAGTATGCCAAAAAACCTGCCAAGTGACTTGAAGCATCCCGACGGCGCGAGCTAAGTTGGAGTCCGTCAGATGTTTGGCAGAAGATCGAAGTATTCGTCATCTTCGTTCTTTCCGCCTTCTCCCGCGCCCAACTGCTTCTCCGACTGAATAAATTCAATGCGCTCGATCCATTTCACCATCTTGTAGCCAAGCTGATTTTCGACGCGAAGCCGGAGGGGAGCGCCGTACACTTCCGGAAGAGGACGCCCGTTCATGCGTGAAGCTAGCAAACATTCTGACTTCAACACATTCTCCAGGCGCTGCGTATCGTAATAGGCGCCGCCGTAGAGCGCTTCCCCAAAGGAGAAAAAGGCCACCACCTTGGCTTCTGGTTTTGGCCGGACGAGCTCAATGAGTGTTTTCATCGGAACGCCACTCCACTTCGCGATGCCGCTCCAACCCTGGATGCAGTGATGCATGGTGATATTCTCGACCACACGCAGTTTTTCGATTTCGGCGAGGGAGAGCTCGACCGGATTTTCGACCAGTCCTCCGACGCTTAACTTGAAATCCCGGAAGCCGCGCTCGGCCAGAAGTTTCCAGTCCTCCCTCACCGGCATTTTTCCGTTGGGCCAGAAGTACGGCGAGATATCCTGCTCAGAATAGTTTTGGTGCGGAACCAAGCGGTTCAAGGTGAGCAGTTGCATGGGATAGGTCACGGATTTGAGCGCATGCTGCAGCCCGCGCGGGTGGTTCCAGGAGATGTAATGAGCCGCAGCCCACGAGAGCACGACCACGCCAATGCCTACAAAGCCCAGATACGTGCCCAGATGTCCCTGATCATCGGTGCCCAGCACAATGTGGTTCATATTTCGCGCAAAGCCGGTCATCACGATCAACGTGACGTGCACCGCGAGAAATGCAAAGAAACTCAGCATGGTGAGGAAGTGAATGGACCGGGCCGATTGTCTGCCGCCAAAAATCCGCGCATACCAGGGAAAGCGGTTCACCACCGCGGGCGACATGGAGATGCCCGTAGCGATGGCCAAAGGACCGAAAACAAGGACGACCGTAAAATAGGCAATCTGCTGCAAAGCGTTGTAGCCATAAAACCCGTTCGGCTCGGCGGGCATATGAAATGTCGCGTAATGCACCCAGGTGTTCCAGGCTTGCAAGAGAACGAGCGGCGAAGTGGGAACAATGCGCCGCCACTGTTCGGTATCGAAAAGCATGATGACGAAGAAAATGCCCGTGATGATGAAGCCGTGGACGTTAATGAAGTGCCACACGCGCGCAATCCCAATCGTGTGCCGGTAGCCCGGTGTGCCAATGAGCGGTGAGAGATAGCGGGCGTCGTCTTTCGCCGTCCAGATGCGGTCGCGAGGAACTTTTAGTGGCGTAAAGCGGATCCATTCGCTCCCTGGCGTGCAGTGATCATTGAAATAGAGTCGGGGATGATCTACCAAAATGGATAGACCGCTGCGAATCAGCAGCATCACAAAAAAGAAATTGAAGAAATGGCAGTAGCGGACCCAAAGCGGAAAACCGTGCGGTTCAGCGAAATTGCCAGGAAAGATTTGGGGCACAGGGGGAACGGAAGGCAGGCCAACGAACACAAACTCAATCCACGCCGCCAGAATCGCAGAAAAAGCGACAGCCGCGATTCCGATCAGAATGGAGGGCCGCACCCAGATACGGAAGCGGCGATCCTTTGGGTAGTGCACTGCTTCGTGCGCCGCGTCGAAGGCAATCATGGTCCTTAATCATTACCTATTTTAGGAGCACAACTGCGAATGTTCCATACAGGGGATTTGACCGCCAGGTCACTTCGGTGGGCGTGCCTTCTTTGAGATGCCGAGTAAACTGAGCGAGTACTATTGCCAAGGCTACGGCATCTATGTAAGATTTAAAAATGCAAATTCGCAGCCGGAAGAACGTCGCAATGTGCATCTGTTGTATGTGCTGTACGTGTGTGTCTTCTGGCGCGGGGAGGCTGAGCATCTAGCGAATTCAACAAGCCTCAAGGTTTTTTGAGCCCACCGCCAGAAGGAGTGGCCGGTGGGTTTTTTGCTTTTTTGATGCAATGCGGTCAAACGGATTTATGAGCTAGACATCTAAGGGAAACGAAGGAGAACGAAAATGGCAGAGTACAAACATCCGGAAGTTTTGGTCTCTACCGCTTGGGCCGCGCAGAACCTCAATGCGCCGAACACGCGCTTTGTTGAGGTCGATGTGGACACCACCGCTTACGACCAGGGGCACATCGCCGGCGCCGTTGGCTGGAATTGGCAGACGCAGCTTCAGGACGGCATTCGCCGCGATTTGATTGACAAGGTTGCCCTCGAGAAACTGCTCGGCGCTTCCGGCATTTCGAACGACACCACGATTATTCTTTACGGCGACAACAACAATTGGTTCGCGGCGTACGCCTTCTGGCAATTGAAGCTCTACGGCCACAAAGATGTTCGCCTCATCAACGGCGGGCGCAAGAAATGGCTTGAGGAGAAGCGGCCGCTCACCAAGGACGTTCCCAGCATTACGGCAACCACGTATCGCGTCGCGGCGACGGACGCGGCGATTCGCGCGTTCAAAGAAGACGTTTCCGCAGTGGTCGAGGGCCGCAAGTCTGGCCAACTTGTTGATGTTCGCTCGGTTGACGAATTCACCGGCAAGATCATCGCGCCTCCCGGCATGACCGAAACTGCGCAGCGCGCCGGCCACATTCCGCAAGCCGCCAATATTCCGTGGGCGCAGGCGGCCAACGAAGACGGGACCTTCAAATCGTTCGACGATCTGAAGAAGCTCTATGAGGCCAAGGGCATCAACGGTAACGATGAAGTCATCGCTTACTGCCGCATCGGCGAGCGCAGCTCGCACACTTGGTTCGTGCTTAAGTACTTGCTGGGCTTCGACAAAGTGCGCAATTATGACGGCTCCTGGACGGAATGGGGCAATCTGGTGGGCGCGCCCATCGTGAACGAGTCGCGTTCCGCGCAATCCGGCGTTGCCGCCACCGCCCGCTAAGCCCAGCGACGCTTTCTTGTGTGTTTTACTTAAAACTAAGAACTGAAAACTTTTTTGCGGCGCGGTAGCCAAGTGGCTAAGGCGAAGGTCTGCAAAACCTTTATCGGCGGTTCGATTCCGCCCCGCGCCTCCAATATTTTGTTCGCGTTCTCTCCATACTTCGCGTAAGCATCACTAGGCGCGTGCTCTGTCCAGAATTAGCCCAGGGCCAGGAAGCCGTTGGCTTCACCCATTTGGGGGAAGCTTTTTACGGAGGGGGCGGCCGGCCAAGGTGCCGTTGTATTTGCCGTCTTCCACGGCAAGCTTTCCGTTGACGATGACATATTTCATGCCGACCGGGAGCTCGTTGGGGTGCTCGTACGTCGATTTGTCCACAACCGTCGCAGGATCGAACGCGATCACATCAGCAAAGTAGCCCGTGCGCAGCAGGCCCCGCTCCGGAATGCCGATGGTTCGCGCAGTAAGATCGCTGCTGGTGTGAATCATGACAGGCAGCGTGATGACTTTTTTCTCGTACACATAGACGTGGAGCTTGCGCGGAAAAGTGCCAAACATTCGTGGATGACCGTGTGAGCCGTCGGAACCGGTCATCACCCAGGGTTGCTTCATGAACCGTACCACGTCGTCTTCGTTCATGTTAAACGAGGCGACGTCGAGGCCCTCGAGTTTGCGTTCGCGCATAATGGCAAGCGCGGCTTCCACCGGGGACAGATTCTTTTCCTTGGCGACTTCTGAGAGCCGCTTACCGAGCAGTTCAGGAGCAGCACCAGAAGTAAAAAGAAGGGAATCTGCGCCGCCGCGCCGTTTCAGATTTTCCTCAATTTCTGTTAGTAGACGCGGGAGAAGTGCGGCATCGTCGAGGCGCGCAAGGATTTCGTTGGCTTTGCCTTCTTGCGCCCACGGCGGAAGGAGGCTCGCCACGAGGCTCGTTCCCGAAGCGGTGTATGGATACTGGTCTGCAGTCACGTCGACACCTTCCGCGCGCGCCTTCTCGATCATCTGAACGGCTGGGACGCTCTTTCCCCAAACTTCCGGACCCAGCGCCTTGATGTGCGAGATGTGCACGGGGATTTTCGCTTCGCGGCCGATGCGAATGGTCTCCGCGATCGAGCCAAGCAGGCCGATGGAATAGGAATCCTCATCGCGCATGTGCGAATCGTAATAACCGCCCATCGCCGCAACCACTTTGGACAACTCGATCACCTCTTCCGTCTTGGCGAAGCTCCCCGGAACGTAGAAGAGCCCCGTGGACATTCCGAACGCTCCTTCTTGCATGGCGCTGCGAACGAGCGCTTTCATCTTCTCGAGTTGTTCGGGAGTGGCCTGAACGTCGCCGTTGCCCAAGACTTCTGCGCGCACTGCCCCGTGGCCCACCAAAAGAAGAGCGTTGGTCCCGATGCCCTGCCGTTGCCACTGGTCGAGAATCTTCGCGACGTGTGGCGAGCCTCCGCCGTCGTTGCCCGTGACAATGGTGGTGACTCCCTGCATTAAATAATTCACGTTGCCGTTCAGTTTGGGATTGGAGAGATCGCCAATCGTATGCGTGTGAGGATCGATGAAGCCGGGACAAACAATCAGTCCGTGGACATCCAGCGTGCGCTCGGCGGTAGCTTTCTCCTTGGACGCATTCCCGAGAAACGCAATACGGTCGCCACGGATGCCCACGTCTTCCGCGCGCGGGGCAGAGCCGCTCCCGTCCACGACTTGTCCGCCTTCGAGCAGCAGGTCGAGAGGTTCAGGGAAAGCGGCGGCGCGAGCGTGGCCTCGCTGGAGAAAACTTCCGTAAGAGAGAATTAAGGCGAGGAGCGCCCCGGGCAGAACAAATTTGCGCATTCCATTTTCCCCAGGGCAGCGAGGAAAATTGTCTCGAGCCTTTTACTGGTTCTTAAGCAGTGCTCGCACGCGCATTTCTTCGGACATCGGCAGCGCGTCCCCATGCCCCAGGCAAGTGTACACGTTCACTTGCTTGCCTCCGAGCTTCGTGGTGGGCACGCCGGTGGCTCTGTCACGGTTCAAACAGAAAATGCCTTTCTGATCTTTCGTGAACTTTGGCGAACTCACCCACGCCACATCGTTGCGCTGTGGGAAGCGCACGACCACCTTGTTGCCCTTGACTTGGCCGCCCTTCAGCACCGATTCCACTTCCACGATGGCTTCGTGCCAATCGGGATCATGTTCCGTCACGTGCAAAGGCGCGCCCGACTTGGCCTTGGGGGCATTCCATTTACGAACATCCGTGACGCGCCCGACCACAACAAAGTCCGAGGCGTTCATCCGCTCTCGCAATTCCTGGTCGCTGAGTTGCTCCTGCCCCTGCGGTTTCGCCTCTGCACCCGCCGTCGGAGCAACTTCACCAAGCACATGCCCCAACTCTTTCACCGCGACGCCGGAACCAAAAATCCAGCCATCTGTATAAAAGATCGCATGCGTGCCCTCCTGGAACGCCGAAGCATCTTTCACTTCCACCGTGACGCTATCGCCTTTCTTCAACGAGACCGCTGCAGGCTTCTTCAGGACCGAATCTACGTGCACCACAATCGTGTTCGCCGATTTCGGCACGTCCGCAAATGAAGTAGCTGCGAGCTGGCTCACGGTGCCGGAAAAAACGATGCTCGATTTACTCATCAACTCGGCCTGGTTGTCTGTTGCTTGTGGCGTGGCCGCTTTCGTGCAGCCGCACAAAGCTAACAACAGAGCTGCAACCCATAAACTGCTTCCGATGAGCACTGACGAAATCTTCATAGAGACCTCCTTCGCCCGCGCATTCGGGCATTTGTCGCGCGCAACTGCGCAACCGCGGCTCATGGGATCACCGGAACGCTAAAATAGAATGGATCGATGGAAATGGGCACAAGGTTGCCTGCGCCATCGTTGAGCGTCTTCGCGCTGAAGTCCGCGGCCCGCTGAAACGTCACGCCTTGCGGGAAATTCGCAAAATCCGGCGTGTTGTTCGCGCAAAAAACTCCGCGAAATTCATTGCCTACCGAAAGCAAATAATCGTAGTCGCCCAGATAAGGCAGAAATTGCCCCGCCGGCTGATCCGCCGGAACCGTAGCCAGCACGCGATCCTGCGAAGTTGTAAATGCATCGTGCGATTGCAGCAGGTGCGTGACCCACCGCCCACCTTCTAATTGCTGGTACAAATATCCCACTACGCCGTTATTCGCGATGGCCAGCGCGACATTCGTTGCATTGTGAATCGTGGTGCGCGGCAAATCGGTTTTCGACCAAGTCACGCCGCGATCCGTCGAATTTCTGACGTGCAGCGTGTAAATATCTCCTTTGCTGCCTTTATCCGCCCAGGCCACATACACGATGGCGCTGTGATTCGGGTCCACCGCGATCGAAAGCGTCGAGCCAATGCGTTCCTGCCCCAACACGGGCGCATTGGACCACGGAATCGAAGCGTTTTTGATTACCAGGCGACCGGGCAGCTTATCCGAAGGATCCTTCAACGCCTGAAAAGGATTCGGGCCAGTTGCCGCCGCATCGTCTCGTACGACAACCACATCGCTGGTCGCAGTTTTGCCGTCGAACTTGCGCCAGCCGAAATACGCCGCGTAAACCGTCCCGTCATTCGCCACCGCCGGCCGCACCGATGGCCCGTCCTGTCCCGCCGTCTTGCGTGTTTCGATAGGAATTGATTTGTAGGTCGCGCCGCCGTCGACGGACACATCCACCGTAGCAGTCTGCCCGGTCGAATGATTGAAGTCGTTCACGCCAACATAAATGCGGTCACCGCTCGAAACTCCGAGCGCGCGCACAAACGGCTGATCCACGTTACCGCGCGTGGATTGCACATTCATCGTGGCGGTTGACGAAACGTCGACTGATTCCGATTCATCCAGAGTGATGCCCGACGCGCACGCCAGCGTGCCGGCATGCAAATCGCCTCGCGGATGATTTTCGCCTGTCGCCATCGCGTGCGTGATATCGCACGTCATCCGTTGCACCGGAGCAATCGCGTTCAGCACCCAGCTGTTTCCGCCGTCCTGCGAAACATAAACCGGCGCATTCCCCGTCATCGAAAACGGGTTGGGCGTGAACGCCGACGCTACCATCACTTGCGGGCTATCGTTTTGAATCGCCAGGAACGGCTCGCTATCCTGGTTGCTTTCGCCGCTCAGGCTCGCGGGAATCAGGTTGACAACTTTAATGGAACCCGGCGCGGGCGCCTGTCCCCGGGCCAGTAGAAATCCCGCCGTTCTCTGCAACAAAGGAGCTGCCAAGGGACTCAGAAAAAGGGCGGTCAATGCGGCGAGCACAGCAAAACTTGGAAAGCGCAGCCTACAAGCAACGGCTTTCATGGAAGTCGTCTCTCCTGTAATGGTATCCCGCATCGGGCCAAACTTCCGCCCGCGTAGGGTACGCCTGCAGGTGAGCCGGGTTCCGCTTGCCAGGCATACTGTGGTGCTGTTCCTTGAAACTGATTCGTACCATACACCGGGGCTCCGCTTTTCACAATGGCTCGCACGTTTCTGTGCCTCGCATTTCTTAGAACGATGAAAGCCCCGGTGGCTTGCACAAGTCAGGCCCCTCCATCTGGCGCCATGTAGTTAAGTGCCTCCCCATCAACATCTCAGCCCCGTTCTCTCAGGGAACGGTCACCTTGATTTCGCTGGAGTTGGGACTTTCCAGGCCCTTGGCGTCCACGGCTCGCGTCACGTAGTAATAGGTCTTTCCGCCGGGGACATCTTGGTCCTTATAGCTAAGTCCGGGCACCAAGCCGGAATTGATTCTCGTGTAGGGTCCACCGGAGGTAGTCCCGCGGTACACGTTGTACCCGTTCACCACGGATGTGCTTGCCGTCCATGTCAGGGTTACGGAATGAAGCTTGCTTTCGTGCCCCGTCGCCTGCGCAGACATTCCGCTTGTCACACGAACCCACTGCACGCTCAAGGCGAGAGCAAGCAGCGCGGCCAGTCCTGTCCCGATCCTCTTTTTCAAAGGAATGCCTCGATCCTTCACGACCAAAATCTGCGCGACAATCAGAAACACGCAAGAGAGCCCCACGAGAAGTAACGCCAGAAACCAGACGCCGCTCAGGGGCTCGGGCACCAGGTTCGGGAACTCCCGTGACTTGCTTCTTAACCAGGGATCGACCCAGATGTTTTCAAGCGCGAAGAGAATCAGTATCGACGCGAGCAGCCAGATGATCGAAATGCTCGAAAAAACTCTGGATCGTGACCTCGTATATTCCTTTGCACCGTTCCGCATCTCTGGAGATTCCCCAACAAACGGCACTTCTCCACAAGCGCCGTTTCCCTATTTCATAAAGCATCGCCCGTCGCAGCTACTCGTCCCTGGTTCACCCTGAGGCGGAGCCGAAGGGCGCTGCCTTCTTTTGCGCCTTCAGAAACGTGCCTTGCTCCAGCTCGCGGAACGCCTCGCGCAATTGCTCTTGTGTATTCATCACAATCGGTCCATACCACGCCACCGGCTCCTCGAGCGGCTTGCCCGACACCAGAAGGAAGCGGATGCCCTCCTCTCCCGCCTGCACCATCAGCTCATCCCCGCGATCGAAGAGCACCAACGAGCGGTTGTCCACCTCCGAAGGCGGCGGAGCGGTTTCCAGCCATCCCACCGGCTCTGTCGGCACCTCCAGCGGTTCCGACGCATTGCAGAACTTTCCCGCGCCCGCGAACACATACGCGAACGCGTGCCGCGTCACTTCCACCGGGAGCGTCTTGCGCCGTCCCGGCGGCACGCTTACGTCAATGTAAATCGGGTCCGCCGCGATACCCTCCACGGGCCCCGTCTTGCCCCAGAACTTCCCGCAAACCACGCGCGCCTGCGTCCCGTCGTCGTCCGTAATCTCCGGAATTTCCGCCGCCTTCACTTCCTGATAGCGCGGCGTGCTCATCTTCAGCGTCGAAGGCAGGTTCGCCCAAAGCTGGAACCCGTGCATGCGTCCGGCCCGATCGCCCCTGGGCATCTCCTGGTGGATGATCCCGCTTCCCGCGGTCATCCACTGGACGTCGCCGGCAGCGATCGTCCCGCGATTGCCCATGCTGTCTCCGTGTTCCACCGTGCCGGAAAGTACGTACGTAATCGTCTCGATGCCGCGGTGCGGATGCCACGGAAAGCCCGCCAGGTAATCCGCCGGAATATCATTGCGAAAATCGTCCAGCAGCAGGAAAGGATCGAATTCCTTTGTGTTGCCGAAGCCAAACGCCCGCCGCAGATGCACACCTGCGCCTTCGATCGTCGGCTTTGCCCGTATCAGCTTCTTCACCGGCCGCAATGACATATGCACCTTCCACGCTTGCGCGTAAGATTCGCACTGTACGCCTGTGTAGCCTTCGGCTCAAGAACGCAGCGGCTAGTTGGCAGGCGCGGAGCCAAAGCGTACGGCGGCGCGCGCGCGGGCCTTGGCGGCTTCGGCTTCGCGGTTGCGGCGGGGCGCAGTTGTTTCGAGGGACTGCAGCAGGCGCGTCGAAGCACGGGTGATGTCGTCAATGGCGGCGTGGAACGCAGCTTCGTTGGCTTTCGAGGGATGGTGGAAGCCGGTGATTTTCCGGACGAACTGCAGCGAAGCGGCGCGCACCTCTTCCCGTGTGACCGGAGGATCAAAATTGAAGAGCGCTTTGATGTTGCGGCACATAAAGAACTCCAGTTTTCAGTGGTCAGGTTTCAGTTGTCAGTACACTGCGCTCAGTATAAGCGAAGATGCCGGCGGGAAGGTCGGCCAGCCCGCAAAAAGAATGACGGGTGGGC
>JAWOLO010000080.1:0-19488 GCA_033853375.1 Terriglobia bacterium
TGGTGCCGGGGGCCAGAATCGAACTGGCTACGCCCGCCTTTTCAGGGCGGCGCTCTACCAATGAGCTACCCCGGCAGCATTAAGTCATTCAATTCTAGGGTTGGCCGAAAGAAGAGTCAAACAAGGAACGCTATGCGCTGCGTTTTGGCGCAAATCGCTCGAGGAATTCCTGAAAGCGTTTGGCGTTGTAGCTTCGGCCGTCCTCGAGCACGTTCGTAGACTGAGAATGAATCAGTTTGCCGCGGGCATCCAGAATGAAGATATGGGGATACCCGTGAATGTAAGGGAAGCGCGACAAGAAGGCGCGATTGGGATTTTCCTGGCTCATGCTCACTTTCATGGTCACATAGTTCTTGTCGCGAAAAGCCTCCAGATCGGGATGTTCGTGAAAGAAGCGATCCAAGGTATGACACCACGAGCACCACTCGCCGCCGACTTCGACAAAAATATTCTTGTTCGACATTTTCGCCTCCGCGCTTGCTGCAACAAGATCTTTTTCCGGATCGCGGAGAGGATCGTAGCCATCGGCCAATGTATTCTGGGACGCGGGAGCTGTTGCGGTCTGGACGGATGCTTCTTGTTTCAATGAAATTGGAGCACAAAAATACGCATATACCAGTGCCGCGCATAGCGGAATCCGAATGCCGCTGCCGTTAAGCCAGTTATTGTTGCGATTCATCGAATTCCTTCATCCAGTTGTGGTTTTTCAGGACCTCGCGCGGCTTAGTGCCGTCGGGCGGGCCGACGATACCGTCTTTTTCCATGAGATCGATCAAGCGCGCGGCGCGGCCGTAACCAATGCGGAGGCGGCGCTGCAACGTGGAAGTCGAAGCCCGGCCGGCGTCGCAGACGACGCGAACGGCGTCCTGATAAAGATCGTCGTCGACGTCGTCGGCGCCATCCGCATCCGCGTCGCCTCCTCCTTCGGCGGTCTTGCCATTTTCCTCTTTAGGCGCCTCCAGCAACTCTTCTTGGTATTTCGCTTGCGCCTGCTCGCGCCAGAAGTCGCAGACTTCCGTGATCTCGTCTTCGGTGACCAGCGGCCCGTGAATTCGATGCAGGCGCGCTGAGCCGGCCGGCAAATAAAGCATGTCGCCGCGGCCGAGCAACGATTCCGCGCCGTTCGAATCGAGAATCGTGCGCGAGTCCACTTTGCTGGCCACGCGGAAAGAAATGCGGGCAGGGAAGTTCGCTTTGATCAAGCCCGTGATGACGTCGACCGAGGGTCGCTGCGTCGCGAGAATTAGGTGAATGCCTACCGCGCGCGCCATCTGCGCCAGCCGCGTGATGGATTCTTCCACATTGTTGGTGTCCACCATCATCAAGTCGGCCAACTCATCAATGACAATGATGAGGTAGGGGAGTGGTCTGTGCTGTGGCTCTTCGACATTCTCGAAGAGCGAAAGCGACTGCTCCTTCTTAAAGGTGCGATTGTACTGGTCGATGTTGCGAACGCCGCGCTGCGCCAGAAGCTTCAGGCGATTTTCCATTTCGCGCGTGGCGTTGCGCAGAACGTTCGAAGCGATCTTCGGATCGGTCACGACGGGCGCGATCAAATGCGGGATATTTTCGTAGAGGCTCAGTTCCAAGCGCTTTGGATCAACGAGCACCAACTTCACGTCATCGGGACTCGCCTTAAACAGGATGGACATCATCAGCGAATTGATGAAGACGCTTTTGCCGGTGCCCGTCGAGCCGGCAATGAGCAGGTGCGGCATCGCGGCTAGTTCCGTTACGCGAATCCGGCCGTGCAGGTCGCGACCCATTGCCAATGTCAACTTGCTCGGTGAATGAATGAACTCCGGCGCTTCGATGATTTCGCGCAGGGCGATGGTTTGCCGTCGGTCGTTTGGCACTTCGATGCCGATGGTGGACTTGCCGGGAATGCGTTCGATCAAAATCGATTCCGCTTGCAGGGCCAGGCATAAGTCTTCGGTCAGGCCGATGATGCGGCTGTACTTGATGCCGGCTTCCGGTTTGAATTCGAACGTGGTGACGACCGGGCCCGGGTTGATCTGGGTGACGCGGCCTTGTACATCGAACTCCAAGCACTTCGCTTCAATCGCACGGGCGCGCTGCTTCAGTTCTTCCTCATCGAGTTTCTGGCCGCGTTCTCCCTCGCGCAGCAAGGATGGAGGTGGAAGTTTGTAGTTCTGATTACCCTTGGCAATTTTGGGTTCGGAGCCTTTCTTGGCGGCTAATTTTTCCGTATCGCGATGGAAAACAAAGATCGGCGCTTTGACGACGCTGGACTTGCTGTCCTTCTCTTCAGCTTCTTCCTCTTCCGGTTCATCGGTCAAAGCACCACTTGTCTCCAGCAGTGCAGTTTTGCTGATGGCTTGCGGCGGCACCGGCTTTCTCCCTGAGAGCCGCGTCTCTTCGACGCGGCGCCGCATGCGTTCCTGCTCGCGGCGCTCGCGCCAATCGTGCCAGCGCGCTTGCGCCTTCTGCAGCAGCCCAAGGCGTTCGACTGCACCAATAGGACCCTTAGGACCGGTGGCCCAAGCATGGGTGCCAGCAAAGGAGAATCGGGTGGTCATAAATAACGAGGTAAAAAACAGGGCCACGGCAACTAGAAGAGCTCCCCAGAAGTTGAATCCCGCCAGCAGTTCGCTGGAAATCAGTGAGCCGACAATCCCGCCCGCGGGAATGGCCCCACGCACGGCAGGGAATGGAAACAGGGCCAGCAGCGAAGGCATGGAAACCAACAAGAGAAAGTAGCCTGCGAGCGTGGCAAATTGTGAATTAATGGTCCGGCTGCGGCACCAACGCCAGCCGAGGACGGCGATGGCCATGGGCAGAAGAAACGCGGCAAAACCAAAAACCTGGAAGAGCAAGTCCGAGCCATACGCTCCAACCGGGCCCATCCAGTTATTAGTCACGCCGCCGTCAGCTGGCTGCGCGCTGACGTTGAACGATGCGTCGCGCGGGGAGTAAGAAATCAACGCCAGCGCGACCAAGATCGCCAGCGAAATCAACAAAAAACCAACTAACTCATTCAGTCGCTTGTTTTGAGTCGGAGTAAGAAAGCGCACGAAATCTCCTCAGCTTCTGGGGAAGGCTGAGTGTGGCGGCGGGTGCTGGCGCTATCGCAATCCCGCCCGGAGGAACGCCCAAACCAGAATGATGATACCAAACACGAGGCGGTAGACAACAAATACTTTCAAGGTACGTGTTTGCAGGTAACGCAGGAAAAAGGCGATGACGAAATACCCGGCGATACCGGAAACGAGAACGCTGATTACCAGAGTCGAAATCGGCAAGTCCAGGCCACCGGCTTTGTGCATTTTAATAAGTTTGGGGAGTTCCATAACCACAGCTCCCGCGATCGCCGGCACCGATAGAATGAACGAAAAGCGAGTTGCCGCCGCTCTCGTCAGCCGGCGAAACAGCCCCGTGGTAATGGTAATTCCGGAGCGCGAGACTCCCGGCCACAATGCCAGCGCCTGCGCCGTTCCAATCGTCAGCGCGTCGCCCAGACCGGATTCCTCCTCCTTGCGAGTCAGGTCCTTCTTGGAATCCCCCCACCACATCAACAAGGCAATCAACACGAGCGAAACGCCGATTATCTTCGGCTGGCGCAGCTTCTCTTCGATTTCATGATGGAACAGCAGTCCGGCTACTCCGGCCGGAATTGTTCCAATCACCAGATACCAGAACATCTTCCGGTAATGCGCGATCTCCTCAGCGGCGGCCGTTACTGGATAGTGCATTCCGAATCCGCATAAAAGCAGCGTCAACCAATCTTTGAAGAAGTACAATAACAATGCGAGTAGAGTGCCCGCGTGGAGCGCCACGTCAAACGCCAAGCCGGGATCCTGCCATCCTTCAAACCAGGGGAAAATAATCAGATGCGCAGTGCTGCTAATGGGCAGAAACTCCGTCAACGCTTGAACCAAGGCAAGGATGATCGCCTGATAGAGAGGCATTGGGATTAGGGTTCCTTTTGCGCCGGTTTTGACCTGCCCGGCAGGATTTTCCGCATTTCGTACGCGTCAATACGGCCGAGATAATAGCGCTTCAAAGTCGCCTCGATACGATAGCCGTGACGTTTCCAGAAGGCAACCGCCGGTTCATTATCGGTTGCAGTTTCCAGCAAGATGGAACGCACGCCACGCGCCGCCAGATTCGATTCCAGCGTCTCCAGCAACATCGTTCCGATGCCTTGCCGACGATGCTTGGCATCCACGTCCAGCGTAATGATGTGCGCCAGCGGTGGGTGTTCTTCGCTTACGATGAACCCGACGATGCGCCCGCTCTCTTCCGCAACCGTGCAATCGGCGGATGGCTGGGTCAAAAAATAGCGCAGGGTGGTTTTTGAATAGGAGATGCCCGGTGGGAAGCACGATTGGTCCAGCTTGTGCAGCGCCGCGAAGTCGTGCGGCTCGTAGGACCGAAGGGTGGGTGACATGGCGGGATTGTAGTCCAGAAAGCCGGTCCGCAGCTTGCTGCAAGGCAGTCTTGAGGTGGTTACAAAGCTGAGCAGCGGCACTTCATTTCGGGGGCTGAACCGTCGGCATATTCCGGCCTAGGGCTTTCACCGTCAATTCGTCGGGTGTCGTACGGCCATCTTGCTTCACCACCACCGCGAATCCGCCGCTATAGTCCCACATAGTCCAGCCGATGCCGTACTTTTCGAGAGTGGTGCGCACGTCCGAAATCCAAGCGGCGCGATCTTCTGGATTCGCGGCCTTGCGGTAGACGCCAAACTCGTTGCACGTCAATGGGACGCCCCAGCGTTTCCCCCATGCGGCAATTTGGGAAATTTCGTCGTCAATTCGGCCGATGCTCCAACGATCCATTCCATAGCGAATGACCTGCAGGCGATTCACGGCGTCGGGAACCAGCGCGGCGGCATGCTCCACGTTTTCAGGAGTCGAAGGATAGGGCAGGTCTTTCAGGTAGTGGACAAAGTTCGTGCTCCACGTCGCACCCTGGTGCGTGAAGACGTGCGGGTCGTAGAAATGGAAGTTGTAAATGATGTTCGGATCGCGCAGGGGTTCGATGAAGAGCAGTTCGTTGTCGCCGGACCAGTTAGCTCCCGTGACAATGATGGTCTGCGCGGGAGCGCCTTCGCGAATGGCCACGGCCAACTTGGACTGCACGCCCTCCCAGCGATAGCGGTCCTTGAACTCCGGCTCGTTAAGGACCTCGAAGAACACGAGGTCCGGATTCCAAGAAGAATAGTGCCTCGCTAGCGCGCGCCAGAAATCGGCGAACTGTTCCACAAATTCATTGTCGGTCGCCAATTTTTCCTTAAAGTCTGAATCTGGATGGATATCGATGATCACCGCCAGCCCCTGATCCAGGATCATTTTTACGGCGGCATCGAGATATCCCAGATAATCCTCCGGAATGCGGTCCGCCTGCTTTCGACGGAACATCGGCTGTGGATTCACGCTTAGCCGAACGTGATCAAACTGCGTCGCCTTGATTAAGGCAATATCCTGCGCCGTCGTCCACGTCTCGAAATGCTCCTTCGTGTAGCCCTTGGGGTCATAGACCTGCGCAAACCATTCGCTCAAGTTGATGCCGTCGCGCAAATGCGAGGCCCGCCGTTGGGCTTGGCCGGAATCCCGCGAAGTTTGCGCTCCGGCCGTTTGCGCGCAAACGAGGAGTGCTGCGGCGAATGTCGCCGCAAGAAGGCTGAGGCGGCTGTGATAAGCAATACTGATTTTTTTGGTCATGTTTCCCAGGCTTATTCTCCTCGGTGTTGTCTGGAGCCGAAAGCCTATACTGCTTCACGACGAGCAAGCAAGGAAGAGCCAGCGTAGCTTAGCCCCTGGCGCGTCTGTTTTCTTCTCCTCTGTCCGCCCAGAGTTCACCCTCATTCGCATGCGCTAGGTATTTGCTTGATTGACGCGGTTACAGTGTTTCGCCTGCCCTACAATCCTGCAGAAATAGCAAGAGCTTGCAGGCAAGAGCTTCGCGCCCTCCCAGCCATGCGCGCCCCCAAACGGTCACAGCCGTCGCCACGCGCGTTCCCATGGCGGACTTCCTTCAATAGGTCCTTAGGGAGTGTGCAAAGACGGATCTTCCGGGTTCGTCATACGCATTCAGGGCCAGGAGTTGATAAGAGGTGGGGAAACTTCCTCACTCCGCTTTGACAGTTGCAACCACTTTCGACCGGTCTAGGGTGCGTAGTCTTTTTCCTACAGGAGAGCTGCGCGCGATAAAACGCATGCATTCGCAGAATCCCTTGCGGTCCCCAGGCGCTTGGCAAGCGTAGCGGTAGGCCGCATGAACCGTAGCACGATGGCCACACAGGCACAATTCCCTCGAAGGTTCAGGCATATGCCGCCGGCCTTCCGGATTTCCCGGGGCCCTCTTCTTATTCTCTGGTTTGGTCTCACTCACGGGACTCCTCCAGTCTCACCTTTCGGAGAGTATTTTCAGCTTTTCGAAGCTCCCCGTTTCCCAACGCAATCTTCTATTGCTTTGTGAAGATTATCCCTTTTAACGGCAATGCGTTTCAATAGCTTGCCGGTTCGCGCAAGTGCTAACCAAGTTCAGCCCTCAAATTGCGCCAAGGGAAGACGAAAAAGTATTGCCACAACAAGCTTAGGGTCAGTCTGGGGAATCGAGAGAAGCGGCTGGTTGCAGTTCGGCTGGTGCAAATTCGGCGCGAGGAAGCGTCACAACGGTGCTCTCAGCCATCGTGTTCTCGGCAGTTAGACCTCGAGGATTACAGGGAGAATCAGGGGGCGTTTGGATGTTTGCTTGTTGATGTAGCGTTTCAGGTCCACGCGAATTTTTTCCTTGATCACACCCCAGTCGGAATTTTCTTCGGAGTTCGATTCGGCCACAGTTTTCATCAACACCTCGCGCGCGCCAAGCAAGAGTTCCTGTCCGTTCTCGCTCATCAATCCGCGAGTCACGATTTCCGGTTGTGATTCGAGCTTTCCCGTGTGCTTATCAATCGCAATGATGGGGACTACGACTCCGTCTTCGGAAAGATGCTTTCTGTCGCGGATCACGACTTCTTCGATTTCTTCCAGTGAGCCGGAATCCACCAGGACGCGGCCGGCCGTCACGGGATCGCGCCGGAATGCGCGGTCCTCCGTGAATTCGACAGCTTGACCATCTTCCAGCAAGAAAATTTCTTCGGATACGACACCGAGTTGATGCGCTAGCGCGGCGTGCCGGAAGAGGTGCCGATACTCGCCGTGGACCGGAATAAAGTATTTTGGCTTCACCAGTTGCAAAATCAGTTTTTGCTCCTCCTGGCTGGCGTGGCCCGAAACGTGAATCATGCCTCCTGCATTTTCGTAATGCACCAGGGCACGCCGGCGGAACATGTGATCGAGCATTCGAAAGATGGATCGCTCGTTTCCCGGAATGATACGCGCAGAAAGTATCACCGTGTCGTTTTCCTCGACAGAAACGTGTCGATGATTATCGACAGCGATCCGTGAGAGCGACGACATCGGCTCGGCTTGACTGCCGCTCGCGAGAATCACCAGGCGCTTGGGGTCGAAGCCGCGGATGTCTTGTGGACGCACAACCATGCCGTCGGGAATTCGAAGCAAATCGAGCGAGTGCGCAATCTCGACGTTATCGATCATGCTGCGGCCAACAAACGCCACCTTGCGGTTCACTCGCACCGCGATGTCAATCACCTGCTGAATGCGGTGAATCGAGGACGCAAAGCAGGAAAGTATGACGCGGCGCGGTGCTGAACGACACAATTCTTCGATGCGTGGCACGACGGCGCGCTCGGATGGCGTGAACCCCGGCCGCTCCACGTTTGTGGAATCGCTGAAGAGTGCCAGGACGCCTTCGCGTCCGTACTTTGCCAGAGCGTGCAAATCGAAAGAAGAGCTGTCCACCGGCGTCTGATCGATCTTGAAATCACCCGTATGAATGACAACGCCGAGAGAGGTTCGAATGGCGAGCGCCACGCAATCTAACGTGCTATGCGTAACCGAAATGAATTCGATTTCGTACGGTCCGATTTCGATCGTGCGACCTGGAATGACCTCGCGCAACGTTGTGGATTCCAACAGCCCCGCTTCTTCCAGACGTTTTTTTACCAAGGCCAGTGTGAAGCGTGTTCCATAAACCGGCACGTTCAAGTCGCGAAGAATGTAAGGAAGAGCGCCGATATGGTCTTCGTGCCCATGGGTCAGCACGATCGCGCGAACTTTTGCGCGGTTCTGTTTCAAATAGGAAATGTCCGGAATGACCAGGTCGACGCCCAAAAGCTCGGATTCAGGGAACATCATGCCGGCGTCAATGACGATAATGTCTTCGCCAAAACGCAACACCAGCATGTTCATACCGAATTCGCCGAGTCCGCCGAGAGGGATGGCAGTGAGTGTGTGTGCGATCTTGGGCGTGCTTCTGCTCGGGGTCTTGCTCAAGGAAACGTCGACTCCACAACTTAAACCAGCATCGTATCACACGCCAGCGACGCTTGACTGGAAAGGCTGGTTCGAACGATGCAGAAAGGGATCCTTCGGAGCCTCAATGGTGGGAGTCGCCAGCGAAGAGGTGGGCGATCGAGACAAGAATCACGGCGCCCAGGGTGGCAGCTGCCAGCGAATACCAGAATCCGCCGCCAAAAATACCGAGCTTCACAAACACCCAGCCGCCGATAAAGGAACCAACCAATCCCAAAACGATGTCCGCGATACAGCCGAAGCCACGGCCACGCGCGATTTTCCCCGCAAGCCAGCCGGCAATCAGGCCGATCAGGAGCCAGCCGATGATCCCACGATATTCGAAGTAATAGATGTGTTCGGCGAGAAAGATAGCGTTTACGCAGGCCAGCATCGTGCCTCCACGAAGGTCTTGGATTCTAGCGAAAACACCTTTCAAGCGGAAATATTTAGTTTCGTAATCAGTGCTTTCACCTTTGGTCAGCCCGGAAGAAAGGTCTCTCGACTCGCCCCCGACGGGAGCCGCGGCAAGCAAGACTCGTACCCTTAGCGAGTGCTCGGTTGCTGCTGGGTCATGCAGTGAATCGTCCCCAAGCCGAGCACTAAGTCGCGGCAAGGAATGCCAATAACCTCGCGATCCGGAAACAGGCGCGCCAGCGTGTTCAGAGCGATGCGGTCATTCGAATCGTTGAATGTTGGGACGAGCACGAGTTTGTTAGCGATGTAAAAGTTCGCGTAGCTGGCGGGAAGACGCTGATTGTCAAAATAGACCGGTCCGGGCATGGGCAGAGTCTCCACACATAAAGGCTTGCCATCTTGATCTTTCATCGTCTTCAGCAGTGCAAGATTTTCCTGCAGTGGTGCGTAATTGGCGTCGTTCGAATTGGTTTCAACGATGGTTACGACAGTAGACGGATTGACAAACCGCGTCAGGTCGTCGACGTGACCATGGGTGTCGTCGCCTGCGATTCCACTTTTGAGCCATAGGACATTTGTCACCCCAAGGTATTTGCGAAAAACTTCTTCGTAGTCTGCTTTGGTGAAACCGGGATTTCTTTCCTGGACCTTGCTTAGGAGACACTCTTCAGTGGTGAGTAGCGTGCCGCAGCCGTTCACGTCAATGCTGCCACCTTCGAGGACGACTCTTCGCCCTTTGTGCTGTGGCTGCCAGAGCCGACGCTTAAGTTTTTTGTTTGCTTCCGCAACGACCGCTGCGTCTTTCTTGTGATTTGAATACTTGGCCCAGCCATTAAATTGGAAATTGTTATACGCCAATTCTCCCGATTCATTGCAAACGCAAATTGGACCAGAATCCCGCATCCAGCCGCGATCAGTGGGCACGACAAAGAAATCTACAGCATCAAGATTCGCCCCGGATTTATTCAGAATCGAGCGCACACGCGCTTGCGCTTCGCGATTCTCGACGAACAGGAAGACACGTTCGACTCTCGACAAATGACGGACGATCTCTGCGAACGCCCAGGGAATCGGCGCAAACTTTCCTGGCCAGTCGGTGAGTTCGTGCGGCCAGCCGAGCCAGGTAGCTTCGTGTGGCTCCCACTCCGCGGGCATGCAATAGCCGAGAGAGAATGGCGTCGCTGTTTGTGAGGCCTGCTTCATAGGGTGAAGGAATTTAACACAGAGATCGCAAAGGACACAGAGAGCTCAAAGAAGAAAAAAGCGGCACGTTACTTTTCGCCGAGCCAGCGATTCAAGATGGGCTGATAGGCATCAATGCGGCGATCGCGCAGGAAGGGCCAATTGCGCCGCGTCTCTTCGCTCTTGGCAGGATCGCATTCGACCACGAGAATTTCTTCCTTGCAATTGGATGCTTCCGAAATCACTTGGCCAAACGGGTCGGCGACAAACGAGTTGCCCCAAAATTCCAGCCCGGGATCCCCGTTCTCCGGATGGCCTTCGAACCCCACGCGATTGACCACAGCCGCGTACACTCCGTTGGCAATAGCGTGACCGCGCTGAATCGTCTTCCAAGCATCCAACTGCGCTGCGCCGAATTGTGCTTTCTCATGTGGATGCCAGCCGATGCTCGTGGGATAGAAAATCACTTGAGCGCCGCCAAGCGCAGTCAGTCGAGAGCCTTCGGGATACCACTGGTCCCAGCAAATCTGCACGCCGATCCGGGCGTATCTTGTGTCGAAGTTCGGAAAGCCCAAATCCCCGGGCGTGAAATAAAATTTCTCGTAGTAGAGCGGATCTTCCGGAATGTGCATCTTGCGGTATTTCCCGAGAAAACTTCCGTCGGCATCCAGCACGGCGCAACTGTTGTGATAGACGCCCGGCGCGCGGCGCTCGAAAAGGGAAGCGATCAGCGCGACTTTTTTGTCCTTGGCGACCCGAGACAACTTTTCCGTTGTTGGCCCGGGAACGGATTCCGCAAGATTAAAAAGTTCCGCATCTTCCGTTCGGCAAAAATATTCGCCGCGGAACAGCTCCTGAAGACAAATGATTTGCGCGCCGCGCGCCGCCGCTTCCTGGATTTTCCCGATCGCGCGTCCGAGGTTTTCCTCTACATTCTTCGTGCATTTCATCTGCACGAGCCCAATGGTGAATTTGTCGGCCATGAAATTTAGTGTAGCATGAGCCTAGAAGCGGCTTTGCATGCGCGATTTTGCTTTCCTTTGTGCCGCGTTTGTACTAAAAATCTTCCGAACGTTCAAGCATCATCACGAATTGCCTGGCAAGATCGCTGTTCATTCGCTCCAGGCAATAAACCTTTTAAGTCTGAGGAGATGCGATGGGGAGGCAGGAAAAGAAGACTGTGACCGGGCGGGTGTTGCACGACCCGGTGAAGGATAAACTCCGGCCCATTCTTCCGCTGGACTTATCGCGCTGCCGAACCATCGACGATTTGGTTCGTGCTATGGGCAACACTGCATTCACCGGGCGGCAGATCGGCGATGCCGCAGACGTGCTCGAAGCTATGGCGCGCGATAAAGACTGTTTCGTGGTGATGACGCTCTCCGGCGCCTTGACGGTCGGCAAAATGGGATTGATTTTTTGCGACCTTATTGAATCCGGCGTCGTCAATGCCATCGTCTCAACTGGCGCGTTAATGGCCCACGGC
Source organism: Terriglobia bacterium (assembly GCA_033853375.1). Classification (GTDB taxonomy): domain Bacteria; phylum Acidobacteriota; class Terriglobia; order Acidiferrales; family UBA7541; genus Acidiferrum. The sequence goes on from JAWOLO010000080.1 coordinate 11,467, forward strand.
CTGGTGGAAGCGACCGGTCACTCCCATTTTCGCTACGACCCGAGAATGGACGACAAGACGTTGTTCGAGGCTGGCTACAACCGCGTCTACGATTCACTCGAGCCGGAGGTGAATCTCGATCACGTCGAAGAAGTGATGCAGCGCCTGTTGAACGAGTGGGACGCGAATGAAGCTGTTTGCAGTTGGAAGCTTCACCGCCGTATCGGCGAATTTCTCCACAAACATTGTGCGGAACGGAGAGGAATCCTTAAATCGGCGTATGAACATGATGTTCCGGTGTTCGTTCCGGCGTTCAGCGATTCGGAATTAGGTATTGACTTCGCGCTGCATAAAATCGCGCGTCAGCGAGACAACCGGCCGGTCTTGCGATTCGATCCTTTCGAGGACTTCGAGAAATTTGCCAACACGATGCTGGCAGCCAAGCGCATGGGAATTTTTACGGTCGGTGGGGGCGTGCCGCGCAATTGGTCGCAGCAATTTGGCGTGTACGCGGAGCTGCTCGCGCGCCGCGGCTACAAGAAGCTGCCCCTGAAGCGCTACAACTATGGCGTGCGCATTTGCCCCGAGCCAGTGAGTTGGGGCGGACTGAGCGGCAGCACGTACACGGAAGCCGTTTCGTGGGGGAAATTTGTTCCACCCGAGGAAGGCGGTCGTTTCGCGGAAGTCTTCGAAGATGCCACGGTGGCTTTGCCATTGATTGTGGGCGCCGTGCTCGAACGTTTGGGCTACTTCAAGCACGACTAATAAATGAAGAAAACAATGGCATTCAGATATTGAATAAAAGCCAGGGAGGAATTGGACAAAACTAGCGACATTTGAATTCTCGCGGACGGAGGCAATGTCATGGCCAAGCGAGTGTTGATTGCGGGGATCCTAGGTGGGCTGGTGATGTTTGTTTGGTTGTTTGCGGCGCATGAGTTTCTTCCGTTGGGCGAAATGGGTGTGCGGGAAATCCCTAACGAAGCCCCAGTGCTGGGCGCGATGCAGTCGGCGATACCAGAAGCGGGGTTTTACCTCTTTCCCGGTTTTGGCCTTGGGCCGAATCCGACTCCCGAGCAGCGCAACGCGGCCATGCCCCCTTACATGAAAAAGTATGCACAATCTCCGCATGGGGTTTTGATCTACCATCCGCCATCGGGAACCTTTCCTTTTGGCCCGGCCTTGGCGCGAGAAGGCGCTCTAAACTTAATGGAAGGTTTGCTTGCCGCTTGGCTGCTTTCGTGGGCCGCGGCTGGAAGAGGATATGGAGCACGAGTAGGGTTCGTAGTAGTCGCCGGCATTCTTGCCACTCTGACAACCAACGTCGAGTACTGGAATTGGTACGATTTTCCTACCAAATACATCGCAGGCTACATGGCTACGCAGATCATTGGCTACGCCTTGTTGGGTTTAGTTGCAGCGATCTTGGTGAAATCAGAAATTGCTGCCAGGAGTTGAAATCATGGCGACAGCGAAACCGCAAGCGATCTACGACGTGCACCCTGGTGTCGCAATGGTGCGGAAGTGGGTGAGTGAACTCACAAACAAGACTGGCCACACGCTTGAGGAGTGGATTGCGCTCGTGAAAAAGGAAGGTCCGAAAGAGGAGAAGGCGCGGCGCGAATGGCTGAAAACCAAACGCAGACTAGGCACGAATAGTGCGTGGTGGATCGCGGAGCGGGCGGAAGGTAAAGGGGAAGACGATTCGCCGGAAGCGTACCTGAAGTCTGCCGTGCGCTATGTCGAAGAGCAATATGCTGGACGCAAGCAAGAGTTGCGACCGATCTATGAAGAACTGCTGAAGCTAGGAAGGTCGATGGGTGACGACGTGAAAGTTTGTCCCTGCAAAACGATTGTGCCGCTCTATCGCGAGCACGTGTTCGCGCAAATCAAGCCGACGACCAATTCACGGGTCGACCTTGGTTTTGCGCTGGCACAGTACAAAGAGAAACTGCCGAAGCGTCTGATTGATACGGGCGGCCTTGCCAAGAAAGACCGCATCACGCACCGAATTGAACTCACATCACCCGCGCAGATTGACGCAGAAGTGAAAAAGTGGCTGAAAACAGCCTACGATCTCGATACCTGAAGTTTTCTAGGGAATTTCGAATCTCGTGCCCACGCCCGCATAGAGATAATCATCGCCAAAGGCTTTTTGCAAACGCAGAAACGCGGGTTCGCCCGTGCAGTGACCCGGCGCGATTTTCCCCAGTTTCCATTTATTCCTCAAGCTGTCTGCCAGGCGCTCGATTTCCTGCTCCGGCGTGCTCACGAGATGAAGGCCTCCGCAAAGAAAATGAAAATGGGTGTCAACGGACGAGGCAGACTGCAAGATTTCTTCAATCCCGGGGTGCGAACATCCCACGATGACGGATAAACCATCCGGACCTCGCAGAACAAGCGACAGTTCACGCAGTTCCAGCGTGCCGGGAATGTTCGAAATGGTAAACGTAAGAAAGATACCCGGAGAAATCTCCGTCAGCTTATCGATGAGCACGAACTTCCCGGCACTCCAGGGATATCCAGACGGGATTTTCTCGGGATATTTCCCGTCGTAATACCGCATTCGCTCGGGAAGGGAAGCAACAGGCTTAATCAACGCAGGAGGCACAGAACCGCCGAACATGCCAAAAGGTTCCATAGGGGCGTAAATGGGAACGTTCGGATTGATGGAGAGAAGAAACTTCAGTCCCGTGGTGTGATCCGTGTGGCGATGGGAAATCACGACAAAGTCCAACTTGGACACGTCGACGCCCAGGGCTTTGACATTGTGCTCGAAAGTTGCCGCGTTGTTGCCGGTGTCGAAGAGGATGCGCTTTCCGTCATGCTCGATGAGCGCGGAAAATCCCCAGTCCTTGGTGACCCCTTTCGAGTCGGAGAAGGCGTCATAGAGGATGATCACGCGATCCTTCGCAGTAGCGGAAAAGGGAAGAGAAAAAAAGGATAGAAAAACGACAAACCGAGGCAAAAAGGTTCGGACGCGCACGGGTGACCTCCGAGGACGATTTAGGAATTTGGGAGAGGATACAGCTAGTCGTCTTCGCCGATCAAGATGGCCGCGCCCAGGACTGTGGTCCATAGCCCGCGCTTGTCGCCCACGGCGGACTGCGTAATGTTCATGGTACGAACGATCTTATTCGAGATCCGGTAAACCTCTTTTTTTTCGTCGAACGACAAATCGGGATCAAATTCCACGTTCAAAGTGGTGGCGAGCATTTCCGCGGCAAGTTCTTCCGCATATTCGCCCGCAACTTCTTCCGTCTCTCCAAACGAGTGATGCTCTGACAAATATCCGTACATACTTTTGTCGCTCGGCAGCGCTAAGCCAATGCTCGCAGCGATGAGGCGATGCGGTTCCTTGGTGGAATTTTCGCTGATGACGGTAAATGCCACTTGGCCCGGCTTGAGGTGCTTCAAACCTTCACTTCGAGAAATGAGTTTGCAATTCGGCGGGAAGATGGAGGAAACGCGGACGATGTTGCAGGCGGCAATCCCCGCGTTGCGCAAGGCCAACTCAAAGCTGGAAAGCCTTTCTCGATGTTTCCCGACACCTTTCGTGAGGAAGATCTTCTTCGCGACGAACGCCATGGTGCCGGTTTTTCGGGCCTCCCTGAAAGGATTGAGAGCAAAAAATTTTAGGGCAAGGCAAAAGTAACAAGAAAGGTTTTCGAGTGTCAATGCATTTCGAAGGCTGCGTTCGCACGAAGCGCAAGATTGTGAACGACGCTTAACAGGAGGATCGCTGCCTCGTTACTCTCCGGCGGCGCGATGCACGAACTTCCCCAGAGGTTTGCAAAGAGCGAGTAGGTTCCCGAGGTGCTCTGCGGTGAAATCCGGCCCCGCGCCCGCTGTTGTCTGGCCTTTGCGGCTGACCTGGATGACGCCGACGACTTTGCCGCCGAATAGAATCGGCGCACTAACAATTTTTTGGATGGGGTCCAGGCTTTCCCCTGTAAGTTTTATGTTTTCGAAAACTACTGCATGGCGGGCAGCGCTGAAATTATTGTCAATTTCCGGGCGGCTCTCGCGCACAGTCTTTGCCGCAAGGGCAGAGTTGCTGGAGAGCGGAATAAAGCCAACGTTCTTCAGCGCTTCCGGCACGAGAAAATGCAAATGTTTCCAACGCTTGGATACCGCAAGGATGGCCACTTCCTCGTTCCGTACGCCAATAATCTTTGCAATTTTCTCGGCTATAGCAGTGAGAGAAGGTTGCGCTGCATTAGCATCCTCCGTTTCAAGTGCGCGGGCGATGCGCTCCAGTTCGGACACAAGACTGAGGGTCGTGCTCATCGCAAATTCCTTAAAGATCTGGGAGTGCAACCAGGAGGGGCTCAGACCCGGTGCCTTCGTCCTACGACAATTTCATTTTCGCGCTGCTTCTGCGTCGCCTCAACAAAAATTCCCGCGTGCAGTTGTGAACAAAAAACCGTCCTATCGGACAGGTTTGCTTGCATCCATCCATGCATGTGCCTATACTGATTTCGCTGCGACTCGCATTTACCTGCCGCTGGCAGGTGGCTTCTCCGGTTCTTCAAGCTTGAACCGGCAAGGAATTTCGCGGCGGAGAGGACATGTCTGCTACGGCAACTCTGCCTCGCCCGGCTCTTCTTCCTCACATCACTGATTATTTCTTGAAACCGACATTCACCTGCCGGAAAAGGTGTCATGAATGAGCGCGACCGCTAATCTTCCGCTCGCCCCGCTTCGCTTCTGGGATACGACCGTCGGGAAAAAAGCCGTCATGGCCGTGACGGGATTCATCCTGTTCGGTTTCATCGTTGGACATCTTCTTGGGAATCTGCAAATCTACGAGCCGCCGGAGAAAATTAATCATTACTCCGAAGTGCTGAAGAGCGTGCCATCGCTGCTGTGGAGTGCCCGGATCATCCTGCTGGTATCGGTGTGTCTGCATATCTGGGCTTCGTTCGCGCTGTGGCGGCTGCAGCGCGCCGCTCGCCCGATTCCGTATGTGAAGAAGGCCAACCTGCACTCTACCTACGCTTCGCGCACTATGATGTGGAGCGGGCCGATCATCCTGGCTTTCGTGATCTACCATCTGCTGAATTTTACGTTTGGCACGGTTCATCCGGGCGGCCCATTCAACGAGCACAACGTGTACAACAACGTGGTGACGGGATTCCAGTTTTGGCCGTCTTCGGTGTTCTACATCATCGCGATGATCATGCTGTGCTACCACCTGTATCACGGGCTGTGGAGCATGTTTCAGTCGCTTGGGTTCAGCCATCCGGTCTACACGCTTTGGATTCAGCGTGGAGCCAAGGTGGTGGCGATCCTGATTGCCATTGGCTACATCTCGATTCCGGTCTCGGTGCTGGCCGGCTTCATCAAGCCGGTATGAGGAGGGGCTTATAAATGGAATTGGTTTCCAACGCCCCGACCGGGCCGATTGAAAAGTCGTGGGAGACTCATAAGTTCGGCCTAAAGCTGGTTAATCCGGCAAACAAGCGCAAATTTACAATTATTGTGGTGGGCACAGGTCTTGCCGGTGGGTCGGCCGCTGCAAGCCTCGGAGAGTTGGGCTACAACGTAGACTGTTTCTGCTTCCAGGATTCCCCGCGTCGCGCGCATTCCATCTCCGCTCAGGGCGGCATCAACGCCGCGAAGAACTATCACAACGATGGCGACAGCGTCTACCGGCTGTTCTACGACACGGTGAAAGGCGGGGACTTTCGTTCTCGCGAAGCCAACGTCTACCGACTGGCGCAAGTGAGCGTCAACATCATCGACCAGTGCGTAGCGCAGGGCGTGCCATTTGCAAGAGAATACGGCGGGCTGCTGGACAACCGCTCGTTCGGCGGGGCGCAGGTGTCGCGGACCTTTTATGCGCGCGGCCAGACGGGGCAGCAGCTTCTGCTCGGCGCGTATCAGGCGCTGGAACGGCAGGTCGGGCTGGGCGCCGTAAAGATGTATCCGCGCACGGAAATGCTCGACTTGATTGTAATTGACGGGCGGGCACGGGGAATTGTCACGCGCAGCCTCACTGACGGCAAGGTGAGCGTGCATTTTGGCGACGCCGTGATTCTTGCCACCGGCGGTTACGGCAACGTCTTCTATCTTTCGACAAACGCGAAGGGGTCCAACGCCACGGCAATCTGGCGTGCGTATAAACGCGGGGCTTTGTTTGCGAATCCGTGCTTCACGCAGATTCACCCCACCTGCATTCCCCACACGGGCGACTACCAGTCCAAGCTCACGCTGATGTCCGAGTCGTTGCGTAATGATGGCCGCATCTGGGTTCCCAAGAAAACTGGCGACAAACGGCCGCCCGCTTCTATTCCCGAGGACGAGCGCGACTACTATCTCGAGCGCCGCTACCCCAGCTTCGGCAACCTGGTGCCGCGGGACATCGCTTCCCGCGCCGCCAAGGCGGTATGCGACGAAGGCCGGGGCGTGGGGGAAACCGGACTGGGCGTCTATCTCGATTTTTCGGATGCCCTCAAGCGGCTCGGCGCCCACAAGATTGCCGAGCGTTACGGCAACCTGTTCGAGATGTACGAGCGCATCACAGGCGAAGATCCGTATAAAGTTCCAATGCGTATCTTTCCCGCTACGCATTACACCATGGGCGGGCTGTGGGTGGATTACAACCTGATGTCCACCATCCCGGGCCTTTTCGTGCTGGGCGAAGCAAATTTCTCCGATCACGGCGCGAACCGGCTTGGAGCCAGCGCCCTGATGCAGGGGCTCGCGGACGGCTATTTCATCGTTCCGTACACCATCGGGAACTACCTGGCTAGCACCAAGCACGATAAATATTCGGAAGATACTCCGGCCGCCAAAGAGGCGGTCGCCAATGTGAATGTCATCACCAAGAAGCTTCTGAATGCAAACGGCAAGCGTTCCGTGGACTCCTATCATCGTGAATTGGGCAAAATCTTGTGGGAATACTGTGGCATGTCGCGCAACGCCGCCGGCCTGAAGAAGGCTGCCAGCATGATTGCGGAGCTGCGCGAAGATTACTGGAGAAACGTGCGCGTGCTCGGCTCGAACGAAGAGCTCAACCAGTCACTCGAAAAAGCCGGGCGTGTGGCCGATTTCCTGGAACTCGGCGAGCTGTTGTGTATGGATGCGCTGCACCGCAACGAATCCTGCGGCGGGCATTTCCGCGAGGAATACCAGACGCCCGACGGCGAAGCTTTGCGCGACGATGCCAACTATTCTTATGTGGCCGCGTGGGAATTCCAGGGGGCTGGCCGCCCGGCTTTGCTGAACAAGGAGCCTCTGGTCTTCAGTTATGTGAAGCCTTCGCAGCGGAGCTATAAGTGAGATGAAACTGACACTCCACGTCTGGCGGCAGAAAAACGCGCAGGACCGGGGGCGCATGGTTCGCTACGAAGTTCCCGGCGTGAACGAGCACATGTCCTTCCTTGAAATGCTGGACGTGCTGAACGAAGGGCTGATTGAGAAGGGCGAAGATCCCATCGCTTTCGATCACGATTGCCGCGAAGGCATCTGCGGCATGTGCGGCTTCATGATCAACGGCAAGGCCCACGGAGGCTTCAAAGGCACAACCGTCTGTCAGTTGCACATGCGCCACTTCAAGGATGGCGATGAACTCTACCTCGAGCCGTGGCGCGCCGCGGCGTTCCCGGTGGTAAAAGACCTGGCCGTGGATCGGTCGGCCTTCGACAGCATCATCGCCGCCAGCGGATTTATTTCCGTGCCCACCGGCAGCGCTCCGGATGGGAACGCTATTCCCATCCGCAAACAGGACGCGGATCTTGCGATGGACGCAGCCGCATGCATCGGTTGCGGGGCCTGCGTGGCCGCTTGCCCGAACGCTGCAGCTGCATTGTTCGTGGGCGCGAAGATTTCGCACCTGGCCCATCTTCCGCAAGGGCAGGCGGAACGCGACCGCCGCGCCCTGGCCATGGTGCGGCAGACGAATCGCGAAGGCTTCGCCAATTGCACCAACATTGGCGAGTGCGAGGCCGCTTGCCCCAAACAGATCAAACTGGAAGTCATCGCACAGAGCAACGCGGACTACATCAGGTCAGCTTTTAAGGAACGACCGGAGGTAGT
>JAWOLO010000081.1:0-4696 GCA_033853375.1 Terriglobia bacterium
GCGAACCTATAGGACTGGTGAAGACTTTGTGGTCCGTGAACGTAAAAGTGGAAGCCCCGAGGCCCGCATCGGTGGAGACGCCAACGTATACGGTGCGCTGCGGCTGTCCATTGGTATTTTCTGTGGCGTTGTCGGGGGCAGTAAATGCGACATAGAGGTTTCCTTTGCTTGGACACGCACTGCGATCCACCTTGATCTGCGCTGCCGTATTGGCGGTGTCGGTGGGCGCCAAGCTGCCTGCTGCAGGCAGAGTGGCTGCATCAATCGCTTCGCCAGCGCCGGCCGCGTAAGTCAGTCCTCCGTTGTTGGAGCGCTGCACATTGATGTTGAAAGTCGCCAAGTCATGGTACGCGACGTAGACCGTAGAAGTATCGTTGAAAGCATCGTTCCACATGCGGTCATCCCCAGGGATCAAAGAAGCGAGGACATTAGGCGGTGTGAAAAACGTGTCGCCACGGTTTCTGGAGTTCGTGGCCGTTACGCCAGGCGCGAGCGTCAGGCTCGTCAGCGCGAGATTCGGAATCGCCGAGTTGTTCGGATCCGGCGCGTTGACCGCAATGTCGCCATCGCCGCCACCCGGAGCTACACCGAGGTTGGTGGGACTCCCAACGTTATTGGCGCAACCGCCGCCGTTCAAGCCAAAAATGCCGCAGTTGTCCGGCTGGCCCTCGTATTTGAAGGGCAACGTGCCATTACTGTTCGGCGCGCCATCAATGGGTTGGCTCCAGCGCCAAAGATCCAGGCCTCCAGGCACGCCGCGAATCGATTCCACATAAATCGTCCCTTGAGAATCGACGCGGTCTGATGGCTCTTCCCCCTGAACGATGAATGCAAATGGGCTTGAACTTGTGGGAACGGGCGCTAGTTGTGGCAAGCACAGGCTCTGATTAGGGCTGAAGCCGTCACTTCCAGGACCGACAAAAGCAGGGATTGCTTCCGCGCCGCCGCCTGCGCCCGTCTGACTCGGACAAGCGTGTTCGTTGGCGGGATCGGGAAAGGAAGATTGGGCGATCACGTTGCGGGCCGGATCTGCGGAAAAAATGGAAATCAAAACGAGCAAGATAACTGCTTCGAAAAACAGTAGTGACAAGAGCTTGCGCATCGAAGTCTCCTTTGGACACCAGTAGTTGCAAGGCTGAGGAGGGCCCCTTAGCGAGTCACTTGGTTCTCGCGACTTTGGCGAGGCAGGTGGTCATCCACTGTTCAAGGAGGCACGGACCCGAAGGACAGCTCTCGACCACCCGCCTCTTGAGGCACGAGTGAGCTATAAACGGAGACTGCGATTCGGACAATCAGGTGCTTACCGGAATCGAGGCAGGTTCAAATACCTGACCTTTGCCGGGGAATTGCCCTGGCTATAAGGCTGGACTCTTCATTTTGTTTCTTTCCCGCGAACCCTGCGTGAATGAACACACACTTCTGACATTTTCGGCAAGAATTTGTTCCTATGCTTTCGCAGAAGAATACAAGACGCGCACTTGAAATTTCTAAGTCCCACTGGAAACGGTTTTGACTCTCCGTTCACTCCGGCAGGATCACCGCTTTTCCTCGCGGCAGCGCGTCGAGCGTAGCTTTATCCAAGTTCAGGTGAGCCGCAACAAGCTCCGGCGGCGTGTGTGACAGCCATTCCGAAAGCGCCAAGTCCTGGTAATAGCTGCTTTTGAATATTTCCAGAAACTTCAAGTCCGTGTTGCCGGTGTTCTCGACATAGTGCGGCAGCGTTTTTAGCACGTAACCCACGTCACCAGTCTCGAAATCCATGGTGCGCGCGCGGCCTCCCGTAGCGAAAACGGTCATGCGCGCCTTGCCGCTGATGTAGAACTGCCATTCGTCCGCATTGGGATGCCAGTGCAGTTCGCGCAAGCCGCCGGGTTTCACCGTAACCACGGCGGCGGCGATATTCTGCGCGATCTTGAAGCTGCTCGAGTCAATAATTCGCACTTCGCCGCCCTTCGTGCGTTTGGTTGGCGGCTGCTGCATCGTGCGAAAGGCGAAATCAATCGGTGAAGGCCCAAGTGCTCCTGCAGCTCTGCGTTGGTCCTCGGCGAGCGGCCCAGGCACCTCGGCTTGGAAGATAAACAGCTCTTTTTGGGGCATCACTTCCACGGCCGCTTGCGGCACAACAAAATTTTTCGCTACGACGTCGCGCGGCGTATGTGCCATCCAGTCGGACAGCAGCACCGTCTCATACTCCGAAAAATTTCCATCGTCAAACACGAGCAGAAATTCCGTGCCGTCCGGCGGAAGTCCCTGAATGGAATGCGGGATTCCCGGCGGGAAATACCACAGGTCGCCTTCCTTCACGTCCGTGACGAAGCTTTTGCCGTCCGCGTCAATGCAAGTGATTCGCGCGGTGCCATACAGCATGTAGGCCCATTCCGCCGCAGTATGCCAATGCAGTTCGCGCACGCCGCCCGCCGTGAGCCGCATGTTCACACCCGCGAGCGTTTTCGAGACGGCCAGCTCCCGCACCGTCACCTCGCGCGACCATCCGCCTTCGTGCAGACGTTTGTGCGCGATGGAAAACGGGTACTTGAACGTCTGCACGCCGCCTGCGTCTGTCGGAGGCGGGTTGACGGAATCCATATTTTGGGCATCCAGCGCCGCGTTTTTCGGGACGGGTTCGCTTCGGCTTCGGTCGTTCTTTGCCTTTTGCGCGGAATCCTGGCTTTGTGCCGCGGCGCTATTCGTGGCGAGCATCCCGGCGGCCAGTGCCGCCGAGCTCGCCCCAAGAAATCCGCGCCTCGTCCAACGCTCCTTATCCAATTCGTCATGCATGTGCGCTGCCTCCGCTTAATCTGGCCCGGCTCAACTAATCGCTCCGGTGCACGATACCCTATCGTGATAATCTCCGCGATACAACCCAAGATTTTTCTGCAAGAACGTCGCTGGCCGGAACTGATGTGCCTGCGGGAGTGGAATGACGACGCGAATGCTCTTGTAAGCTTTGCGTTTCGATGTACTGCAGGACGCCTGGGAGTTGTCACCCTGTTCAGCCCGGCTAAGCCGAGTTTGCCCGACACCCCGCTGCACTATGTGATTCTCCCGAAAGAGGAAGGGAATAGTTTTTTGATGACGCTTCTTCCGCCAGAGAAGTGGTTTCCGCTTCGCTCCGCTTTCCGTTCGGCTCGTTAGGCTATACTCCACCGAACGGGGAGGGCTACTTGCCCATTCACACGTTCGTCCGCTTTGAGCCGTTGCCGGGAAAAGAGCAGCAGCTTCGCGAAGAACTGAAGCTTCTTTTGGAGCCGACGCGCGCCGAGCCCGGCTGTATCCGCATTCATCTTTACGAAGCGCTGCGCGATCCGCTGGTTTTCTATATTCACTCCGAGTGGTTGGACGAGGCGGCTTTTAATGCTCACCCCAAGCTGCCGCACATGGTGCGCTTTCTCGGACTCGCGGGCGGACTCACCAAGCATCCGGTAAAAGGCATCCGCACAAAGCAAATCGGCTAGAGCCTGTTTCATATGTCATCCCGAACCCGGTCGCGCCGTTTGCGAACGGCGGTGAGGCCTGCCTGCCGCAGCTTGCCTGCTGCCTGCCCGCAACAGGCGGGCAAGCAGGGCAGGAATCTGCTTTTCGCATTTCCGGCCTTTTTCCGCTAACTCTCGTCGCCTCCGCTGGTCTCCGCGGCCTGGTTGCTGACGATTTGGCTGTAGGCGGCGCGACGCGTCAGGCCGCGCTCCTTGGCGGCCAGCTTCAGCGCTTCTTTTCGATCCAGCTTGGCCTGGTGCATCAATTCTTCAACGCGCGCCGCAAGCGATTGCGCCGAGTCGCCTTGCGCGCGGGTGTCAGCTGCCTCGGGCGCGCCGAGGATGAGCGTAATCTCGCCCCGCGCGGGACGCTCTTCCAAAGTGGCGGCAATTTCCGAAAGCTTGCCGCGCAGAAACTCTTCGTGCAGCTTGGTGACCTCCCGTGCGAGACACGCTGGCCGATCGCCGAGGATTTCGAGCGCGTCCGCGACGCATTCAGCAACCCGATGCGGCGCTTCGTAGAGAATGATGGTGCGCTCTTCGATGCGCAGGCGTTCGAGAGCGCGGCGTCGTTCGCCGCTTCGCGCGGGCAAAAATCCCACAAACAGAAATTCGTCGCTATTCATCCCGGAAGCGGAAAGGGAAGCGAGCAACGCCGACGGCCCCGGGACCGGCACGACGGGAATATGATGCCGCAGGCAGAGCGTGACGAGCCGGTGACCGGGATCGGATACCAGCGGCATGCCCGCGTCGCTCACCAGCGCGATTTTCGCGCCTTGCTCCATGGCCATGACCAATTCCGGCGCGCGCGTCAGTTCGTTGTGCTCGTGGTAGCTGACCAGCGGCTTGTGAATGTCATAGTGCGTCAGCAGCTTCTGCGTGCGGCGCGTGTCCTCGCAGGCGATCTGATCCGCTTCTTTGAGAATGCGCAAAGCGCGCAGCGTAATGTCCTCGAGGTTGCCAATGGGCGTCCCTACAAGGTACAAACATCCCGCAGGAATCTGCTCGTGTGCCGCTGCATCCTTGGCGGTCATGCCGACCAGTCTAGCATGCGCTTTGGGTAACGAAGCCAACGTCAGCAGCGAACGAGATCGCCATACAAAAGCGTCCGCTTCGCGGCGGCGGTTTCCGTTGCAATGCTATACTCATTTTTTGAGCTGGTAGAGGAGGAATCGCTGTGCCCTTGTATGAGTACCAATGCGTGAAATGCGGCCGTCGAACGG
>JAWOLO010000082.1:0-5901 GCA_033853375.1 Terriglobia bacterium
ATTCCCCGCTGAAGCCTCCCGGTGAATACCAATCGCTCAGGCTCTGTGTGAAAGTCGAAGATGTTCCGTCGGCATACGCGACGGTGAACGTTTGTGACTTTTGGCTGCCTTCTACGCCGGTAGCAAGAATCTTCAGAGCGCCAAACTTACCGGGCGGTAGATTAACCGTGTTTCCCGTGACGACGTCCGGCGCATTGGCCGGGCCCAGCCGAAACAACACGCCCTCCCACTCCTGGCTCGCGCCCAGGGGCCGCTCTGGGAGAGCAAAACCGCCACCGTCGAGGCTGGACATTTCGTCAAATGTGGATCCATCCTTGTAAATGCCCGTTACATTGTAGGCTGGGGCGAGATCGACAGGCACTGCCCCTGTTTTGATTGTGTTCACCTTCAAAAGAAGAGGGACACCATGAGACAAGTTGCCCGACGTTGCGGTGATGGTGACCGTAGCCATCGTTGCGCGCACCGAGTTGTCTGCCTTCAGCGTGAGCGTGCTTGCTCCAAGGGCGTTGGTTGAAGAAAAAGTTGCCGTTACTCCTGCAGGCAGTCCTGTCGCTGCGAAGCTCACGCTGCTCTGGAACCCATTCCTTGAAGTCACGCTAATCGTCGTTGAGACGCTTTTCCCCTGAGTAACGGATAGATTTGCGGCGGAACTCGAAATCAAAAAATCTTTTTCGCCCGCCGCTGGGGGAGGAAGCACATCGTACAGGGGCTGCGCCGGCTTTACGCTCGGATTCTCTTCCGCAACAGACATCGCCAGAATGCGGATCTTGGGATCGTTCGGCAGCTTGATGGTTCTTGTTCCGGGTTCCAAATCCACGGAGTAGCCGAACAAGTACGAATAGGAATAGGCCACGTTTTCGCCAGCGGCGTTGTGATGGTGCGAGCAGTACCACGCCAGATCCGCGCGCTTGATGTAGCCCGGCTTGATGCCGGTCATCTCCGCATAATCGTCGCGCTCCGTTCGAGCGGGCCGGCCTCCGCTCGCTGGAAAGGTTACTTCTTTCGCGGTCCACTGTCGGTCGTCCCACTGTCCGATAAATCCACTCCAGTCCTGAATGTTGAGCTCGACCCGCTTGCTGCCTGCTTCCAAGACCGCTTTCTGATCCCCGTCGAACGAAGCTGCGAGCAGGTAAAGCTTGTTATAGGAACCGGCCGGAAGTTCTATCATCTGCCCCTTTGCTGCGAGGGCGTTGGGGACGCCCGTCTTTGCCGGAGCGAGCCGGAATTCCGCGCCATCGAACTGGATTTGCGAAGGCAGCATCTCGGCAGGCAACGCATTGCCTTTGCCGTCAAATCCCTGCGTCGATTTCGTGCCGTCGTTGCTGGCCGTTGCGAGATCGTAGCGCAGCTTCACCGGCACGGAATGCACGCTGCTGACCTTCGTAGGCGCCGCTGCGACCTTGACCGCGAACGTTCGCGGCTGATAGGCCGAGAACGAAGTCACGAGCGCACCGTCGCTGACGGTTGCTGGGCCTACCGGTTGCTCCTGGCCGTCCACTTCGCGCGCCGCCGTAATCGGTGCGACGAACGACACGCGAACGTTCTCCTGCGGCTTGCCGTCGAGTTCCACCATCCGCACGATAATCTCGTCGCTCTCCTCGGCTTTTTTCAGCGCCAACACTCGAATGCGAGGATTGCTGACTTTCAGCAAAGAAAATTGCGGCCCCAGCGCTCCGGCATGTTTTGAAGTTTCGAATGCAATCAGCGGTTCGTTCAGCCGTTGCCCTTGCCAATCGGTTTGCCCGTCGCGCCAACCCTGGGCGTGTCCGCTGATGCCATACACGAACTCATGATGGCCGATGTCCTGGGTTCCCTGGTCGTGATATCCGCCGGCTGTGCCCGGCGTCCGAATGAGCGTGAGCCGGATGGTATGATCATTCGGCTTATCGGATCCGTTCTTGCAGTCCGTGAGGATAGTGGCGCCAAACTCGCCACTCATGTCGGTCAGGTCAATCCACTGGTGCGACGGCACTTCAAACTTTTTCGGCTCTGCCGTCGGCCTCCTGATGGTGCCGATGTCCCAGTTATAGGTCGCCATGCGGTTCGAGGCGGTCAAAGGGAACGTCGCTTTCAGGTTGGACTCTTTTGTATTCCAATCGATTACGTTTCCAAACTCGAGGCGCTTGCCCGCATCACCCGCGGAAAGCCGGATAGTTTGCACAAATGCAGAACCGGCAGTCTCCCGTGAAACTTCCAGCGCCACCCGCACGGGACCATTCTCCACAACGCGAATCTTCGCTGGCCCGCTCACATATGCTTTTGGCGCAGCCTGTTCCTGGTCCCAATCCATGTTCCACGCCGGCCACTGCTGCGGATTGTCGTAAGAAATGGCCAGCCTCGCCGGTGCTGCCAGCAGTTCTTTGCCTATCGATTTGTCGAAGATGCTCGCGACGTCGCCGTCCGCATTCACCTTTACGCGGTAGAACTCGTTTTCGAGCGAGTCGTTAGATACTTTGAGCGTCGATGCTCCGGAGGCCTCGCCTGGCTGTACATCGTAAACCGCGTAGCTTGTCGGGAGAACCTGCGCAAGGAGAAGAATTCTTCCGTTCGAAATTTGTGCTGGAACTTCCTTGCCGCTCGGGCCGGTCACGTGAATTGCTTTCGGCATTCCGCCGGGAAATTCTACGCTGGCTTCGACCACATCTTCTCGCGCGATGTTCAGTGGATTGAAGACCACTACGGGAACACCTTTAACTTCTGTGTTTAGAGCCGCCGCTACGCCCTCGGTGGCATTGCTCAACACTCCCGCAAACTGATTCATCGCGATGACGTCATCATTCCAGGCGAACTCGTAACTTTTCGGCGTGGCAGTTCCCGCCGCGATGTCGTGAAAGTGTCCGCCCATCACCAGCATCCAAGCATTGTTCAGTCGCTCACGAGGATAAGTCCGTGCACCGAGCCATTCTGCGGCAATCGAAGCTTTCTCTGCGGCATCGGCAAGCAATTCTTCCTTGCGCAGCCAGCGCTTTTGGTACGCCTGCGAAGTGAGCGAACCTGCCGAGTGATTGGTCAGTTCCATTTCGCCGGTGTACCGGGGCAACCCTGCCGCTTCCGCAGGAGTAATGTCCAAGAACATCTGGTCGGATGAGGACGAAATCACGTGCACTGGTCCGTCGCCCACTTTCACCTGCGGCCATTCGGGATGGGACTGCCTCCTGAAAAAGTAGGCCTCGCCCTGGGGCGGGAAGCTTGCGATGCCTTTGGTAACGATGGCCTCCAGCCGCTTCACGGAATCTTCATCTGGCGACCCACCGACGTCTCCCGTTCCGTAGTAGTGGTAATCCGTAAAGACGCCGCTGACTTTGCCGTTATGCTCGACCCGCGCTGCCCAGTCGCCTTGATACCGACCTTCCTCGTGCTCTTGCTGCACCTTAACCAGGCCATCCAGTTGATCCCGCAGGCTGAGGAACTCCTCGATATCTTTCTGATCAGGCGTTTGCCCGCTGCGATATTTTTGTCGCAGGGCCTGAAGCTTCGCCTGAATTTCCTTGATTTGCGGATCGGGGAGGGCTTCGGGTAGCGGCTTGCTGAGATCCGTATAGATCCCCCCGCTGTAACTGCCGGGGTTCAGCCCCGCGATCACACTTTCGCCATCGGGACCGACCCACACTCCCACGTTGAACGGCGTGCCTTCCGGCGTCTTCTCGCTTGATTCCGGGCCTCCGGCATCAGCTGAAGAGCCCCATGTCAATTTCTGTGTCGAAAATCCCTTGACTCCCGAGTGCGCAAGGATTGTCGGCAAGGAAGCTGGAAATCCGAAGCAGTCGGGCAACATGTATTCGGCGCTCGCTTTGCCAAACTCTTTGCGAAACCATTCATTCCCATAGAGGATTTGCCGAATGATTGCCTCGGCGTTTGGCGCATTCACGTCTCCTTCTTCGATCGACGAGCCCGCGGGAAACCATCGGCCGGAATGAACGTACTGCGTGAGTTTGGCGAACTCGGCTGGATAATATTCCTTCATCAAACGATAGCGATTGGCGCCACTGAAGTTAAAGACGTAGTGCGGGTATTTCTCGAACAGCGCGAAGTTTTCCTCCATGGTTTTGCGAAGATATTCGTTGATGACTTGCGGATATTCCCAGCGCCATTCGGTATCCAGGTGCGCGTAACCAACGACGTACAGCGTCGGCTCCTTGCTCAAATCAGGCTTATCCGTGGTCTGATTGGTTTGATCCGGCTTATCGGGCGTTTGCCCCGCGGCCCCAGTGTCTAACACAAAGCAAGCTAATACGGCGGCAATCAGAATTTTAATAAGCTGTCGCATCGCTACCTCCGAACATGTTCAGACATGTCTGAAAAAAAATCATGGAGCTCTACGCCTACCGCTGTTCCCCATGAGCACACACCCACACCTTCGCGTCACATAGCGCACTCTTTTCGAGCCGCTCCCGCCTTGTCAATCCACCTCCATGTCATTTGAACCTTCCCGCCTAAATTGTTCTATGGTCAAAGGATACTTGCTGTCATTCCCTTTCTGTATCCAGTTTCAATCAGCCCTTGACGCGGCTCTTCCGGCTGTCATGCTGTAATATCAATTGGATATGCGTCCTCTCTTGGGCCTTTCCCTGGTTGTGCTGACTATTGGGGCTGCTTCTGCCCGGCAAAGCGGTCCCGCTTCGGGCTCAGAGAAGCCGTTCCCTGGAAAATTCACCGATGTCACTTCCGCTCTCGGCGTCCACTTCAGTTACCTTTCTTCGCACACTCCTAAGCACTACTTGTTAGAAACCATGGGGGGCGGTGTCGCCCTCTTCGACTACGACAACGACGGCCGCCTCGACATTTTTCTTGTGAATGGCGCCCCCCTCCAGGATCCAACCCCCAAAGGCTCCGTCCCGCAAAAGACCGGCCCCAACTACTGGAACCGCTTGTACCACCAAAAAGCAGACGGCACTTTCGAAGATGTGACCGAGAAAGCCGGGCTCCAGGGCTCCGGATACGGGATGGGCGTAGCGGTTGGCGACTATGACAATGACGGCTACGAAGACCTCTATGTTACTGCCTACGGCGGCAACAAGTTGTACCACAACAATGGCAACGGCACTTTCACCGATGTGACCGAAAAAGCCGGCGTCGCCGGGTCCGGCTGGTCCACCAGTGCTGCATGGGTCGATTTAGACAACGACGGGTTGCTTGACCTCGTCGTTCTCCGTTACCTTCAGTGGGATTTCGACGACATTTGGTGTGGCGAGCATAAAGAAGGCTACCGCGCCTATTGCCATCCGGACGTTTTTCAACCCATTTCTCCTCTCGTCTATCACAACGATGGCAATGGCCATTTCACCGAAGTTTCGCAAAAAATCGGCCTCGCGAAGCCGGGCAAAGGCCTGGGCATCGCTCTTGCCGATTATGATCGCGATGGCCACATTGATCTCTTCGTCGCCAACGACTCTATGGTCGAATTTCTTTATCACAACAAGGGCGACGGAACTTTCGAAGAAACGGGTCTGCTCTCTGAAGTCGCGGTCGACGGCGACGGTCGTACCTATGCCGGCATGGGCGTCGATTTTGCCGATTACAATAACGACGGGTGGCCTGATTTAGTGATCACCGATCTCGCCAATCAGCGATACGCGCTCTATCAAAACAATCAGGACTCTACTTTCACGTACACGAGCTTCACTTCCGGTGTTGCTCGACTTACCATGCCGCACTCCGGTTGGGGCGTTCGCTTCCTCGACTACGACAACGACGGTTGGAAGGACCTCCTCATCGCTCAGGGCCACGACCTCGACACCGTCGAGCTCAGCTATCCCAATCTTCATTACCGCGAGCCCATGCTTCTGCTCCGCAATACCGGCAAGGATTTTGTCGACGTTTCTTCTGCTTCTGGAGAGGTCTTTAGCAAACCTTGGCTCGGCCGCGGTATGGCTATCGGTGACATCGACAACGACGGCCGTC
>JAWOLO010000083.1:0-2728 GCA_033853375.1 Terriglobia bacterium
TTCCCTAAACTTCTGCACCAGCGCATCTCGAGTCGTTTTTTCGACCAACCGGTCAAATTCTTCCTGCGCTACTTCTATGCGGGCCAGATCTCCATGATAGCGCACGCGGAATTCCCGGAAGCGAAGCTCTTTCATGAACCGCTCGCAGGCTGCGACCTTGGCTAATCGTTCGAGATTGATCTCGGTACCATAGGGAAAGCGCGATGACAGACAGGGACTCGACGGCTTGTTCCAGGTGGGGAGGTTGAGCTCCCGACTGTAACGACGAATATCGTCCTTTGTCATCTCGACTTCGACCAGGGGATGGCGAACCCGCCATTCTTTTGCCGCCTGCAGCCCAGGCCGGTGATCCTTCAAATCGTCCAAATTAGTGCCGTCGACAATCGTCGCAACGCCAAGCATGTCCGCTTGCGTTCGACAGATCCTATAAAGCTCGTCTTTGCAGAAAAAACATCGGTTGGCGGGATTGTGGGTAAACGCGGGATTCGTGAGCTCATGGGAATCAACAATCACGTGGCGGCATCCCAATTCACGCGCAAAATTCTTGGCCGCTTCGAGTTCTTCGGCAGGAATCGTCGGAGACGTGGCGGTTAGAGCAATGGCGCGATCCCCCAATACCGCGCAGGCGATTTTGAGCAGGAAAGTAGAATCAACTCCGGCGGAAAAGGCGACCAGCACACCTTCGGTTTGGTGGAGCACGGCCTTCAGTCTATCGAATTTTGCATCCATCGTTTATCGCCAAACAAATCAGTGCTCAGATAGTGTTCCCCTTTATCCGCAAAAATCGTTACGACGACATGACCTTTGCCCAACGCTTTGGCTACTTTGAGAGCCGCACAACAAGCCGCACCCGAAGATATACCGACGAGAAGCCCTTCTTCGGCGGCAAGACGACGGCTGCAATGCGCCGCCTCCTCATCTCTGACGGTTATGACTTCATCCAGTACCTGCCGGTTGAGCACACCCGGAACAAATCCAGCGCCGATTCCCTGGATTTTGTGATATCCCGGCTCGCCGCCCGAAATCACCGGCGATGACGCGGGCTCAACCGCGCAAATGCGAACATCCTTTATTTTATCTTTCAGGACCTCGCCCACACCCGTGATCGTGCCACCGGTTCCGACGCCGGCCACAAAGGCATCGATTCTTTTGAATTGCTTCAGTAGTTCCACGGCTGTGGTTCTACGGTGCATCTCTGGATTGGCGGGGTTGTTGAACTGCTGGGGCATAAAATAGTTGCCGTGTTCCTGCAACAATTCTTCTGCTTTGTGGATCGCCCCGCCCATGCCTTTGGTGTCGGGAGTCAAAATCAAATGAGCACCGTAGGCCGTCAATAAGCTGCGCCGTTCGTCGCTCATGGTGTCGGGCATAGTCAAAATCAACCGATAGCCTTTCACGGCAGCCACCAGAGCCAACCCCACGCCGGTGTTGCCGCTGGTCGGTTCGACGATGGTGGCGCCTGGCTTGAGCTTACCGGTGCGCTCCGCCGTTTCGATCATGCTCAGGCAAATGCGATCTTTGACGGAGCCGCCCGGATTCAACGACTCCAGCTTGGCCCAGACTTCCGCATCATCCTTGCCGGGCAGAGTTCTTAATTTGACGACCGGAGTGCAGCCGATCAGTTCGAGAACAGAACGGGCGCCACTCGCCTTTGCCACAGTGTGCGGGCCTTTCTTTGGGATGAAATTCGAATTGATTTTAGAGCAATGCTATATTGTTGATTTTAGCATGTCAATGAAATGAGACGATCGTGGATCACGCAACCAGCCGACGCACATTCGTCCTTTTTCCTGGCGCCTTGGGCGACTTCATGTGTTTTCTGCCGGCGTTGCAGACTTTGGCTCAGAGGGCTTCGGTCGATCTCTTTGCTCGAACCGACTTTGCGGACTTAGCGCCGGAGAATGTACGCGTGCACTCCTTTGAGCGTTATGAGATCAGCAAGTTGTTTGTTTGCGGCGCCGTCGCGGACGACAAACTCCGCGTCTTCGTTGCGCGCTATGCTTCGGCGTACTCTTGGATGGGAAGTGGCCAGCACCTGTTCATTCGCCAGCTAAAGGAACTTTGCCAAGGGCGGGCGCATATCTTCCCGTTTCAGCCTGAGCTGCCGGACCGACACCAATCCGAATATTATCTTGCTTGTGTTCATTGCAGCGATTCACCGACTCCGCAAATCTCCGTCAGCCCGCAGGCGACGGCGTGGGGAGCCGAGTACTGGGCGCGCCAATCGCTTGAAGGCGCTCAGGTGCTGCTGGTTGCGCCGGGAAGCGGAGCCAGGGAAAAAAATTGGCCGCCACCGTACTTTGCCGAGGTCATCGAGTGGTGGCGCCATCAAATCGGTGGCCAAGCGGTGGTTGTACTGGGACCGGCGGAAGAGGAGCGGGGTGGACTCGAGCCTATTCTGCGACTCGGCTGCAAGGTGGCGTGCAGGCTAAGTCTCGCTGAGTTGGCGGCCGTCATTTCGCGGTCGGACGTTTATATTGGCAATGACAGCGGCGTTACGCATATGGCCGCGGCACTGGGAGTTCCTACCGTCGCGCTCTTCGGCCCTTCAGATGTGCACCAGTGGAGACCGCAAGGAAACCGCGTGTATATTCTCAAACACGAGATCGAATGCGCGCCGTGCTCGGTTGCGGCGATGAAAAGTTGTGTGCACAGAAGCTGTTTGCGCGCGCTCAACCCGGTTGAAGTGATTAGGCAATTGAACGCGTTGCAGGGGCAGAGCCACCTT
>JAWOLO010000084.1:0-3910 GCA_033853375.1 Terriglobia bacterium
AGCTGAACGCGATCCGCCAGCACGCGGGGAAGGTCGGAAGTCAATTTATGCTCAAGCAGGACTCGATTTTCACGAAGCTCACGGCCCGTCAGGGCGAGCACCTTGTGAATCAGCTCGTTAATATCCAATTCATTCTTTTCGGCAGGCACTTTCTTTATGAATGCGCGGATCCGAGCTATAACGGCGCTGGCACGAGTCCCATCTGCAACGATTTCTTCGAGAGCCCGGCGCAGAACGTCGCGTTTGAGATTATGCTCGTCGAGCAGTCTCAGGCACGCATTGCTGTTATTGGTTACGGCCGTCAGCGGTTGGTTGACTTCATGCGCTATGGATGCTGCCAGTTCGCCCACGGTTGTCAGCCTTGAAACACGGGCAAGCTCCGCTTGCGTCATATGCAACGCCTGTTCGACTTTCCGTCTTGCTGCTTCGAGTTGTTCCCGCTCTATGATTCCAGCGGCGTAGCTGGCGTAAAGGTCTGTAAACCGCAAGTCTCGCAGGGACGGGCGGTGGGGCCGCCGGAAGTGCGTGGATAGCATGCCTAGGAATTGCCCGCTTCGGCTGAATAGAGGCGTGGATTGAACCCCCCGAAACCCAGCGGATGCGGCGATCTGCCGATGCGGAGCGAATTCGGAATCGGTCTCCACATCCTCAATAATGACGCGCTGGTGGAGCTCCATCGCCCGCCCACATGCTGCGCCGACATCATGCACACTCTTGAAATATTCCAGAAAATCCTGCTGAAATCCACGCTGCGCGACGATCTCCAGAGCCTGTGTCTCTGGGTTGTACACTTGAATGTTTCCGAAGTCAGCGTTTTGCAAAGCGATCGTGGCTTCTAGAACCTCCTCAAGGAGTGGTTCAAATTCGCTGATTGTTAGCAGTTGCGTGCTGAACTCATGGAGGCGGGTCATCGCTGTCAATTCGGAGGTCAGTTCATCTTTTAGAGTCAGCAATTCTCTTTCTGCGCGTTTCCGCTGCGTGATGTCCGTAACAATACCGCCGATGGCGCAGATCTCGCCTTCTGCATTGAACAGGGGGAACTTCTGAACGATGCTCGTGTGTAGCCCGTCCTCCTGGCGGGCGACCTCCTCAAATTCCATCGAAATGCCTGCCTCGAGGACCTGGCGATCATTGGCTTGAAACGCAGCAGCCTGTTCCGCTGAAAACAATTCATCGTCCCTCTTTCCTTTTTTCTGTTCTTCGGGAATGCGGAGTGCTCTCTTGAACTGATTGTTTACGTACAGATATCGGCCCTGCCGATCTTTCAAGAAAATCATGTTAGGGCTGTTTTCAAAAAACGTCTGCAGCCGGGTTTCGCTTTCCCGCAACCGAGCAATTTGTAACCTGAGTTCCTCTTCTACACGCTTGCGCTCTGTGATGTCTTCGACGATGTTGAGCCAAAATCGTGGTGCGCCGCCTATTCCTGGAACGAGGGCGACGTTGGTGCGCACCCAAAGCAAAGTGCCGTCTTTGCGAGAGTAGCGCTTCTCCAGTTGGAAGTGTTGCCGCTTTCTGTCCTGGAGTTCTTTGACCAATCTCAGGTTAGCAGCCCGGTCCTCCTCACGCGTAATGTCCAAAAAGTTCAGTTGATAAAGCTCTGACTCGGTGTAGCCCAACATGTTTCGGTAGGCTTCGTTCGCAGCGAAGATGCGGCCCGTAAAATCAGCCATCATCATGGCTATTGCAGAGTTTTCAAATGTGGTTTGCCATCGTCGCTCATTTCGCGATTGCGCGTTGTTGCCGAGACGACGGCGCTGGGACTTTGCGGTCATAGTGGCAATCAAACTGACTTAGAGCAGGTACGAACAAGTCAGCCGATTGCCAATAAGATGCGCTTTTGAGGGGGCGGCTTCAAGTGCGATTTGACCGTCAGGGGTGTCTTAGGGGAGTTACCCTAAGGTTTGAAGCGCGCTGACCTCAGCGTGTGTCAATCCTTGTCACTCTAACGACGGCTGTCCAATCAACGACGTGCTCCCGAGTCCAACATTTCAGTTTATAGCGCTAAGTTGCGATCAGTCAGACTCTTCCGAATGTGCGTAGATTGGCAGCGAGAGTGCTTTTCCCCAAGAGGTGCGATGCGAACGGTTGAGAGCCTGGCAAACGGGCCGCCGTTAACCACTCATAGCGAAAGGGAAAAATATCCATGGATAGCCAAAGCACGAGCCGGGACGGAAAGTCCTCCGACAAAACTTCTGAGGGCCCGAAGAATTCGACTTGTCTCTTGGAGCTTCCGTGCGATGGAAACCGGGAAGCTCTGGATGATCTGTTTGCTTCTAGCAGCTCACACCTCTATCAGGCAGCCCTTTGCATTCTTTCGAATCCTCATGATGCCGAAGATGCCGTACAAGACAGCCTGCTGTCCGCGTTTCGCAACTTGAATCAATTCCGCGGAGGCGCAAGGTTCTCAACCTGGCTGCACCGGATCGCCATCAACTCGTCTCTGATGCGCTTACGCAAGCGAAAGTCCCGGAGTGAGTTTCCGCTCGAGCCAGTGTTTACGGGCGAGGGACTGGTTGCACCAGGAATTGACCCACTTTCCGGTGATCTTAATCCAGAAGAACAATGCGCCCGGGTTGAACAGCGAAGAATTCTTTCAGAGGCACTGTTGAAGCTGCCGGGCCCCTTTCGCACGGCGATCGAGCTCTGCGACCTTGAGGGGCTTCCGACCAAGGACGCAGCGGAAAGATTGGGCGTTCCCTTATCGACCATGAAAGCGCGGCTCTTTCGCTCCCGCCGGGCCCTCAAAACGACGATTCTCCAAGGGCGTTCGGCTCGTCCGTTGTTTCGGGCTGCGGACAAGAACGTCCGCTGGCATAGGCCCGAGGACAAGGCAGCAAAGATGGAATCGCTTCCTGCTGCGTGACAGTCGCTTTGCCGAAATCTATTCCTGTTTTGATGGAAGCCATCATTCAAGAGGGCAATCCATTGCCAAAGGAGTGCAATCATGAATCGACCATCGATGTTGGACTGGTACCGGATTCTTCGAATCCACTATCTCTTGACGATGTTTCAGGCGATTCAATGCGCGCTGTGGCTCACGCGTTGATCCTTTGTGCGGGGCGAGCGCAGTCGATAGATCGATGCGGCGGTCGAAAGGACGACAGCGGAACGGCTTGCCCTGGGCGAAATGGGGTGAAGGCTTCACGTAGGTGCACACAATGCAGATGTGGCGTCGAGCTTTCATGCATAACGGATGAGGAACAATAAATCGGGAGAACGAACGAAATGCCAACGGAAACAGAACTGGGGTCCGATCGGGCGGAGCGCATTGGACGGAAGAGCAGCGGGCGAGGATCAGCGAGGCTGTGGGTGGCCACTGGCCTAGCGTTGATAGCTCTTGTGGGTGGATGGGGCAGATATTCTCGTGGTGCAAGTCGAAGCGCTGCCCATACGCGTCCAGCGTCACTTCCGGAAGTAATGGTGAGCAAACCGTTGGTACATTACCTTGACGAACAGTTGGGCTTCCTTGGTCAATTTTCGGCGGTCTCGCAAGTGGAACTGCGCGCGCAGGTAGGCGGCACACTCACTGGGATATTTTTCAAGGACGGCGACATCGTGCGGAAGGGTGATCTCCTTTTCACGATCGATCCTCGGCCCTATGAGATCACACTCGCGGAGGCGACCGCCCAGCTCAACGTCGCGTCGGCTCATTTAGAACTGGCTGACCGACAACTTGACCGGGCTAAGGATCTAGAGCAGAGCGACGCTGGAAGCGTGGAAAACGTGGACCAGCGCACATCCGATCAGCGGTCCGCGCGCGCTGCGGTCGAAGACGCGAAGGCCCGGATCCGGGATGCGCAGTTCGACCTCGACCATTGCCGGATTACGGCGCCGTTCACTGGGCGCATGGGCAAGCATCTCGTTTCCGTGGGCAATCTGATCGCTGGCAGTCGCACAGCGACGAGTCCAA
>JAWOLO010000085.1:0-5292 GCA_033853375.1 Terriglobia bacterium
TTCGCACCGAACCAATTGATTAAGCAGGGCGCCAAGCTCGTGACTTGCGCCGAAGACGTCATCGAGGAGTTGCCCACGCCGGTCCGGGCGGCGCTGGTGCAAGCCGAGAAACCGGAAGCCGAGCAACGGAACCTTTTGGCCGCCGACGGGCTGAATGGCTCGGGAAAAAAGCTTTATGAACTGCTGAACGCTGAGGAACCGGTACATATCGACGATATCGTGGAGCGCTCCGGCTTGAACTCTTCCGATGTTCTAGCTACGCTGTTTACGTTAGAGATGAAAGGGATTGTCCGGCAATTGCCAGGGAAACAATTCTGCAAAGTGTTGTTATAGAGTAGGGATAGCAGTTGAATTGTCCCTCTTTGGGCGGAACGCCATCTAAGCAAAAGGAACCGGTAGGGCCCTCACGTGCATCTCATGGTAGGCTGGGCCCATCTCAGGGACATGCGCCAAAGGTAGCGAGAACGACACACGCCCCGCGGTCCGCCCTTTCCGAAACACAGTACGGAGTTACAAAAGTTAAATGGCTCGTTCGCTTGTCATTGTCGAATCGCCCGCGAAGGCGAAGACGATTAATAAATATTTGGGACGGAACTATACCGTCAAGGCGTCCATCGGCCACGTGATGGACCTGCCTACGAAGACGATTGGCATTCGCCTGCCTGGCGAAGATCTCACCGGCAAGAAAAAAGCAAAAAAGAAGAAGGGCGCAAAGAAAAACGGTAAAGCCGAGACAAAGGCTCCCAAAATTACCCTGAATGACGAGAAGATTTTCGAGCCGACCCTGCAAATCATTTCCGGCAAAGGCAAGATCATTCACGATTTGCGCAAGGCAGCTCATACGGCGGAAGCGGTATATCTAGCTCCCGACCCGGACCGCGAAGGCGAAGCGATTTCGGCGCACTTGGCGATGGTGCTCTCGAAGCCCAGCCGGTTCGTCGAAGCGGAGGCCCCTGGGAGGCAGAACGGCAAGAGTACAGAAGCCAAGGAAGAACCGGCGAACTCGAAAGCCGCCAAGCGCGCAGCCAATGACGAAAAGTTGGCCACGGATATCCCCCCCGCGGACCCGAAGAAGATCTTTCGCGTAACCTTTAACGAAATCACTCCCAAGGCCATCCGCGCAGCGTTTGAACATCCCAGAACGATCGACGCCCACCTGGTGGATGCCCAGCAAGCGCGGCGCGTGCTCGATCGGCTAGTGGGCTACAAAATTTCGCCTCTGTTGTGGAACAAAGTGCGACGCGGCTTGTCGGCGGGCCGCGTGCAGACTGTGGCGCTTCGGCTGATCGTCGAGCGCGAGGAAGCCATCCGGGCGTTCGTTCCGCAGGAATACTGGACGATCCACGCGGTGCTGGATGCGGGCAAGCCTCCCCTTTTTGAAGCCAAGCTCGTCAAGCACAAGGACGCGGATATCGAAGTCAAGAACCAGGAAGCGGCCGACAAAATTGTCGCCGCGGTGAGCAAGGTCAAGTGGCAAGTCGCGTCGGTGACGCAAAAGGAGAAGAAGCGCAATCCTCCTCCGCCGTTCACGACTTCGAAATTGCAGCAGGCGGCGTATAACCGGCTGCGCTATACCGCCAAGCGCACGATGTCTCTGGCGCAGAAGCTCTACGAAGGCGTTGAGCTGGGTTCGGAAGGTTCGGTGGCGCTAATCACTTACATGCGCACAGATTCGGTGCATGTTTCGAATGACGCGCTGGCCCAGGTCCGCGAACTCATCCCAGCGAAGTTTGGTTCCAACTACCTTCCCGAGAAGCCGAATTTCTATAAGTCGAAGAAAGACGCTCAGGAAGCACACGAAGCCGTGCGCCCGACCGACGTCACGCGTACGCCGGAAGACGTAAGGAAATACCTGGACGACGACCTCTTCAAGCTCTACCAGTTGATCTGGCAGCGCTTCGTGGCTTCGCAGATGCTTCCGGCGATCTTTGACCAGACCACCGTTGACATTCGAGCCGGCGAATATACGTTCCGGGCCAGCGGCTCGGTGCAAAAATTCGACGGGTACCTGCGCGTTTACCAGTTGCCGGCAGCGGCCGCGGACCGCGAGGAGGATGAAAAGGATGAGGAAGGCGAGGGCCGCGCGCTGCCGCAGGTTGCCGAAGGCCACTTGCTGCGTCTGGACAAGATTCGGCCGGAACAGCACTTCACCGAACCACCGCCGCGCTACAACGATGCGACTTTAGTAAAGGAGCTCGAAGAAGACGGGATTGGCAGGCCATCTACCTACGCGGCCATCATCTCGACCCTCGTCGAAAGAGAGTACGTCACCAAGAATCAAGGGCGTTTTTCGCCGACCATGCTCGGCGAGCGCGTGTGCAAGTTGCTGGTGAAGAGCTTCGAGGACATTTTCGATCTCAAATTTACTGCCCGCATGGAGGACGAACTCGACGAAATTGAAGAAGGCAAGATGCCCTGGCGCGAGTCGGTGAAAGAATTTTGGGAGAAATTCGTCATCGACCTCGACAAGGCCGACGAAGAAATGCTTTCGTACAAGGCTGGCATCCCAACGGGAAAGAAGTGCGAGAAGTGTGGCCAAGGCGAGCTTCTCGAACGCATCAGCCGCCACGGCTTTTTCCTTGGCTGCTCGCGTTATCCCGAGTGCGACTTCATCGAAGACCTTTCCCCGATGCTGCCGGATGCGGGCGATGAGAACAAAGTCGAGTACTGCGACAACTGCGGCAAGGAAATGGCCATCAAGCGCGGACGCTTCGGCACGTTCCTGGCCTGCACCGGCTACCCGGACTGTAAGACTACGCGCCGCCTGGTCCAGGGCACACGCATTGCGCACCAGCCGGATGAACCGCTCGACGAGAAGTGCCCCACGTGCGGCAGCGGCTTGGTCAAAAAGCACGGGCGCTTTGGCGAGTTCATTGGCTGCTCCGCCTATCCCAAGTGCAAATACACGCGGCCTATCACGATGGGCATCAAATGCCCCAAGTGCAACGAAGGAGAATTCGTGCGCCGCGGGAGCGCCGGAAAAGGCGGCCGCGGGCGCCCGCGCATTTTCTACGGCTGCTCACGCTATCCGGATTGCGATTTCACCACGCCGTACATGCCCATTGCGGAACGCTGCCCAAAGTGCCGCGCGCCGTTCATTGTCGAGAAGCGCTCGAAAATCGGCACCGTGCACGCCTGCTTGAAGGAAGGCTGCGACTGGGAAAAGCTCGTCGAGACACCCGCCCCAGCTCCGACCGAAGAAGCTCCCGTGCCTGTTGCAGCCAAGTCCTGACACGGCTGCATCTAAGGAAACATACTTGCTTTGTGCGCTTGCGTGCGCGCCTATACTGTTCTAAACCTTTTTCACGGGGTTGGCCTGACGAAATGAAAGAAGCGATTGCCAAATACCTCGAATATCTCCAGACGGTCAAGAATTCTTCGCCCCACACGGTTTCCAACTACGGCAAAGACCTACGTCAGTTTCTCGCGTTTCTCTCGCCTCCGGGCTCCGAGGCGCCAGCTCTCCGCGCCGTGAACCACGGGATGATCCGGGAATTTGTTTCGCATCTCCACGACCACGGTTTGGAAAAAAGCTCCATTGCGCGGAAGCTCGCGGCTTTGCGGTCTTTCTTCAAGTATTGCGTGCGTGAAGGCCAATTGAAGGAAAGTCCGGCGCGCCTGGTACCCACGCCAAAGCTTCCCAAGCGCATCCCTTCAGTGCTTTCCGCCGAAGAGATGAACGGTTTTCTCAACCAGCTCGCGGGAATGGTGCAAAGCCCGGCGGGGGGCTCCTCACTTTCTAGAAATCGTGTGGCAACCAAAGCTTCACAGCGGACCGAAGAACCAGAAAAGCCAGCCCGGGCGACTTTCGCTGAGGAAGGTCTGCTGTTGCGCCGCGACCGCGCGCTGCTCGAACTTCTTTATGCGGCGGGTTTGCGCGTCAGTGAACTTACGGGCTTGAATCTGCTGGACGTCGAGCAAAAAGAGCGCATCTTGCGCGTGCGCGGCAAGGGCAACAAAGAACGCATCGTCCCTTATGGTGCAAAAGCACAGGAAGCGCTGGAAAAATATTGGCCCGTGCGAGAGCAGCTTCTCAAACAGGCGAGCGGGTCCAATAGCGACGCAGACCCGCACGCGCAGGCGGTATTTCTTAATTATGCAGGCCGGCGGCTGACGCAGCGTTCCGTGGGCCGCATCGTCAAGAAGTACGTCCGTCTCGTTAACGTCAATTGGGACCTGCATCCGCACTCGCTGCGCCACGCCTTCGCCACACACCTGCTCGCCGATGGGGCCGATCTTCGCGCCATCCAGGAATTGCTCGGCCACCAGTCGCTCTCCACCACGCAAAAGTACACCCACGCCTCCATCCGCCAATTGATGGAGGTTTACGACAAGGCGCACCCCCACGCCTAGTTCCTGCATCTCATCGTTTTTGCCAGAAAGATTTGCAACCAAAAGTTTGCCGGTAAGAAGTCCTGCGATACCCTTGATAACTTCTGTCTAGAGAGCTTTTTAAGGATAAACGGAATGAGCTTGCGCGTTGGGATCGTCTGCGGTTTTCTTGTGTCTTTGATGGTGATTCTTTCCGATCCTGTTCAGGCGCAGGACAATTACGAAATTCAAGTCTACGGCTACGACACGGTAGAGCCGCACCACACTATGGTTGAGCTGCACAGCAATTTTACTTTCGAAGGCTCAAAAACATTTCAAGACGGCCTCTTGCCCACCAATCATCAGCTTCACGAAACCATCGAAATCACGCGGGGCTTCACAGAGTGGTTCGAGACCGGCTTCTACATCTTCACTTCTGCGCAAAACGGCCAAGGCTGGGACTGGGTAGGCGACCACATTCGTCCCCGCGTGCGCGTGCCAAAAGAGTGGAAATGGCCCGTCGGCCTCAGCCTTTCCAACGAAATCGGCTACCAGCGCCGCAAGTTTTCCACCGACACTTGGACCTGGGAAATGCGCCCCATCATCGACAAACAATCGGGCCGTTGGTATTGGTCCTTCAATCCGGCGTTCGATCGCTCCTTTCACGGAGAGACGGTCCATCAAGGTGTTACGTTTTCGCCGGATTTCAAGCTGAGTTACGACTTTACGAAGAAAATCACCGGCGGGTTTGAATACTATGGCGCCATCGGTCCCGCCACTGATTTTCTTCCCACGGGGGAACAACAGCATCAAATCTTTCCGACCATCGACTTGAATCTCTCGCCCAATTGGGAAATCAATTTTGGACTTGGCGTGGGCATGACCCATTCCACCGATCATCTGATTGCCAAGATGATTCTCGGCTATCGTTTCAATTTCTAGACTCTTTACAAGAACAACGAGAATCGGGCCGCTGCATCA
>JAWOLO010000086.1:0-11372 GCA_033853375.1 Terriglobia bacterium
AGTTGCCGTCGCGCTCGCCCAGCTTGACGGGAATGTCCATTTTCTTTCCGCCGCGATATACAGTTACGTTGACGGTATCCCCAGGGCGGTGATGGTTGAGGATCGAGTTGACGTCGAACTGGTCCACCACCTTCTGGCCGTCGATAGCGACGATAACGTCGCCGCCGATATAAAGCTGGCGCAGGCCGGCCAGGACAACGCGATCACCACCGCGGATACCAGCCTCGGCCGCAGGCCCGCCCTTGCTGGCGATCTCGACCAGTAAACCTTCTTGAACCGGCAAATCCAGCGCATCGGCAAGGCCGCCCGCGATCGAAATCGTTTGAACGCCCAAGAAAGCCCGATGCACTCGGCCGGTCGTGATGAGATCGTTGGCGATGGTTTTCGCCGTGTTGATGGGAATGGCAAAGCCAATGCCCGCGGTAGTACCAGTGGGGGTATAAATCGCGGAATTGATGCCAATCACGTCGCCGCGGGTGTCGATGAGGGGACCGCCGGAATTGCCGCGATTGATGGCCGCATCCGTCTGAATCGCGTCTTCAATCGCTGTGCTCTGGCTGGTTCGTACGGTGCGGCCCAACGCGCTAATCACTCCCGTGGTAAGTGTGGACTGGAAGCCAAATGGATTTCCAATCGCGAGAACTTTTTGTCCCACCTGAAGCGCATTGGAGTCTCCAAGCTTCAGAGTAGCGAGTTGTTTGCCTTTGGGGTCAATCTTGATGAGCGCAACGTCATTGCGTTGGTCGGCGCCAATGTATTTCGCAGGGTGGCGCGATTGATCTCCCAGGACCACTTCGATCGACTGCGCGCCCTCCACGACGTGGTAGTTGGTGAGAATGTAGCCGCGAGGATCGATGATAAAGCCGGAGCCCGCGCCCTCGACGGGAACGGGGTCCATGAAGAAATCATACCCAGTCGCTTTGGTGAGAATGTTTGCCACGGCCAGGGAGGCCTGGCGGTAGATGCGTACGTTTATGGATTCGTCTTCGGTCAATCCCGCGTCCCGCGCGGCCACGGAGGTTAGGTTAGAACTCCCAATCGGCACGGCTTCCACTTTAGACGGTTCGCGAGGACCAAAACGAGCGCCAGCCCAGTAAGCCCCAAGGATCAGCACCAGCGCGGCAAGAATGATGCGCGCGCGATTCGATGTATTCCCTATGTTCATCGGTTATAGTCCTTCCCTATGCACTCGCTATTTCTAGTATAGGCAAAATTGCAAAACTAGGTTATCGCGCTGCTTTGCTGCGGTGAAGTTTAGTAGCCAGCGCTTCCACCTGCTGACGCGTTTGTTCGAGAGTGCCGGAGCAGTCGATTTTTTCCGTGGCATGACGCAGCTTTTCTTCCACGGGCATTTGCGCGGCGATGCGGCGGCGCGCTTCGGCTTCGCTCATTCCGCGTGCGGCCAGGCGCTCGAGTTGCTGCTCTGGCCTGCACCAGGTAACGACGAGCCCGTCGAGTTGTTTGTGCATGCCAGCCTCGACGATGAGCGCGGCTTCAACGAATGCAGCGTCGCGCCCGCCAGCGCGTTGCCATTCTTCGAATTGGCGAGCGACCGCCTCGGCGACGCGCGGATGGACGATGGCGTTCAGGCGATCGAGTTTGGCGCGGTCCGCGAAGACAAGCGCGGCAAGCTTGGCACGGTCCACGCGCCCCCGAGCATCCATGATCGATTGGCCAAATTCGCGGAGCACGTCTTCATAGGCAGGCTGGCCGGGCTCGATCAATTTGTGCGCCAGAGAATCAGCGTCAAGAACCGAAAAACCCATTTCGCGGAGCATGGCCGCGACGGCGCTCTTGCCGCTGGCGATGCCGCCGGTCAATCCGAGTCGCAGCATTTTCTCGATCACCGAGCGGATGCCGTGGATTGCGTCGCGGAGATTCTGGGGGAAGCGCGTCGGAGGCGCGCGGCCTTCACCGTGTTGCTCATGAGCATGGTAATGGTCATGGGGCCGACGCCGCCCGGAACCGGCGTAATTGCGCCAGCAGTGTTCACCGCGTCAGGGTGAACGTCGCCCACAAGGACAGAGCCTTTGGCACGGAATTTTTCGAGGCGGGCAGGGAAGTTCTGAAGAAGGCGCTCGGCTTCGGCAGCATCCTTGATGGTGTTCGTGCCGACGTCAATAATTGTAGCGCCAGGCTTGCCTGCCGCGGCAGGCTTAATCCAACCCGCTTGCACGAAGCCAGCTTTGCCCATGGCCGCGACGACAATGTCCGCGCGACGAACGATTTCGGGAAGATCGCGCGTTTTGGAATGGCAGATGGTGACCGTAGCGTTCGCGTGCATCAGCAAAAGAGCCATGGGCTTGCCGACAATATCGCTGCGTCCGAGGACGACCGCATTTGCGCCTTCGATGGCAATCCCGCTGCGGCGCAGAATCTCCATGCAGCCGGCGGGGGTGCATGCGACCAGGCCGGGACGTCCGCTCACCAGGCGGCCGAGACTGACCGGATGAAAACCGTCTACGTCTTTGGCAGGATCGACGGCTTCGAGAATGCGCTTGGTGTCCACCTGCGGAGGAAGCGGAAGCTGGACTAAAATGCCGTCCACTTGGTTGTCGCGATTCAAATCTTCCACAATGGCGAGCAATTCCAGCGTGCTGACCGTTACCGGTGGCGTGAGCAGGGCGCTCGAGAGACCAATCTGTTCGCAGGCAGCGATTTTGCTTTTGACGTAGAGCTGCGAAGCGGGATTCTCGCCGACCAGAACAGCCGCAAGACCCGGACGCACGCCTGCAGCGGTAAGCAAGCGAACTTCGTCCTTCAGTTCGGCGAAGATTTCATCCCGAATTTTCAAACCATCGAGAATGCGTGCGGTCATCGAGCGCTCGCTTTTCATGAAAATCATAACACACAGAAAAACTACGCTATGCGATAGAAGGAAAGAATAACCTGTCCTACAAAGCTTGCGGCGACCTCGTTTCCGAAGTGTTTTCTTCAAATCGACACAACGCAAGATCACTCGTTCCGCATGCATTCTCCATCCTTCCTTGAGCAGAAGCCTTAATTCTTCTCGCGTTAAAAGCGCAGGGGAATTAAGGCTTTTCTGTTGCGGAATGAGCGTCGACAAACTGGCGGAGGCGGGAGCTCAGTTCGTCGCGGACGCGGCAGAAGGCGGCAAGTCTTTCTTCGTGAGAACCGGTAACATAGGCGGGGTCCCAGATGCTCCTGTGAGTGCGTTGAGTTCCGGGAAACGTGGGGCAAAGGTCCGCTGCCGAATCACAGACGGTGATGACCGTGTCGAAGCGCCGGCCCTCGAATTCGGAAACGGATTTTGAACGGTGGGAAGAGATGTCGATACCGACTTCGCACATGGCCTCGATAGCCAGCTCATTGACGTAGCCATTCGGCTTGTTGCCCGCACTGTGCACTTCATAAGCGCTTCCGCCAAGGTGCCGCAGCAGGCCCTCCGCCATTTGGCTGCGTACGCAATTGCCAGTGCAGAGGATCAGAACGCGATGCGGCATAGCCTAATTCAAGCGCAGCAAGTCGGCGCGCAGCACCCGGACTTCGCTGCGGGCTTTACCGCGCGGACGAAGGCGCTGACAAATTTGCCCTCGATCTGCGGACCAACGGTTTCGAGGTCAAGACCCGCAGCCTTGAGATAATCGTTGGCTTCTTCGACTCGGTAAACGCGCGTGACCTCGACATCTATCGCTTCGAATCCGGCGCGAGCAAGTTTTTCGCGGTATTCGCTTTCCTCCAGCGCGCCCGCAATGCAGCCCACCCACAGTTCCATGCTTTTGCGAATGTCCGCAGGCACTTCGCCGCGCACGACGACATCGGAAACTGCGAAACGGCCCCCGGGCTTCAGAACGCGGAACGCTTCCGCAAGCACGCGGTCTTTGTCGCCGGAAAGATTAATCACGCAGTTGGAGATGATGACATCGACGGAGTTATCAGGAAGAGGCACGTTCTCGATGGCGCCTTTCAGGAACTCGACGTTCGTGACGCCGGCCTTTTTCTGGTTTTCGCGAGCCAGCGCCAGCATTTCGTCGGTCATGTCGAGGCCATAAGCTTTGCCGGTTGGGCCTACGCGTTTGGCGGAAAGGAGGACGTCAATTCCGCCCCCGGAGCCAAGATCGAGAACGATTTCGCCAGGTTTCAATTGGGCGAGGGCCGTGGGATTGCCGCAACCAAGCGACGCGGCGACCGCTTTTTCGGGCAAGTTGCCCTTTTCTGCGTCGCTGTACAGCTCCTTGGTGATGGGGTCGCAACCATTGATGGACGCGCCGCCGCCACAACAAGCTGTGCTGCCGCTTGCAGCCCGCTTCGCCGCTTCACCGTATTTTTGCTTCACCGCTTCCTGGATGTTGGGTTCGCTCATAGGGTTCCTCACTTTGAGATTTGAACGACAGATTCGGCAGGCACGGCGCGGGAGCGCGTGCAGCATTCTTCGTACAGAAAGTTCAAGACTTCTCGCAGGGCGTCGGTGTCCGCCGAATACCAGAGATAAGTCCCTTCGCGGCGGACATTCACAAGGCCAACTTGCTTCAGCTTTTCGAGGTGGTGGGAGAGAGTAGATGCGGGGATGCCAAGTTCCTCCTGGATTTCACCGGCAACCATGCCAGTGGGGTGGGCGGCGAGAAGAAGGCGGAGAATTTGCAGACGCGGTTCGGCGCCGAGAGCGGAGAAGCGGTCGGCGGAGCGGGTGACAAGGAGCGGATCGGACTTGCGCATGCTTCGATAATTGCAGAAATATAGAAGAATGTCAATTCTGCTCTCTCCCCAACGTTTTTTCCGCCTACCGCATCCTAGCTCCGGGGAGCCCGAGCTTTAGAAACGCCGATGCATTTGACTTTTGACCCCGTTTCGACCGCATGGGATACTTTTAGGTTCTGGAACAACTATGAAATTTCAACGGTTAACCTTACTAGCCATCACCCTGAGCTTGGCCGGTGCGCCCGGCTTCTCTCAGGTGCCAGCGAACTCTCCCGCCGAAAAAAATAGCCAGACTCCCGCCGCGGCACAGAGCCCATCGACTGCAGCCGCACCCGGAAGCGCGGAAAAAGATTCCGCGCGCGCGGATGCCTATTACAACTACACGATGGGCCACATCTACGAGCAGCAGTACGAGGCTTCGAGCAACCCGGACTACGCCACGAAGGCCATCGATGCGTACAAGAAGGCTTATGCGCTGGACCCGAAATCACCCGTGATTGGCGAGCGTCTCGCAGAAATGTACTGGAAGGCGCAGCGTACCAAGGAAGCGGAGAACGAAGCGAAGGACATCCTCAAGCGCGACCCCAATGATGTGCCGACGCGCCGTCTGCTGGGAAGAATCTATTTGCGAAGCTTGGGGGACGTGAACGCTGGTGG
Source organism: Terriglobia bacterium (assembly GCA_033853375.1). Taxonomy (GTDB): domain Bacteria; phylum Acidobacteriota; class Terriglobia; order Acidiferrales; family UBA7541; genus Acidiferrum. The sequence continues at coordinate 5,317 of JAWOLO010000086.1, forward strand.
CGGGCAATCGGAAACGGCCAACAAAGCTATTGAACAATTCAGCGAAATTTACCGTCTGGATCCCACGGATACGGAATCGGCGCTCTGGCTCGCGCGGCTCCACCGGTTGAAGAACGAGCACGACAAAAGCGAACAGGTTTTGCGGAGCATCTTGAAAACCGACCCGGACAACGAGCAGGCAGTCGAGCAATTGACGCAGTTGCTGATGGATGAAGGCAAGTCCGAAGAAGCGGTATCGCTGCTCGAAGGGATTACGCAGCATTCCTCCTCGCCGGTGTTGCTGGATCTGCTCGGCGATGCGTACACGCAGGCCCATGATCTGCCGAAAGCGGAAACGGCTTACCGTAAAGCAGCGGAACTGGATCCTTCCGAGCTGAGCCATCAGCGCGGCCTGGGACAAACCTTACTGTCCGAAGAGAAATATTCCGAAGCGTTGAAGGTGTACCAGAAATTGTCGGACTTGATGCCCGATGATTCCGATGTGTATCTGCGAATCGCGCAGATTTACCGTGAACTGCATCAACTCGACAAGGCCGAAGAGAACCTGGTGAAGGCGCGACAGTATGCACCCGGCAGTCTCGAGGTGATGTACAACGAGGGCATGCTCTACGAATCGCAGGGCCGCTATGAAGACGCGATTCGCGTGCTCACCGACGCAGTGACGGGGATCAAAGGCCAATCGGCCACAATGCCTTCGCGCCGCAGATCGCTTTCGATCTTGTATCAGCAACTCGGGCAGCTCTACCGCGAGGATCAGAACTATCAGGCCGCGATTTACACCTTCGAAGAATTGGGGCACCTGGGCGACGAAGAAGACCGTCGTGCGCGGATGATGATCATGGACACTTACCGCACCGCCAAGGATTTGCCCCGCGCGCTACAAACCGGCAAGGAAGCGATGGCGAAGTACCCGGCAGATCCGGGAATTCGCGCGAGCTATGCGCTGCTGCTTGGGGAAAACGGGCAGACCGATGAAGCCGTGAAAATGCTCCGATCACAATTGCGCGGGGATTCAAGCGACCGCGATACCTATCTGAACATTGCGCAAGTTTATGAACGCGGGAGGCACTACAAGGAGGCCGAGGAATCGGCGCACGCCGCGGAGGTGTTGCCCGGACAGCCGCGCGACAATGAAATGGTCTGGTTCCTTCTCGGCGCCATCTACGAGCGCCAGAAGTTTTATGACAAGGCCGAGGAAGAATTCAAAAAAGTATTGGCGGTAAATCCCAAGAACGGCCCCGTACTGAATTATTACGGCTATATGCTGGGGGACCTGGGAATCCGTCTGAATGAAGCGCAGTCTCTGGTTGAGCGAGCGTTGAAAGAAGAGCCTTACAACGGCGGCTATCTCGACAGCCTCGGATGGATTTATTTCAAGGAAAATCGGCCCGTGGATGCGGAAACCATGCTGCGCAAGGCCGTTGCGCGCGAAAGCCACGATCCCACGATCCACTCACACTTGGGCGATGTTTACGTCAAGCTTGGCCGCCCCGACCTGGCCGCCGCGGAATGGGAAAAATCCCTGGCAGAATGGCACAGGTCGCTGCCGGCGGACCTGGAATCCGACAAAGTAGCCGAACTCGAAAAGAAGCTTTCGCAATCCAAGCATCGCGTGGCGCAAAAATCCACCACCTCCGACGCCAAGCCGTAATTCACGAATGACCGAAGTTCGCATCCCAGCCTTCGCGAAAATCAATCTGCGTCTGGACATTTTGGGGAAACGTGCCGACGGCTATCACGAACTCCGCACCATTTTCCAAACTCTTTCCCTGCACGACGAACTCCGGCTGCGAACTTCCCGGCTCCCGGGAATTGCGCTGACCATTCAAGGGAACCCCGCGCTCGCCGCAGAACCCATGCAGAAGAATCTCGTGTATCGTGCCGTGGACGTGGTGAAGCGCAAGCTGAAAATCCACGGCGGTGTGGAAATCGAACTGAAGAAGAGAATCCCAGCGGGCGGCGGACTGGGCGGTGGCTCGAGCGATGCCGTGGCCGCCATGCTGGGTTATTTGCAGCTGACCAGAAAAAAGTTGGCGACGGCGCAAATGCTGGAAATCGCAGCTTCTCTTGGCGCGGACGTGCCGTTTTTTCTTCTCGGCGGGCGCGCGCTGGGAGTGAACCGCGGTGATGAGATTTACCCGCTCCAGGACTTTCCGAAACTGCCGGTTCTCGTAGTCGTTCCGCAGGACATTCGTGTGCCCACGCCGGATGCTTTTCGCTGGGTAAACGCCAAACCCCTCGGTTTGACAAAACCTTCAGCAAACTCTAAACTTTTACAGTTCTGTGCTCTATCTTGGAGCTCGCCTGCTGTAGCAGACGCGCTGGGAAACAGCCTTTCCAATGATTTTGAAGGGCCCGTGTTCCGGCGGCATCCCCGGCTTGAACAAATCAAGCGGGTTTTGCTCCAAAAAGGAGCGACAGAAGCCTCGCTGGCGGGTAGCGGTTCGGCGGTGTTTGGAATTTTCCCGAACCCAGCGATGGCGCGCCGAGCCGCTGTTGGGTTTCCGCACGACCAGACCTTCGTCTGCGAGACACTCTCGCGCGATAGGTACGCTCGTAGGATGCACATCGCCGAATGGGGTCGCGTGTGCTCGAAGTGGAAACAACCTTCAGCGTCTCGGAAAAATTAACCGTCGAAAGTTCACAGTTGTGCGGTAGCGGCAAGAGAAGCATGCTCGAGTTGGGAGTGCCTGCGCACTGAGTTTGCAGACTTGCTGCGGCAATTTGGAAGTGAAAGAGAATCGGGGAGCCGGCCGGGGAGGTTACGAAAAGAGCGTGGGAGAGAACGCGCCTGTGAATGACGACCGATTCAAGATTTTCTCTGGGACGGCAAACCCAGTGCTCGCAGAGAGTATCTGCCGCCATTTGAATGTTCCGCTGGGCAAAGCGCTGCTGGGTCGATTCAGTGACGGCGAAATCTATTTTCAGATTCTCGAAAACGTTCGCGGAGCGGATGTTTTTGTCGTGCAGCCGTGCCATCACCCGGTGGATAACCACCTGCTCGAATTGCTGCTGATGATTGACGCGTTCAAGCGCGCGTCGGCATGGCGCATTACGGCGGTGCTGCCGTATTACTGCTATGCGCGGCAGGATCGCAAGGACAAACCGCGCGTTCCGATCTCCGCGAAGCTCGTGGCGGACCTGCTGGAAACGGCGGGAGCGAGCCGGGCGCTAACGCTGGATCTGCACGCTCCGCAGATTCAGGGCTATTTCGACGTGCCGGTGGATCATTTGTACGCATCGCCCGTACTGGTCGAATACTTCCGGCACTTGAAGCTGCCCAATCTGACGGTGGTTGCTCCGGATGCGGGCGGCGTCGAGCGTGCGCGGTTTTTTGCCAAGAAGCTGGATGTGCCTTTGGCGATCGTCGACAAACGGCGCGTGGACGTGGACGTGAGCGAAGTCATGAACCTGATCGGCGACGTGCGTGGCCGCAGCACGCTGGTGGTCGACGACATCATCGACACCGCGGGCACGCTGGTGAAAACAGCCGAAGCTTTGCTCCGCGAAGGCGCCACACAGGTGTACGCCGCCTGCACGCATGCGGTGCTATCCGGCCCGGCGGTCGAACGGTTGCAGATGTCGAAGATTACGGAAGTGGTTGCTACCGATTCCGTGCCGCTCACCGAAGCGGCGAAGAAGGTGGGCAAGATCAAAGTCTTGAGCGTGGCGGACCTGCTGGCGCGCGGGATTCGTTCGATTCACGAAGAAACGTCCATCAGCGAATTGTTCATTTGAAGGAGTCAAAGAGTTCAAGGGTCGAAGAAATTCAAAAGTTAAAGAGAAACACAGAGACCAAGACGTTTGGGCTACCGAACCTCGTTTTTCTCTTGGAAGAACCAAGAACTAATAACTTAGAACTGAGAACTTACAACTCAAAACGAGTTTGAGGATTAGAAGAAGGGAAGAAGGCCATGGCAGATCGAGCAGAAGGAGTCGTTGTAGAAGGCGCGCCCCGCGCCACTCGGGGCAAGAACGAAGCGCGACGGCTACGCCAGACCGGGCAAGTTCCGGCGGTTTTGTACGGCGGCAAGAGTGGTCCAGTCACGCTTTCGGTGAATGCCAAGCAAGTGAGCGCTATTCTGCGCTCATCGACCGGACACAACACGTTGTTTCAGGTCAAACTCGGAGGAAAGCCGGAGCCCGCCATCCTGAAGGATTGGCTGGTCGACCCGGCCACCGGAAAACTCTTGCACGTGGATCTCATGCGCGTGGCGATGGACGTGCGCATGAAAGTGAAGGTTCCCGTGCACACGTTCGGCGAGCCTGCTGGGGTCAAAGTGCAGGGCGGCGTGTTTGAAGTTGTCACTCGCGAAGTGGAAGTGGAGTGTCTGCCGAGCGACATCCCGACGGAGTTCCGCATGGACGTCAGCGAGCTGATGCTCGGCAAACAGCTGCGCGTAGGCGACCTGCCCATTGACCCGGCAAAGATCAAACTGCTCACCGAGCCAGAGCGCCTCATCGCTCACGTCGTTGCGCTCAAGGTCGAAGAAGAGAAGCCCGCGGAAGTGGTGGCAGCGGAAGGCGCGGCTCCGGCCGAACCCGAAGTCATCAAGAAGGGCAAGAAGGAAGTGGAGGGCGAAGAAGGCGCGGAAGCTGCGGAAGCCAAGGCCGAAAAAGCAGAGAAACCCGAGAAAGCGGAGAAGAAAGAAAAGAAGTAATAACGGTCAGGATAAGCTGGAATTCATGTTTGCGTCACGAGCCAGGAATCGCCGGTCACGAGTCACAAGTAGAGTGCTGGTAAAGATTTGTCATCAACCGCAGTGAAAACGATATGCGGCTCATTGTCGGACTTGGGAATCCTGATCCGGAGTACCAGTGGACGCCGCACAACCTTGGATTCATGGTCGTGGACGAGTTGGCGAATCGCAATGGGATTCGCGTCGAGCGGCCGGAAGGAAAAGCGCTGGTAGGCCGGGGAAAGGTGGCTGGGCAAGAAGTGCTCCTGGCCAAGCCGCAGACGTACATGAACCTGAGCGGCATCTCGGTAAGAGAACTGCTCGCGAAGTACGAACTAGATGTGGACGCGCTGCTGGTGATGTGGGATGAAGTGCAACTGCCGCTGGGCACGATTCGCATTCATCCGGACGGCAGTGCAGGAAGCCACAACGGCGCGAAGTCAGTGATTAGCGCCGTCGGCACGCAGAAGTTTGCAAGGCTCCGGCTGGGCTGCGGGCCTGAGCATCCGCTGAGCAGACGCAAAGAGCACGTGCTGCGGCCAATGAAGAAGGCGGAATTGGAAGCGGCGGCGGAGATGGTTGGTGAAGCCGGCGACGCCGTTGAGATGATTCTGACGCAAGGGCTCGACGCGGCGATGACGAAATACAACCGCCGCAAGCCCCCAGAGGCCCAAGAACCGGAAGATCCGACTAAGAAGTAGAAAAGGATTTGGCGTGCGGCGCTGGAAGCACTCGCGGCGGCGGACGCAAGCGATTTGAGAAAGGAAAAGAGGTCATCATGGAAGAGCGCTACTACGATTTGATTTTCATCGTCCGTCCGGCTACGCCGGAAGAGGAGATCAAGAAAATTCTTGGCGTGGTCGAGCACACCTGCGCGGAAAAGGGCGGCAAGGTGGAGAAGACCGAGCAGTGGGGCACGCGCAAGCTCGCTTATCGTGTCCACAAGCACCGCGAGGGCATTTATGTGCACCAGGAGATTCGCACTACGCATGGCGAGCTGATAGCCGAGATCGAACGCCGTCTGCGCACGCAGGACCCGGTGATTAAATATCAGACCGTGCGCCTGGACGAAGATTTGAAGCGTCAGAAGAAGCTCTCGCAGAAGCGCGAGAAGCGCGCCGCGCGGCGTCCGCGTCGTCCCGCAACGCCTCCCGCCGCTGCTGCGGAGCAGGCCGCTGCGACGAGTTAGAGGAGCACTGCAAATGTCGCGTCCGAGAAATAGCTCGGAGAATTCGTATGGTGCGGAGAGGGGTAGGGGCGGGGCTTGCCCCGCCTAGGTCTTCAGTATTTACCGAACAACGTTCTCAGTACATAGAACTTACGACTAGAACTCAGAAGGGTGGTAAGCATGGCAGAGGAACAGAAACAAGCACCAGC
>JAWOLO010000087.1:0-9120 GCA_033853375.1 Terriglobia bacterium
TGCTGACGAGTTGGAAAGTCGCGGCAATGTCGATCGCCTTGCTGGGCGTGATTTCCATTCTGTCGGCGCTGTATCCGGCGAACCGAGCAGCTTCGGTCGATCCCATCGAAGCTTTGAGATTTGAGGCAGGAGGATAGATGTTGTTTGCCGTTTGCCGTTCACCGTTTGCCGTCGGAGCAAGAACCAACCCCAGCGCCTGGATTCGCCGGCCGTTTCGTTGTGCCAATTCGCTGGATAAGTCGCGTCAGCATCTGTTTGACGTCAGACGCCGTACGTTCAAGGACCTTGGCCTGCTCTGGAGCGAGAAGTCCCAAATCCTGAGACAACAGAACGAAACAAATCAGCTCGTTGGCCGAACCGGCGGCGATGTGCAGAAACTGCCGCAATTCGGCGCTGGCCGATCTTCCACATCCCTCGGCGATATTGGCCGGGATGGAAGCCGCGGCTCTTCGCATTTGGCTGGTCAAGCCAAATCTCTCAGAATTGGGAAACGTAGCCGTCGCGCGGTAGACACTCAGCGCCAATCCCTGACCGCGTTGCCACACCTCCAGTTTCCTGAAGTCTTGCATTTACTTGCACCGTTTAGCGTCTCTCGGAAGCACGCAACATTAGCTCAGGAGTACTTTAAGAATCAAGTACAGTGCGATTTGCTCTGTCTGACAAAACTGACATTTCAAGTGTTCGTTTCTCCGCCTCGGGTTGCTTTTACGGCAAACGGTGAACGACAAACGGCGAACCCCTCTGGTGAATTGCCGTGCTGAAAGAAATCTTCAAGCAGGCGTGGACGGCATTGGGGCGCAACCCCATTCGCAGCTTCCTGACAATGTCGGGAATTTCGTGGGGGATTGTAGCGGTCACGCTGCTGCTCAGTTACGGATCCGGCTTTCGCAGTGTGCTGATGTATACGTTCGAAGTTTTTGGCAAGGGCGCGGTGATTGCCTGGCCCGGCACGACGAGTGAGCAAGCCGGCGGTGAGCGCGCGGGGAAGCCCATCCGCTTTGAAGAAGAAGACGCCGAGTGGGTGAAGGCGCAGTCGCCGCTGATCAAGCGCGTGACGCGGGAAACGGTTCGCTTCCAGGGCGTCTCTTACGGCGAACGCCTCTCGGACTCCGCGGTCCGCGGGGTATTTCCGGAATACGGGGAAATGCGCAACGAAGTGCCGAGCGATGGCCGGTGGATTACGCCGGAAGACATTGCGGAGCGGCGCCGCGTGGTTTTCCTCGGCGCGCGTCTTCGCAAAAAGCTTTTTAGCGGCGAGCCTGCCGTCGGCGAGGTTGTGCGCATCAAGGGCGTGCCGTTTACCGTCATCGGCTCGATGGACATGAAGTTCTCCGATAGTTGCTACTTCAATTGCGATGACGAATCGGCTTTCATTCCTTACACCGCCGCCAACGATCTTTGGGATACGAAGTATGCGAGCGTGATGGTGTTCGAACCCGTCGCCCCTGTGTTTGAAGCGCAGGCGATGCAGCAGTTCCGAACGGCCATTGCCAATCGCCAGCATTTTTCGCCGAACGACAAGCGCGCCATCACGATGTTTGGCAGGGAAGAGTTCAAACCCATCATGGAAGGCATCACGATTGGCGTCGAGGCGCTACTTTTCTTTATCGGCGCTATGACGCTGGGCATCGGCGGCGTGGGCGTCATGAACATCATGCTGGTGTCGGTCGAAGAGCGGGTTCGCGAGATCGGCCTGCGACGCGCGCTGGGCGCAAGAAAATCGCATATTCGGTCACAATTCCTGCTGGAAGCGCTGGTGATGACGCTGGCAGCCGGAGCTATTGGCATGTTGCTTTCCTGGGCGCTCACTTCCGCGATTGGCACGCTGCCGTTTCTTGGGCCGGCCTACGAGGATGAATCCGGTAAAGTGGACATTCACCTGACGCTTTCACTTTTCACCATGACGATGTCCACGATCGTGCTTGTTCTGGTTGGCGTGATCAGCGGCTGGCTCCCGGCGATGCAGGCGGCGAAGCTCGACCCGGTCGAAGCTCTGCGCTACGAGTAAGAAACATTCAGCGTCAGTTTTGCTGTAAAACGGCTTCCTCAACCCTTGCCGAGGATGGAGTCGAAATAGGCGAGCATTTCCGGCGAATCCCACTGTTGCGGGCCGTAGAACTTGCGCACGATCTTTCCGTGGCGGTCGATCACATAGGTGTCGGGAAAAACCGGAGTGCCATAATCCAGCGCGACTTTCCGGGTTGGCTCGCGGAACGTGGGGAAAATCACTCCCTGATCTTTCAGGAATTTTTCATACGCATCGGAATCTTCGTCCACGCTGACGCCAAGGACTAGAGCATTCCGGGATTCGATATACTTCTCCAACTTGTTCAGGGAAGGGGTCTCTTCCACGCAAGGCGGGCACCACGTGGCCCAGAAATTCAGCACCACGACCTTGCCTCGCAGGTCGCTGAGGTGGCCGGCCTTGCCATCAATGTCCGTGGCGAAGTCCTCAGCCGTTTTGCCCGCCACGGTGGGCTCACCTTGGCGGTACATGGGCCGCGCAAAGAACACGAACACCAGCGCAATAAAGGCCACCACGCCCCAAGCCGCCATTTTCCTTAGCAAGGTCATCACGTATTATGGTAACGCATTCTTTCACGGTCCGTCACTGGTTCCTTGCATCCAATTCAATATGACCACCAGCCATCCAAATGCATCCGCAGTGGAGCAATCCATCGCCGCTCCCACGATGGACCTCGTCACCGTGATCGTTCCGGCGCGGAACGAAGAAGCAGTCATCGCGGCGTGCGTTGAGTCGCTTGCGCGCCAACCGGAAATTGCACAAATTCTGGTGGTGAACGATCAATCTACGGACAAGACCGCAGATGTTGTGCGTGGCTTGATGAAAGAAACCCCCGACTTGCGCCTACTTGAAGCGGGTACCTTGCCCGACGGGTGGGTGGGCAAAAATCACGCTCTTTGGGTAGGAGTGCAGCAGGCCAAGAGTCCCTGGCTGCTTTTTACCGACGCGGACGCCAGCCACGCCGCCAACTCCGTGGGGCGCGCATTGCAAATTGCCCATGAGCAGAAGGCTGCACTGGTTTCGTTTTCTCCTGAGCAAATCAGCCACAACTGGTATGAAAAAGCGCTCATCCCGTTTGTTTATCTCCGGTTGGCAAAGAAATTCTCCTATGACCGCGTGAATGATCCGAAGTCGCCCATCGCCGCGGCGAACGGGCAGTTTCTCTTGATTCGTCGTGATGTCTACGATGCCATCGGCGGTCACCATGGCGTGGCGGGCGAAGTCCTGGAGGACGTCGCCATTGCGTTGCGCGTGAAGCAGGCGGGCCATCGGATTTGGTTTGGCTCCGATAAAGGCTTGGTGCGGACGCGAATGTACACTTCGTTCGGCGCCATGTGGGCAGGCTGGAAGAAAAACCTCTATCGGCTGATGGGCGGAACACCGGTGGCGCTCTTCCGCGAGATGGAGTCTGCGCTGCCCTGGATTCCGCTTCTGTTGATTTTTCTGGGGCTGAAATTTCCTTTTCTGCTTTTCCTTGGCGTGTTGTTTTTGATAGCCCGGCAAACCATCTACGGGCTTGACCTCGCTCGTAACCAGTATCCTTTTTCCTTCATCTTTTTTTACGTTCCCGCGGTCCTTTTGTATGAAGGTGTGCTCTGGGCGTCTTACCGGGCCCATGTGAAGGGAAGAATCGCCTGGAAGGGCAGAGAATACTCCATCGGAGCGCCGGAATCGGTAAAATAGCTATTGGCTGCCCATGGTCCTACTTACGCGAAAAATCGAGTTTTCGGCCTCGCATCTCTATCACAACCCGAATCTTTCGGCCGAGGAGAACCGTCGAATCTTTGGGAAGTGCAACAATCCGCATGGCCACGGGCACAATTACACGCTGGAAGTGACCGTGGCAGGGTCACCGGATCCGGTGACCGGTATGGTGTTGGATCTAAAGGAATTGAAGGAGATTCTCGAGCGCGAAGTGATGCAACGGATGGATCACCGCCACTTGAATTACGAGGTACCGGAACTGGCCGGCCAGATTCCCACTTGCGAGAACATTGCGCGCGTGATCTGGCAATTGCTCGAGCCGCGGATTACGCAAGGGAAATTGCACCGGGTCCGGCTGTATGAGTCGCCAGAGCTTTTCGCCGATTGCTATCGCAATGATGCGAGTGAAGTAGCGAACTAAGGAGCGGGATACTTAAGTGAAAAAAGACGCGCTTCATGTCGAACTTGGCCGCCGGTATCAGTTTGCCGCCTCGCACCGGCTGCACAGCCCGCAACTGAGTGAGGAAGAGAATTGCCGCGTCTATGGGAAATGCAACAATCCGTACGGACACGGCCACAACTACGTTCTGGAGGTTTGTCTCTCGGGAAAGATTGATCCCGCCACAGGCATGATCGCCAACCTCGCGGACCTGGACGCCTTCGTCACGCGCCATGTGCTGGAAGAATTCGATCATCATTCGCTCAATGAGGATGTCCCTGCATTTCGTGAAACAGTTCCCACAACGGAAAATCTGTGCATCGAGATCTTTCATCGCTTGAAAAACTTTCCTCATGCCAAACTCGTACGCGTGCGCATCCAAGAAACTGCCAATAACAGCTTTGAATATGCAGGAAACATGGAGGAAAACCACTCGTGAGCAAGCCAACGGAAGAGATCCTGCTGAATGACGGAAGTGAGCGCAAAGAACTCGGCGCGAACACCATCGCCAGTCACGTTCGCGAGATGATCAAAATCATCGGGGAAGATCCGAATCGCGAGGGCTTGCGCAAAACGCCGGAGCGTTTTGAAAGAGCTTTCAAATTCCTCACCAGCGGCTATCACCAGAACATCGACCACGTGCTCAACGGTGCGACATTCAGCGTGGCGTACGACGAGATGGTCATCGTCAAGGACATCGAGTTCTTTAGCCTCTGCGAGCATCACCTTTTGCCTTTCTTCGGCAAAGCGCACGTGGCTTATCTGCCGGACAAGCGCGTACTCGGCCTCAGCAAAATCGCCCGTCTCGTGAACATGTACGCGCGCCGGCTACAGATTCAAGAGCGTTTGACCAACCAGATCGCCGAAGCGATTCAGGAAAAGATTGCCCCTCAAGGCGTTGGAGTCATCATTGAGGCCCGCCACCTGTGCATGCAGATGCGCGGCGTGGAAAAACAGTGCGGCCAGGCAGTGACCAGTTCCATGCTCGGCGCCTTCCGCCACAACAAGCAAACGCGTGATGAATTCCTGTCGCTGGTCCGCGAGAAAAAGGCCTGATTCACGCCATTTTGGCGCTGGAACCGCGTTCCTAATTTCCCTACATTGCACAAATGGCGACGGACCAGGCTCCCCTTATTCTTGAAGAGGCTCCCTCGCGTGTCCTTCCGCGGACTCTTGCGCGGCCTCACCGCTTCACCGTCATTCTTTGCTTCCTTGCCATTTATTTGATTTGGGGTTCCACGTACCTGGCCATTCGCTATGCGGTGGAAACGATTCCCCCTCTTTACACCGCGGGCTTGCGCCATCTCACGGCCGGCAGCATCCTTCTTTGCTGGTGCTTGGCCAAGCGTCTACGGCCAACCTGGGCGCAAATCCGCGCCAGCATCATCATCGGAGTTTTCTTCTTTCTCATCGGCCACGGCGCGTTGCATTGGGCCGAGCAGAAGGTACCCTCTGGACTGGCCTCCTTGCTGATTGCCAGCGAGCCGATTTGGGTCTTCCTGCTGTCAGCCTTCGCTGCGAAGCAATGGCACTGGAACGGGACATTATTGGCGGGAATATTCTTAGGCCTTGGAGGCGTCGGCCTTTTGATGGGGAGAAGCGCGCTGACGTCGGTTCCAGGCTTGTTCGTCAGTTCGCTCGCGGTGGTCGTTAGCGCGATCTCCTGGTCCGCGGGAGTTGTTTACTCGCGGCGATCACACTTGTCGGGGCATCCCCTGCTGTTGTCGGCGTTGTCGCTACTGGCGGGTTCTGCACAATTGCTCCTGGTGGGTACGCTCGTCGGGGAATACCGTGGATTTTCGCTGGCGTCGGTATCGTTGCGTTCCTGGCTTTCTCTCGGCTATCTCATCCTTTTCGGGTCGGTGGTGGCTTTTACCGCCTACAATTGGCTCATGGAACATTACTCTCCCACTCTTGTTGCCACGCATACGTACATCAATCCAATTGTGGCAGTGCTGCTAGGCTGGCTCCTGGCCGGTGAGATTGTCACGTTCAACGTGCTGTTGTCAGCGGCTATGGTCGTTAGCGCGGTGATGCTTGTGGACCGCGGCATGGCTCGCTTGCCGCAGCGGATCTGATTTTTCCGTACCTTGGGCCGCGGCAAAAAAGAAAAAGGGTGTAGCGCGCACTCGCAAGCTGCACCCTTCCGCGTTCGAAAAAATTCCAGGGCAGCCGAGACTTACATCTTCGAGATGTCCACCGATGCCTGCGTATTTTCCCATTCCATCCGGAGCGTGCATCCGGCCCCGGTCTTGTCAAAGGCAATCGTAAAGTTCTCGACAGGCGCCGAAGTGGCGGAAACCTTCATGTCCACGCGAGCTAGCTCGTCGCTCTCGTATTTGTAAGGGATGCCCCATTCGCCGGTTTTCTTGTTGATGATGAGCGTCCACTTGTCTTTGTTGGGAATCGTGAAGATCGTGTAGTTGCCTGCCGGCACATGAGTCCCGCCAACCATCAGGTCCGAGGTTGTAACAAACGTGGTGGCTTCATTGGCGCCCGCGCGCCACACTTCACCGAAAGGTACCAGCCCGCCAAAAATCTTCCGGCCCTTCATGCGCGGACTCGAATAATCAACCGTAATCGTCTTGCCGCCGCCCAGGTCACACGTGGCCTTCGCTGGAGGACTCGGCCTCTTGCTTTTGTCCACCTGCGCTGAGCCGAGCAGCGCCATCATCCCCACGGCCAAACATCCTACTGCCAGAAATGCAACGGATCTCTTCATGGTATTTCCTCCTCAGAAGCTTGCCGCAAACATTGAAGCGGATTTGCCCGTCAAGCGCAACTGCAATTACCCCCGTTACTTAAAGACGCATGCGGCAAAATTTTGTTTCGCGACTCTCCGCTCGCCCCTTTCCGGTCTTGCGAAAAGGCGAAGAAGGTCTAAATCCAGGGCATTCGTTGCTTGGGTCTCGACCCGGCAAGCAGTTTGGGGGCTTTTATGTCTGAGAATCGTCGTCGATTGCTAATGACTCTCACCGGTGTAGCTGGATTCCTGGCCGTCGAACCGCTTTTCGCAGCCCCGCAGGGCAACGGCGTTCGCCCGCCCCCTCCGCCCCGGCCGTCTCCCAATGCACCCGATCCACATGTCCCGAACGGAATGGATGGACCACAACCCACGATCACGGACGGGCCGGCGGTATCTTTTGGCAAATCAGAAAGAGCTTCGCGAAGATGTTTCGAAACTGTACGGGATGGTTCCGAACTCAAGGAACAGGTAGAAAGAACGGACGCCAATTCCATGCTTTCCATCTCTTTGGTGAAAAAGGCTCAGCAAATCGAAAAACTGGCCAAACAAATCAAGGATCTTGCCAAAGGCTGATGAAGCATCTCCTTTGCTTTCATGGGACTTTGCTGGAAGCAAGCTTGAGGGAGCTCAAGAGTTCTCTCGTCTGTTTAATTATTGACTTGGCTTTACAGGCGGAAGAAAGGTATGTTAGCCTCAAGATGTCGAAGAGAAGAGGAACATTTCAGGGGATAACGGAGAGGGGCACTTGAGCGCAACCAAATCAGTGTTGATCGAACAATTCCGGACCCATGTGAAAGATACAGGCTCGCCCGAAGTGCAGATTGCCCTTTTGAGCGAGAGGATCAACTACCTGACGACGCATCTCAAGTCCCACGTGAAAGACCACGCATCCCGCCGCGGATTGATCATGATGGTCAATAAGCGCCGCCGGCTGCTGGACTATCTCAACCGCCGTGATCCGGATCGGTACCGCGAGATTGTTGACCGTCTTAGCCTGCGCAAGTAATCGCTCCACATTTGGTGTGAATTCGGGGCGATATCCGTTGCGTTCTCACGAAGCGACAAATTCCACGCGGAGTCTGTCCTCAGGCCTCCGGCAGAAGTAGTGCCGGCTTCTCGTGGTGTAGTGCGTCCGAGGTTCCCCAGCTACTCCTCCTTCTTTTCTTCCTCGAAGTTGTCCGCAAAGCGGGCAGCCTGTTGTAGCCGGCCCTTCATCATGCGAGTGGGCCTTAAATTCCCCGGCGGGACCGGGGCCAAAGGAAATGTTTATGTCTGAAAATTCACACGCACCTCATCAGGTTACGGTGGAAGTTGGTGGGCGTCCGCTGATTCTCGAAACAGGGAAAATTGCAAAACAAGCCAATGGCGCGATTGTGGCGCGCTATGGCGATACCGTCGTTCTGACTACTGCTTGTATGGCTCCCGAAGCCAACGAGCGCGATTTTCTGCCGCTCACCGTCGACTACCGCGAAAATACCTATTCTGCCGGAAAAATCCCCGGTGGCTTTTTCAAGCGTGAAGGCCGTCCCTCGGAAAAAGAAATTCTAACTTCCCGGTTGATTGACCGGCCGCTTCGCCCGCTGTTCCCGGAAGCCTGGCGCAACGAAACACAGATCGTGAGCATGGTGCTCTCCGCCGATAGCGACAACGACCCCGACGTTATTGCCGTTACGGGAGCCTCGGCGGCCTGTTTTGCCTCCGACTTGCCGTTTGAGAAGCCCATCGCTTGCGTTCGCGTTGGTTTGCTCGATGGCCAGCTCGTTGCCAATCCCACCGTGGCGCAGCAAAAGAAGAGCTTGCTCAACATCGTCATTGCAGGCACGGAAGAAGCCATCGTCATGGTCGAATCCGGCGCGCTCGAAGTTTCCGAGGACACGGTTGCCGACGCGCTCGAATTTGGCCATGCGCAAATTAAGAAGATTGTCGCCGCCATTCACGAGCTTCACGGCCAGCTCAAACCAAAGAAAGTGGTTGTCGAGCCTCTGCCTTTTGACGAGGCCATCTACAAGGATTTGCAAAAGAAATACGGCGAGCGGCTCCACGATGCGCTAAACACCGAGAAGCATCCGAAGAAAGAAAGCTATCACCTAGTGGACGCGCTGCTGGAAGAGATTGTCGAGACCATTCCCGAGGAAGAAGAAGAGAAGTTGGCGCTGACCAAGCGCGCGTTCGAACGGATGCGCGAAGATTTCTTCCGCGAGGAAG
>JAWOLO010000088.1:0-5744 GCA_033853375.1 Terriglobia bacterium
CAGTCATGAGCACCGCGAGCGCAACAAAAAGGCTGTCGCGGATTACGGTCATAATCGTCAGCGGCTCAGGCGTGGCGAAGCAACCGCAATTAATGTTCATGTGGAGCAGGTAAGCGCGCGTAACCACTGTCAGAAAGCCCAGCATGATCAAAGTTACGAGCGAAGCCCAGATTCGTAATCCCCAGCCAATCAGCAGAAGCAAGCCCAGCGCGATTTCCGTGAACGGCAGCGTGTGTGCGACAAAATCTACGCCTGCAGGCGAAAGCAATTTGTACGACTCGACCTGCTGGGCAAACGTTGCGAGATTCGTGGAAATGGAGAATTTTAGGACGAACATTGGCCATAAGTTTGTGTTGGGGAAGAAAATCTTGGAGATGCCCGCGTAGACGAGGATCCCGCCGAGGAGCAAGCGGCCGCTCCAGATGACCACGCGGCGGAAATTCAATGGGCTGGATTGCATCATTTTGGAGTTTTCAGTTCTTAGTCTCAGTATTCGGCTTCAGAGATCGCAAAGCGGAGAGCGTGATTTCCACCAAAATTGTCTACCGATCTCCGGTCTCTGTTCTCCGATTCCTTGCGCTCGCTTTCTCCACGATTTTCCAATCTCTACTTCTGCGCGAGTAGTTGCTCCAGAAATTGCTTCATCGTGTCGTAGGTCATGACGCCGGCGTAGGGATACGTTTGGCCTTTGTAGTGAAAAACTGTCGTGGGCGTCTGATTGACGCGGTACATCTGGCCGAGCGCGAAATCTTTGTCGATGAGCGCGTCGAGAGTGCCGCTCTTCACCAGCGCCCGGACCTTATTTATTTCTGAGGGAGTCAGGACAGAGGCCACTGTGCCGTCGACGTCGCCGGTCTGCTCCCACTTCTCCTGATTCTGGAAAAGGGCTTGCTCCACCGGCTCGATCTTGCCGATGTCTGCTGCCGCTCGGGCGTAGCGCGCCGCGATACGGGAATATGCATGCATCGCCAGCGGAAAGTCGCGGTGAATCAGGTAGACCTTGCCGGTGCTCACATAGTTGTCCATGAGCAGGCGGTTGGTGGTAGTGTAGAGCGTCTTGCACGCCGGACACTGGTAGTCACTAAATTCTTCCATGACAATCGGCGCGTTTTTCGACCCAAACGCTTTGTGAGGGTCGATGTCTTGCAGGAACGCGGCTTGTGCGGGGGGAAGGGGGGCAGCTTCTGTGGCGAGCGGGGAGGTGGGAACGAGCGGCTGTGCGGCAGCAGATGTCTGGGACGTGTCCGCTGGCAGCGGAACAGGCCCGGACGGGTGTGCTGCTTCAGGAGGCGGGGGGACCCGGTGCAGGGAGGGCAGGAACAAGACGCCCAGTCCGAGCAAAGTTATGCTGATGACTGCAACCAGAATGCGACGAAGATTCACACCGACCTCCTGAGCGCTCTATAAATGGTGCGTGCCGATAGCCAGAGAAAATTCTACCGCGAAACCGGACAAAAAGAATGGCTCACCGGAGAAAGCCATGGGCAAAGTATTACTCTGCGCGGGTTGAGAACGCTCGCTCAGAGAGCGGACCACTGCGGCTTCTCCATTCCTCAAATTGATTGGTTGCCACCGATGACGCTCCTGTTGCCCTGTCAAGCATTAGGAAGAAATTGTCTCTGGGCCAGAATCTTCCCTAAGAATGGGGGCCATCCCGCTTCCTAGGGCTCCCCGGGTATCCAAAACGATGCATTGACCTTGAAAAGAAAGGGATAGGCAACTGTAAAACTTTGAAAATAAGCTGGTTAAGAGAAGTATAAAGAAACTTGACAGCATGACACTCAACTTGTATACTTTCGCCATGCTAGGCTTGGGACGCGAGGACCAAGCCGGAGTTGCCCTGAAGTAACTCGAAGAAAGGCAATGGGCAACGGCAAACGGTTTGAGGAGGCTAACGGTTTATGAGCAAGATCATTGGAATTGACCTGGGGACGACCAACTCGGTGGTCGCCGTGATGCAGGGCGGCGAGCCAGTGGTGATTCCCAACCAGGAAGGCGCACGGACGACGCCGTCGGTCGTGGCCATCACCAAGACGGGCGAGCGGCTGGTCGGGCAAGTGGCCAAGCGCCAAGCGGTGACGAATCCCGAAAACACGGTGTATTCGATCAAGCGCTTCATGGGCCGGCGGTATGACGAAATCGGCGAAGAGATGCGCCGCGTGCCCTACAAAGTTGTCGCGGGGCCGCACCAGGATGCGCGCGTGGAGATTTCCGGGAAGCTGTACAGCCCACCCGAAATTTCCGCAATGATTCTGACCAAATTGAAGACCGCAGCCGAGGACTTTCTTGGCGAAAAGGTCAGCAAGGCTGTAATCACTGTGCCGGCGTACTTCAACGACGCGCAGCGGCAAGCCACCAAGCAGGCGGGCGAAATTGCCGGAATGGAAGTGGTGCGCATCATCAACGAGCCGACAGCGGCAGCTCTGGCGTATGGACTGGACAAGAAGAGCGATGAAACGATCGCGGTGTACGACCTGGGCGGCGGCACGTTCGATATTTCAGTGCTGGAAGTGGGCAGCGGCGTGGTGGAAGTGAAGTCCACGAACGGCGATACGCACCTGGGCGGCGATGACGTGGACCAGCGCATTGTGGACTGGCTGATCGATGAGTTCAAGAAAGAGAACAACATCGACCTGAGCAAAGACCGCATGGCGTTGCAGCGGCTTAAGGAAGCAGCGGAAAAGGCCAAGATCGAGCTATCGCAAATGATGGAGACAGAAATCAATCTGCCGTTCATCACTGCGGGAGCCAGCGGCCCGCTGCACATGCAGCTAAAGCTGACCCGGACGCGGCTAGAGCAGATGATGAACGACCTGCTCGAGCGTTCAATGAAGCCGGTGAGGCTGGCGCTGGAAGACGCGAAGCTTTCGCCGAACGACATCCAGGAAGTGGTGCTGGTCGGCGGCTCGACGCGTATTCCGAAGGTGCAGACGCTGGTGCGCAACTTCTTCAACGGGAAGGAACCGCACAAGGGCGTGAATCCGGACGAAGTCGTAGCCGTAGGCGCGGCGATTCAGGGCGCGGTGCTGGCCGGTGAAGTGAAGGACATCCTGCTGCTCGACGTGACGCCGCTTTCGCTGGGCGTGGAGACGCTCGGCGGCGTAATGACCGTGCAGATCCCGCGCAACACCACAATCCCGACTCGCAAGGTGGAGACCTATTCGACAGCGGCCGACAATCAGCCCGGCGTCGAGATTCACGTGCTGCAGGGCGAGCGCAAGTTCGCTGCGGACAACCGTTCGCTCGGCAAATTCAAGCTGGACGGAATTCCACCGGCGCCACGGGGCGTGCCACAGATTGAAGTCACGTTCGACATCGATGCCAACGGCATCTTGAATGTGAGCGCGAAGGACAAAGCCACGAACAAGGAACAGAAGATCACTATCACGGCATCGAGCGGCTTGACCAAGGAAGAAGCCGAGAAGATGCGTACGGAAGCGGAATCGCACTCGGAAGAAGATCGCCGGCGGTTCGAGGAAGTGGAGTCACGCAACCGCTTGGACGGCATGGTGTTCCACGCCGAGAAGACGATTCGCGAAAACCGCGACAAGCTGCCCGAAGCGGACGTGAAGAAAGCCGAAGAGGCCATCGAAGACGCCAAGAAGGCCATGTCCGAAGGCGGAACGGCGCGGCTGCGCTCGGCCACGGAAAACGTGGAGCGCGCACTGCACAAGATCGCCGAAGAGCTCTACAAGACGTCTCAAGCCGCAGGCGCAGCAAGCGCAGGGGCCGGCGGTGGTTCGTCTTCAGGCTCGAGCGGCACTCAAGAGCAAAAGAAGCCGGGCGACGTGATTGACGCCGAATACGTGGACGTGGATGACAGCAAAAAGCCGAACTAGGGCGGTTGTTAGCAATTAGTTGTTAGTTCTTGGTGAAGAAGAGAAGCGGATTCTTGCGTTCGCTTCTCTTCTTCGCCGAATGAATTTCGCTTGGTGGAAGGAAGAGCTATGGCTGGGCCGCTCTCGCAGATGCCGATGAATGTTCACCCAGACCCGAAAGCCGACAGGACGGTTGCCGAGGAATTTGTCGAACACATTGACGGTGAAACGACGTTCGACCAGGTTGCGAAGGCCCAGTCTTCCATGCCGCAGGTTGTGGAGCGCATTACGCAACTGGAATACTGCATGTGGGCCCTGGCGGAAGAGCTGAACCGGCTCGATCCGCGGAATCCGCAGGTCGAGCGCGCGAAGCTGCTACTGAAAAACAGGCTGGAGATTCTTGATTCCAGTAAAGCGCTGCAAGCGATTAGAGAAGAGAGAAAGAAGGAAGGTTTTGATTCTCTAGCTTCACTGTGGCGAGAAGTAATGTCAACGCGCGTAAATGCAGAGCAAGAGATTATTGAAGCGGACGAGGAATAGGTAGGGCCGAGTAGAGCATGGCAAGCCGTGCCCTACAAAGAATTTAAGGTGGTTATAAATATGGGGACGCGATCGACTCTCGCTCCCAAAGAATTTAGCGCTGCAGGTTGGCGCAAACATGCCGACGACAACGAAACAAGATTATTACGATGTATTGGGAGTGCCGCGCAAAGCGAGCGTTAAGGATATTCGAACAGCGTTTCGCAAGCTGGCGCGCAAATACCACCCTGACCTGAATCCCGGCGATAAAGCGGCGGAAGAAAAATTCAAGCAAATCCAGGAAGCGTATGACGTGCTTTCCGACTCGAAGAAGCGGCAGATGTACGACCAGTACGGCTTCTACAGCGATAACCTCCCGCCGGGCGGCTATCCCGGCGGACACGAAGGCGCGGGCGAGCCAGGAGTGAATTTCGACTTTGGCGGATTTGATTTCGGAGGTGGCGCGGGCGCAGGCGGCGGAACGAGCTTCCGCGACCTTTTCAGCCAGTTTTTTGGCGGGCGTGGAGCAGCCGCGGAGCCGGAGCGCGAGCCGGGCGGCGACCTGGAGTACCAGATCGAGATCGATTTCTGGGATGCCGTTCGCGGAGCTGTGAAGAAGATTTCGATTACGCGAATGGATGCCTGCGAAACGTGCCATGGGACGGGAGCAATCGGCTCGCCGCAAACCTGCCCGACGTGCCACGGGACAGGTTCTATCCAACAGGCCGCGGGCAAGATGCGCTTCAATGTTCCGTGCACGCGCTGCGGTGGGACGGGCAAGCTGCGGACGGCCTGCCGGACTTGCGGCGGCGAAGGACGCGTGCGGCGGACGGAAACGATTGACGTACGCATTCCCGCGGGCGTGGCCAACGGCGGGCGCGTGCGCTTGCCCGGAAAGGGAAATGCCGGAACGATGGGCGCTCCCGCGGGCGATTTGTATTTGCGCGTGGTAGTGCGGCCGCATCCGTTTTTTGAGCGGCGGGGAAATGATTTGTACACCAAGGTGCCGGTAACGGTGGCGGAGGCGACGCTGGGCGCAAAAATTGAGGTGCCGACGATGGATGGGCGAGCGCTCGTGCGCATTCCGCCAGGAACGAATAGCGGCAAGACGTTGCGCCTCAGAGAAAAAGGCGTGCCAAGCGCGAGGAACGGAACACGCGGCGACCAGTACGTGGAGATTCAGGTCGTGGTGCCGCAGCCTACCGATGAGCGCGTCCGGACGCTGATGAAGGACTTGGAAAAAGTGGCGAACGAGGATCCGCGGAAGGATCTGTTCAGTAAGGCCGGAGTGTAGAAAAGATGCCACCGCGAGCGAAGAAACGAGCGAAGGCAGGGTACATGATCAGCTCCGTCGCGGAGCTGTACAAGCTGCATCCGCAGACGCTGCGCCTATACGAGCGTGTCGGA
>JAWOLO010000089.1:0-3664 GCA_033853375.1 Terriglobia bacterium
GGACGCGCGCAACCTCACCACGACCTATGGCTACGACGTATTGAATCGCCCCCTTAGCCGCAGCTACTCGAACAGCGATCCGTCTGTCTCGATTGCCTACGACCAATCCAATTGCCTGGATCTTTCCGCCTGTCAAAATGTTGGCCAGCGCACCGGCATGACCGACGGCGCCGGTTCGGAATCCTGGGCCTATCAGGTAGATTCCGCCCACTCCCGCAGCGTTCACGAGGAAAAACGCACCACGAATAGCATCACCAAGCCGTCCACGTACTACTTTGACCTCGCGGGCAACGTAACGCAGGCCGTTTACCCTACCGGCCGCACTGTGAATTACACTTTCGACGCCGCTAATCGCCCCAGTACCGCGAGTGACGGTTCCACCGGGATCACTTATGCCACCGGTTTCCAAACTTCTCCTGGTGGAACGTGTCTGAGTAACGTCACCTGCTATACGCCTCAGGGCACGTTCTACGCGCTCTCGATCGGCCAGGCGACGGGCTTCACCGGCCTGAATCTCACGCACACCTACAATACTCGCCTCCAGCCGAACGAATTCAAAGCTTCATCCACTGGCGGTAACGCCATCGACATCAGCTACAATTTCCTCGATAGCAGCGGGCACAACGCCGGCCACATCTACGGCATCGTCAACAACATCGATTCGACCCGCTCGCAAAATTTCACCTATGATCAACTCAACAGAATTACTTCCGCCCTGACCACTTCCACATACTCTACTAGTCCCACGCACTGCTGGGGAGAAAACTACACCGTCGACGCCTGGGCCAACCTCAACAGCATTGCTGCGACGACGAACCCCAATTACACCGGCTGCTCCCAGGAAAGCGGCTTTTCCACAACCGCCGATGGCAACAATCATGTCCCCATCTTTGGCTACGATCTTTCTGGAAATACCTCGAGCGACGGTGTCGTGACCAATTACCAGTGGGATGCGGAAAGCCAGCTCAAGTCCGCTGCGGGTGTGAGCTATCTCTATGATGGCGACGGTCGCCGCGTTGCTAAAGTCGGCAGCAAGCTTTACTGGTACGGGTCAGGAGGCGACATCCTCGCGGAAACCGACGCCTCTGGTAACACTACGGCTGAATACATTTTCTTCGGCGGCAAGCGCATCGCCATGATTCCAGCCGGGGGCAACCCAACCTATTACGTCGAAGACCTCCTCGGCACTTCCCGCGTCCTCGCCACCAACACAGGAGTCGTCTGCTATGACGCCGACTTCTACCCCTACGGCGGCGAGCGCGCCTACACCAACACCTGCCCGCAAAACTACAAGTTCGAGGGCAAGGAGCGCGACACCGAAACCGGCAACGACGACTTCGGCGCCCGCTACTACTCCAACCGCTTCGGCCGCTGGCTCTCCGCCGACTGGTCCTCGGTCCCTGTTCCCGTCCCCTACGCCAACCTCACCAACCCGCAAACCCTCAACCTTTACTCCATGGTCGCCGACGACCCTGAGTCCTTCGCCGACCTCGACGGCCATGACGACGATAACGCACTGCCAGGAGTCCCGAAATCAGAAGAGCTCCACGCAAACGCTAACATAGGTTTCGCTAAGGTTCTGGTCAACGGCATCATCGGAACGCTCAACGAAGTCACCAAAGATTTGGACCCAAGCGGTAAAGGTGCTGAAGTCCCATTGCTCACTCCGGCGAATAAACAGCAGGCAGTAGCAATGACCGCTGCCGAACTCGTCCTCGGCGTTGCAGCAGCCGTTGAGACTGGAGGAGCTCTTGTGGATGCTGTCGCAGGGAGCGCAGCTGGGGCATCGCGCGTGGGTGAAGCCGGAGAACGGACCTACCAGACATATACCAAGCCTAATGCCGGAACCGGGGAGGTATACTCTGGAAGAACGAGCGGCACTGGAACGCCGGTAGAGAATGTCGCTGCAAGAGATGCAAATCATCACATGAGCGAAAAAGGGTTTGGGCCTGCTAAACTCGACAGGTCTTCCAAAAATCCAAATGCGATACGGGGTAGGGAACAGCAGCTCATTAAAAAGCACGGCGGCGCGAAATCAGAGGGTGGGAGCTCAGGTAATGCGATTAACGGCGTAAGCCCCAAAAACCCAAAGGCAGACACTTACAAAAAGGCTGCTGAGAAGGAATTTGGAAACCCTTGAAAGTAGCTCAGATGACCAAGCAACAAGCATTCTGGCAGTGGTTCCGTGAACACGAGCGCGAACTCTTCAACTTTGAACGCGACCGTGAAAGAACCTTCGACCAACTAGCCGATCAGCTAAAGAAGGTAGATGCGAACCTCACGTTCGAGTTCGGCCCAAAGGCGACTAGACGGGAATTCATCATCAGTGCCGGCGGAATCCGTAGCGCCTTCCATTCTGTGTCTGCGCTTGTCGCGACGGCCCCCGCTCTGGAGCACTGGCAAGTAACCGGCTTCCGGCCGCGCCGTTGGCCTCCGAACGTAATTCAGTTTGGAGGCAAGACCATAGACCCGGACGATGTCCAATTCACACTGCTTGACGACGGCAGGGCCACGGGGATCTATTTATTCCTTCCCGGCTACAGTGAAGCCGACACAGATTTGAAGCAAATTGGATACCTACTGCTGGATAGCACACTGGGCGAGTACGATGTGGAAACCAGACTAGGCCTCATCAAGATGCTCCCTCCCGAAGCAGAAACACCTGGCAAACGCTATCCATTGTCCGAGTTGCCGACGCAATTCGACCAACTGGTCTCAAAACTTGGCCTAGGCGACGGCAGAGCCTAGGAGGCAGCGGGCGAGGGGCGCCGGCGACGGCGCGGGACAGACGGAGCGTTTCCTATTTTGTCTGACTCCCCCTTGATCTGCCCCCTAGCTCCGCGCACGGAATCATGTGACACCTTGATCGCCTGAAAGCCTAGGTTCTGTTGGGGCCCTTTCTATTTTTTGACCGTTTCCGGTAAGGATTTTCTTTCTGGCTTCTGTCGCGCAGCGGCCACGACTTGGCGAATAGCTTCAGTAACCAACTCAGGCCGGTCCAGATGAATCCAGTGTCCGCAGTCACCCGCCAAGAGTGGTACTCCGCGCGACGAGAGCTGCGCCAGGTCGCACTGCCAATCAGCGTACGGAGCCGGATGATGGTCTCCCGAGAGCACCACCAGCGGCAAATCTCCGAATGACTTCATCGCAGCCGCTTGCGCCGCACTGACTGACAAGGCCCCAACGTGTTGTCCCAGGCTTATAAAATTCTTTGGCTCAGACCAGAACCCCCGAACAATTGGCACAATCGGTGCGGGCAACTTGCGAATCTCCCCCGCGATGCGTTCGACAGTCGAGGACACGCGCGCTCCAAACGCACTCGCCACCGCCCGGCCCAAGCGAGGAGACCCCTTCGCCACCCGAGCGAGGCATTACACATCCCGCTGCTTAACGCACCGTGAGCAGACGTTCTCCAATCGGCGGCGCGGCTCTTTCTAGCTTCTTTTGCTTTTTCATTGTGTGGTTCCCCGGTTGCCCAAGTTGCCCAGTTTGGAGGGTAGTCTAAAAGGCTAAGTGGTTGCAGCGCCGAACCTTATTAGATTTGTGGCCTCGTTCGCAACGAGGAGGCCGGGGGTTCGAATCCCCTCTCGTCCACCGTACCCGTCCGGCGAATACAGATCACGTCTCTTCGTAAGTGCTCGCGGCATTCCGCTGGGCAGTTAGG
>JAWOLO010000090.1:0-4640 GCA_033853375.1 Terriglobia bacterium
ATTAAACCTCACGAAGTCTGAAAGGCGAAGCAGGAGTTAAGAAAAGCGGCAGCAAGCCGCCCTTCATGCCTCAGGGTAAACCGCACTCCAAATTACCTCGTCCCAAAGATTCTCGCGTCGCCCAAAGAGTATAACGCGCGGCGCAAATCTTCACGGCCCTTACCGATTGCCCGCCAACAGTGTATGCTTTGAGGTTAAAACTGTTGGTCAGGGTGGGGCAGGCCTCTGATTGAGCGCGCTTGGGTGCGTCTCTTCGATAGTGTGCAATCCCATAAGCAGTTGAGGATTTTGGTTTTGGAGGAAACTTCATGATAGTGGGCGTTCCACGAGAAAGCTTCCCAGATGAACGCCGTGTGGCGTTGGTTCCGGTAGTAGTGCCGAATCTCATAAAGGCAGGTTTGGAAGTGGCGATCGAGGCAGGCGCGGGAACGAGCGCAGGCTATCCCGACGCAGAATATGCCGCGAAGGGCGCAAAGATTTTGCCGAATCGCGCCGAAGTTTTTCGCTCTGCCGACATCATTTTGCAGGTGCTCTGTTACGGTTCGAACGACAAGACCGGCCAGGCGGATGTTCCGTTGTACCGGCGCGGCCAGGTGCTGATCGGATTTCTGCGGCCGCTAGGCTCGATTAAGACGATTCAGGAAATTGCGTCCAAAAGCGTAACTTCGTTTTCGGTGGAGTTGATGCCGCGGACCACGCGCGCGCAAAGCATGGACGCGCTTTCCTCGATGGCCACGATTTGCGGGTATAAGGCGGTCATTCTTGCTGCGGATAAGTTGCCGCGCATTTTCCCCATGCTCACGACCGCGGCTGGAACGATCACTCCCGCCCGCGTGTTCATCATCGGCGCGGGCGTGGCCGGTTTGCAGGCGATTTCCACGGCGCGGCGACTGGGCGCTGTCGCCTCTGCGTACGACTTGCGGCCCGCCGCCAAGGAACAAGTGCAAAGCCTGGGCGGGCGCTTTGTGGAGCTTCCCATTGAAGCGAAAGACGCGCAGGACTCGCGCGGCTACGCGCGAGCACAGGACGAGACGTTCTACGCCCGGCAGCGCGAACTGCTTGGGAAAGCTGTTGCAGAAAATGACGTGGTCATTACTGCCGCGGTCATTCCGGGGAAAAAGCCGCCTGTGCTGGTGACCAAGGAAATGGTAGCGAGCATGGCGCCGGGCTCGGTGATTGTCGATTTGGCTAGTGAGCGCGGGGGAAATTGCGAACTCACCAAGCCCGGTGAAATTATCGTCGAGCACGGCGTCACGATCATCGGCACGTTCAATCTCGCGAGCAGCGTGCCCTATCACGCCAGCCAGATGTACGCGCGAAATCTCAGCGCGTTCCTGTTGCACTTAGTCAAAGATGGCAAGGTGCAACTCAATCTCGAAGACGAAATTATCCGGGAGACTCTGCTTACCAAAGATGGCGAAGTTTTTAATACCCGCGTACGGGAATTTTTCTCGCTGCCTGCCCTGGTGGCCAAAGCGTAAGGAGGAAAGGATGCCTGCTGATTTCATCTCAAGTCTTTTCGTCTTCATCCTCGCGGGGTTTTTGGGATTCGAATTGATCAAGCGTGTGTCTCCGCTCCTGCACACTCCACTGATGTCCTTGACCAACGCGCTCGACGCCATCGTCGTAGTCGCAGCGATCATCATCGCCGGCCGGCATGAAACGAAGCTTTCCACCTTGCTCGGCTTGATCGCGGTGGCCGCTTCCTTCAGCAACATGGTCGGCGGCTTTCTGATCACCGACCGCATGCTGCACATGTTCCGCGCGGGCAAGGCGAAAAAGTAATGACCGCACTCGCCACGCAACAGCTCATCGATTTGTCCTACATCGCCGCGGTTATCGGATTCATCCTGGCGCTTAAGTGGCTCAGTTCCCCGGTGTCCGCTATGCGCGGCGTTCTCATCGGCGAAATCGCTTCCGGCGTGGCGGTCATCGCCACGCTGTTCGATCCGCAGGTCACACACTACAAATGGATCATCATCACTTTGATTGTCGGCGCGGCCATCGGCGTTCCCTTAGGGCTGGTGAAGATGACCGCCGTTCCGCAACGGACGGCGCTGAGCCACGCATTTGGCGCTCTTTCCGCCGCGCTCATCGGCATCGGGGAGTATTACGTGGGCACTCCGCATCTCACCAAGTTCGAGATGCTGGAAATAGGCCTCGAAGTCATCATCGGGTCTCTGACCTTCACGGGCAGCTTAATCGCCGCAGGGAAACTCCAGGAAATTCTTCCGCAGCGTCCCATCACCTATAAAGGTCAAAACGTCGTCAGCCTTTCGACTCTCAGCGCAGCGATTGTTCTCATGCTCATCCTCATGGTTCATCCGGAATACACACATCTTTTCCAGGGCATGATCGTCGTCGCGCTGCTTTTTGGCGTAATGCTGGTCACTCCCATCGGCGGAGCGGATATGCCCACCGTGATTTCGCTCTTGAACTCCTACGCCGGTTTCTCCGCTGCGCTCTTAGGCTTCGTGCTTAATAGCAAAGTCCTCGTCGTTGCCGGCGCACTCGATGGCGCCTCCGGTTTCATTCTCTCGGTGATCATGTGCAAAGCCATGAACCGGTCGTTCACGAATGTCCTCTTCGGAGCTTTCGGCCAAGTGCAGGTCTCCGCGGGCAAAGTTGCCGAGGAGCGCACGGTTCGCAGCGCCAGCCCCGAAGAGGCTGCAGGCATTCTCGCAGCCGCCAACAAGGTGGTCATCGTGCCGGGGTACGGGATGGCCGTGGCACAAGCGCAGCACAAGGTGCGTGAACTTTTTGACGGCCTCACTAAGCGCGGCATTGACGTGAAATTCGGCATCCACCCTGTTGCCGGCCGCATGCCTGGGCATATGAACGTGCTGCTTGCCGAAGCGGACATTCCTTATGACAAGCTGCTCGACATGGATGAAATCAATGGCGAGTTTCCGCAGACCGATGTTGCGCTCGTGATCGGCGCGAACGACGTCACCAATCCTGCCGCGCGCACAGACAACACCAGCCCCATTTTCGGCATGCCCATTTTGGACGTGGATAAAGCGCGCACGGTGATGGTCATCAAGCGAAGTATGGGCGCGGGGTTCGCGGGCATCGAAAATCCGCTGTACTACATGGACAAGACGCTCATGCTTTTCGGCGACGCGAAGAATTTTGTTGGCGCGATTGTTCGCGAGCTAGCAGGCGGGCACGAATAGAGTTTTAAGTTATAAGTTGTAAGTTTTAAGTAGGGAAGAAAAGCTGTTTTCGAAGCGTATCTTGTAAAAATGCAAAGAAGCTAGCCGCTTCGCAACAGGCGCTGCACTTTCTCGCCAAAGCGTTAGGAAGCCGTACTTACATCACTTCGCGTCGTGGAAGATGATGCCCAGCGTGTAGCGTGTGCCGCGATGGACGCGGCTTACGCCATGCTTCATGTTCACGCGATAGTAGCCGCGCGTGCCGCGCACCGGGCGATAGCGCGTTGTAAAAATGATTGCTTGACCCTGGTTCGCGTGCACGACTTCGGCTTTGGATTGTGCCCGCGGTTGCTGTTCCACGAGCAAGAATTCTCCGCCTTCCCAATCGCGGCCCTGTTGGCCGAGGAGAAAAACCATCTGCAGAGGAAAAGCAACTTCGCCATAAATGTCCTGATGGAGGCAGTTGTAACCGCCAGGTTCGTAGTGGAGCAGAAGCGGCGTCGGCTTGGTCTGGTCGGCTTTGCGGCAGATTTTTAGAAACGCCTCATGTTCCGCTGGGAATCGCGGAGCTTTTTCGCCAAGCGCTTCCGCCCACTGATTCGCGACTTTGGCGAGGTGGGGATAGGCGCTGGTTCGCAGCGAGGCGACGATTTCGGGAAGCGGATTTGCAAAATATTTGTAATCGCCGACGCCGAAGCGGTAGCGTTCCATCACGATCTGGCTGCGGAACCGGCTCTCATCGCCGTACATTGCGGCGAGCGACGCGCACTCTTCGGGCGAAAGAATTGGCGCGGTCACTGCGTGGCCGCGCTGGGAAAGAGAATCAGCTGCGGCTTTCCAGTCCAAAGCTTCAATGCGGTCCGCGATCGATTGGGCTTCCGATGTTTTTTGAGCAGCTCTTGGCATAACGGCCTTTAATGGTTACCAACCTCAATCGCGTCAATTGAAAGTTTAGGCCGGATAAACTTGTCAAATCTATCCGAAAACTGCAGCCAAATTCAGTGGTATAGTGGTGGCCTACAGCCGGAACCCCGATCGCTCCTAAGGAGGTTCGCATGATCGAGAAGAGAGCTCTTCGCAATGATTCCCGCAGAACGTTCTTGAAATTTTCCGTCGTCGCCGCCGCTGCTTCCGGCTTTCGCATTTTGAATGAGCCGATGCTCGCCGCCGCGGCGGTCGACCGCGATATGCAGCACTTTCCTCCGGGCTCTGTGGTCATCAACGCGAACGAGAATCCGCTGGGGCCGTGCGACCTGGCGAGAAAAGCGCTTAGCGACATTATCCCCGAGGGCGGGCGCTATTGCTGGTGGCTGAAGGAGGAACTCACGAAATCCTTCGCTGACTCGGTGGGTGTAAAACCGGAAAACGTCGCCATTTTCCCGGGCTCCAGCGAGCCGCTGCATTTTTGCGTGATGGCGTTTACTTCGGCCACGCGGAGCTATGTCACGGCCGACCCGGGGTATGAATCGGGAATGCACTCCTCCA
>JAWOLO010000091.1:0-3836 GCA_033853375.1 Terriglobia bacterium
AAATCCGCTTGTATCTTCCTTGCGACTCCCTGATCCGCGTTTCTGGTGGTAGTTGAGGACCGGATCGGGTTTCGGCGGGAGGCCGTAAATCCGCGGAGGCGCGAAGCCATCGCAGCCTGATGTCGAAGATCGGCCCCCCGCCCTTCGCACCAGTTATGGCGTTTCCCGTTTTGAAAGAAGTGAGAACCTACTTATCCGCGTTCGTCGTACATTAGAGCGTGCAGACGTTGGAGGCTTTGTGGCCGTATGGCGGCTCAGATGGTTGCTTGCACTCACCATCGTGGCTTGTCCTGTACTTGCCCAATCGCCCGGTGAACAACTGCCCGATTCTGTAGTGAGGGACATAATCTCCGAGCTGAAGAAACTCGGTTCGCCTTGCGCACGAAACGCAACGGCAAACTATGTGCGCCAGTCTGTGTCAAAGAACGGCGTACAGCGCCGGAAGTTGGGGCCGAACGGCCCGGAGGCATTGATTGTGCGCATCGAGCCGCGCCGGGACTATCCCTGCTCCTGCGGAGCGTCCGGGAACTGCATCACCCGGATTTACGAAAAGCATGGGGGCTCCTACAAGCCAGTATTCGATGGCAGCGTCCAAGAGATTGTGTTCTTCCCAGCGGTTCACAAGGGGCGCTTCGATTTCCGTACGTTCTCTCATTTTGCCGCTGACCAAGCATGGGTCGAAGACTATCGCTGGAACGGAAAACAGTACGTGAACAGTGAGGTTTCTTGCGCCTTTGGTTATGGCGATTTCCGAAAGCGCCGCTTCGTGGTAGGAGAATGTCCGGGGCACTAATTATCGTAAAATCCGCTTATCGTGAATTTCCCGCTGGCGATCCCCGGTGGGCAGTAATTCACGGTAACCCCTAGTGTTGAAAAAGTCGCTTTCCCCGAAAACCGGGTGACCGAAAATGTATCCCCGCATAGAGAAAATCGTTTACAGGGCATCCTAGCGAGTCGAAATTTCCGAAGATTCTCCACCAACGAGTTTTTCAACAGCTACCCCTGTTCTCGCCAATTATTCCATGTCGCTGGGCTGGCAAAGTGCTACACTTGCGCACAACTCAGCACAGGCCGCGCTCGGAGTGGGGTCCTCGCACTGATTCTGAACAATCTGGAGGCTTGCGATGCGCAAAGCTCTGATCGCTGCGGTCGTGTTCCAGGCCTCAACTGCTTTCAGCCAAGCCACGCCGGCGGGGCCGCCTTCCTGCGAGCATTTGGCGCAACTGGTAGTCACTTCTATAAAAATCACCTCCGCGTATCCGGTCGCCGCCGGAGCATTCGTTCCCCCTTCCACCACGCCGCTGAGCCCGGACCAGTTGAAGTTTTACAAGGACCTGCCGGCATTCTGCCGGGTGGTGGCGCAAGGCAGGCCCAGTCCCGATTCCGACATAAAAATCGAAGTGTGGCTGCCACTCACCGATTGGAACGGCAAATTTCAAGCTCCCGGAAATGGCGGCTTTGCCGGCTCTATGCCTTATCGCGCTCTCGGGGCGGCAATCAAGCACGGCTATGCGACTGCCGGGACCGACACAGGCCACTCGACCGAAGGTGCCGAGTGGGCGCTGGGGCATCGCGAGAAGGTGGTTGATTTCGGCTACCGCGCCGTTCACCAGATGACGCAGTTTGGGAAGGCCACCGCAAAGGCCTTCTACGGCCGGGATCCGCGATACTCATACTTTGTGGCTTGTTCGAATGGCGGCCGCGAGGCGCTGATGGAAGCGCAACGCTATCCCGAGGACTACAACGGCATTCTTGCCGGCGCGCCCGCGAACTACTATACGCACCTGATGGCCTTTGCTTTGTGGGGTTGCAGGCCGTGCCGGATCAGGCCAGCCAGTTCTCGACCAAGCTGCCGGCCATTGCCGCGGCCGTGCTCGCCGCCTGCGACAAACAGGATGGCGTCGCCGACGGTGTTCTCAACGACCCCAGGCAATGCCACTTCGATCCCGCGACACTGGCGTGCAAAGCATCGACAGACAGGGCTGACTGCCTCACGCCGCCGCAAGTCGCGGCCAGACTGCTGACAAAGGTACTCACAAAGCTCTCGGTTTTCCGGGAGCTTTGTGCTTTTATGGGCACATGCTACGTGCACCAGAAGTGCAGCAGCAGGAACTGGAGCTGGTGACGATCGAGTCGCTGGTACCATCCGACCATCTGCTGCGTCGCATCGATGCGGCGATCGATCTGGAGTTCATTCGCGAGCGGGTGCGGCATCTGTACTGTGCGGACAATGGGCGACCGGCGCTGGACCCGGTAGTGCTGTTCAAGCTGCTGCTGATCGGGTATCTGTTCGGCATACGCAGCGAGCGGCAGCTCATGCGCGAGGTGCAGTGCAACGCGGCCTACCGCTGGTTCCTGCGTCTGAAACTGACGGACAAGGTGCCCGATGCCTCTACCTTGAGCCAGAACCGACGGCGGCGTTTTCGCGCCAGCGACGTGTACCAGCAGATTTTCGACGACATCGTGGAACTGGCCTGCGGCAAGGGGTTCGTCACCGGGAAGGTGCTCTATACGGATTCGACGCACCTGAAGGCTAATGCCAACAAGCACAAGTTCGACGTGGTGCGGGTGGAGGTGAAGCCGGTTGAGTACCTGGCGCAGTTGGAAGCCGCCGTCGAGGAAGACCGCGCCGAGCACGGCAAACGCGAACTGAAGACGAAAGCCGCCACCCCGGGGACGAAAGAGATCAAAGTGAGCCGCAGTGATGCTCAATCCGGGTACATGGTGCGCGACGGCAAACCGAAAGGGTTCTTCTATCTGGATCACCGCACGGTGGACGGCAAGCACGCCATCATTACCGACACGCACGTGACGCCGGCCAACGTGCACGACAGTGTGCCGTACCTGCAACGGCTCGATCGCCAACGGGAACGCTTCGGTTTCAAGGTCGAGGCCGTGGGACTGGATGCCGGCTACTCGACGGCCGCCATCGCTAAGGGACTGGAAGACCGCAACATCTACGGCGTAATCGGCTACCGCACCCCCAACCACGGCGAAGGGCTGTTCCGCAAACGGCAGTTCCGTTACGACGAAGAGAAGGACGTGTATGTTTGCCCCGGCGGACAGTTGCTGGTGTACCGGACCACCAATCGCGAAGGCTACCGGCAGTACCATTCCGACGCGAAAAAATGTTTAGAGTGCCCGCTGCGGCAGCAGTGCACGCGCAGTCGCAACGCGATCAAGATCGTGACCCGGCATGTGTGGCAACGATGTAAAGACCGGGTAGACGCGCATCGGCTGGAGCCCCGCGGCAAACGCATCTACAAACGACGAAAAGAAACGGTGGAACGCAGCTTCGCCGACGCCAAACAGCTGCACGGCCACCGCTACGCCCGCATGCGCGGCCTGGCCAAGGTGCAGGAGCAGTCGCTGCTGGCGGCCGTGGCGCAGAACATCAAGAAAATCGCCCTGCTGTTGACCGCTACCGGCCCGCAACTGCCGACTTCCACGTCTGCCATGCTGCTGTCGGCCTATGTCCGGCTGCTACACCTGGCTCTCGCCCTATCCGCACGCGGCTGACTCCCAAACCGCAACCATCCTGCCAAAAAACCGAACCCACCCCGCGAAAGGGTGGGTTCGTCAGCAGTCTGAAGCCTCCCGGCGGGAGGCTTTTCGTTTTGGACAGCAGTTAGAAGCTGGTCGCCAGAGCATTTTCAGGATTGGTGTATCGCTAAGTTCACCCTCAGCGGCTAAAGCCGCGTCGCTTCTTGGCATCGTTTGAAACCGCGCCCCTTCAAGGCGCTTCCGGGACACAGTATTCCTGAAAGTGCTCTAGTTGTTCGATGGAGACGAGTATCTTCGTATCTTTTACCGCCCCCGAGAAAAACTAGCACTAA
>JAWOLO010000092.1:0-5043 GCA_033853375.1 Terriglobia bacterium
ATGGGACCTCTATTTTTGTAGCGCTCTGTGAGCTCGAAGTCAAGCCGGACTGTGAAAAACGCTTCCAGAAAGTCTATGGCCCCGGAGGGGACTAGGCCAAATTGTTCCGGAATGATCCGAACTACCAGCAAACCACATTATCGCATGATCCCGCGCATCCCGCAATCTTTCAGGCTTCGGATTTCTGGTTCTCGCGGGCGACAAAAATTATGCCGCCGAATACCAGGGGTCAGACGCAGCAAGGGAGAGATTGACGCGGAGGGGAGGAAGATTGGGTGGTATGAGAAGGTGCCAGAATAGAGTGGGTGCATGCGATTGAGAGCCTCCGTCATTTGCCTGGGCAGCTTGCGGGATTGTCCTGAGCTAACTGGACCTTTACAAACCGGGGAAAATAGATGCTCATGTCTGTAGCCAGTTTCTCGTCGCTGCCGTTGGCGGCGTAAGTGATCACCAAATCTGCCCCTCTCAACTCTGGATGCGACTTGCCAGCGTAAACAAAGGCATCTGGAGCATTCGATTCCGGTGGATGATAGATTTTCTGAGGAGGGGTCCACGGGCCTTCCAAACGTGGAGCGCAACGGATGACGATGTCAGTGGCGCCAAAACCTTGGCTGTTGATTTCGACAAAGCCAGCACCACGGGGATCCCGTTGAACGCTGGCTTCCGTTGCAGCTCCGCGGATCACCGGTTGGCTGTTTGATTCAGAAGGCCGCCAGTCCCTACCGGACCACCATTCGAGGGCGCGGAACCTCCCCTGCTCAACAGCTTTAGCCGTAAGCCGAGCAAGGTAGAGATCATGAGCAGGGTCGCTTACTCCCACGAAATAAACAAAGTCACCCTCACGCAAGACAGAGGAAGCCAGAACAATCTTGCCGTGACCTTCCATGGCCTTTTGGAGAGACCACGCGGTTGGCTCTTCGTCGGGATTGCTAACGAGGGTAGCAACCCAGCCAGCAGACTGAAATCCCAGGGAGTTTCTCTTGTCATCGGGGGCAATGCGGCTGCAAAAAAGCAGCAAACGATTACCCACTCGAATTCCATGAGACGGCCACATCCAGATTTTCCTTTCCGAAAGGAAAATCTCGGCGGGTTCTCCTTTGGTGGTTCTCCAATAGAACTTTATCGAAGCATGGGAAGGATCGTAACCGGTCTGGATCGCTACCGTGTTGCGCACAAAAGCGGCGCTCCTTCGGGCGTCGCCGGGTTTGCGCGCAACGAAAGTATCACCAAAGAGCCAGAGAACCCGATCGTTCCCAAGGTCGATGGAGAAGGCCCCATCCGCGCCCAGCCAGCGTGGATCGGAGCGAAAGAGCTCGTCGGCTTCCGGCCAGGCCGTCCCCGTTTGAGCCGAAACGACTGCCGGAATGGCAACGACGAGAAGAAACGCCCAGCTGAAAATACTTGTGCAACGAATCCAATGATGACAGCTAGAAGTCACACCGCACTCCTATTTCGGGGAGGGCTTGCCCAGCCACATTTGGATGAAGCCATCTGGAGCAAGGTCAGGTTGGAGAAAAGTCTTGGGCGTGCCGGAGGCGCGAAGAAGAGCTTCGGCTGCGAGATAGCCGCTCCGGACAGCACCTTCCATCGTCGCGGGCCAACCGGTTTGGGTCCAATCGCCCGCAAGGAACAAGCCGGATATTTTTGTGGCCTGAACCGGACGCCAGCGATCCACGCCGGGTTCGGGGGAAAAAGTGGCGGCAGCTTCTTTGATGACGGTAACTTTGAGCAATTTTGCATCGCGAGCTTTGGGCAAAGCGTGCTTCACCTCGACGAGGCAAAGATCGACGATTTCCTCGCGAGATTTTTGCAAAAGATCGTGAGAAGCGCTGATCACCAATTGAAGGTATTGCGCGCCTTTTCCAAAGTTCGATGTTTGGTTCGAGTTGCCGGTAGAGCCCGCGTAGAGAGCGGTTTTATTGAAAATCCACTGCGTTGTCGTGTCGAGAAGCGTCAGGAAGGGTTCGTCCATGACGACACGATCGAACCAGAAATGCACTCCCGTGATGGGGGAGGTTTTGATTTTGTCGAGATGAGCGAGGGACGAATCCGCACGCTTTAGGCTTTCGGGGAGGAGCTCCGCAAGCGCGGTGTGCGGGATCGCAAAGACATAAGCGTCCGCGGATTCTTCGCGGTTTTCATCGAAGCGCACGCCGGCAAGTTGCCCGCCTTCGAGCTTCAGTCCGCGAACGGGCGAGCGAAGAATCACTTCCCCTCCCCGTCGCTCGATTTCCGCCTTGCAGCCGTCGTACAGATTGGAAAGCGGCACGGCAGGCACCCCCATGCGGTAACCGGTGCTGCTGGAGAGAAATGCCTTCCAGAAGACATCGACGCCGAAACGCGCGTCTGTGCGATCGAGCTCCTCATCGAGCGCGCTGACCAAAACGACGCGCCAGAAGCGATTGATGGCGCCTTCGGTTTGGCCCCGGCGGCGGAGCCATTCGAGCATTGAGATGCCGCCCGTCTGGTAAAGCTCCGGCGGATTGCCCGCATATTGGATGATATTGAGCATGGCGCAAGCGATGGAGAGTTTGTCGAGCAGTGTGAGCGGAGCGAAGGACGCGAACGAGCTTGCGAAGTGAAATGGAGCGAGAAGCCAACCCGCTTTTATTTCGCCGCGCCGGCCTTGAGGATCCAAAAAGACCAGACGGTCGAAGAATTTGATTTTTCCTGACGAACCGACGCGGCGGTAAAAATCTTCAAGATTTGTGCAACAGCCCAGGGTGACGTGCTGGCAATTGTCGACGTGCTCACCGTCGGGCAGCACGTAAGAGGTGGCGCGACCCCCGAGAAAAGGGCGCTGCTCGAATAAACGTACACGCCAGCCGGAATCAGCCAGCGCGACGCCGGCTGCCAGTCCCGCCAGCCCGCCTCCGATCACGATCACGTTTTTCAAGGATGTTCTCTTTCGTGTGGTGGCCGAAACGGGCCTTGGCCATGAATACCATCTTTTCTGCTTTGGAGAGACGGATTTTTTCACCGAAGACAGCGAAATCGAGCGCTTCAATGCGGCCAAGGAGCGCGCTGTAAGTATGAACCAGGAGCCAGAGAGCGCTTCGGCTGTCCGGGTCGATCAAACCGAGCAGGACTGAGCCTTCCTCGTAAAGTTGCCAGGCGCGATCTGCTTCGAACCGAAGCAACTCGTGAATACCAAGCGTTACTTCGTTACGGCCGAAATCTTCAGGCGCTACCCCGTAGCGCGCAAGGTCTTCTTCGGGAAGGTAGACACGGCCGAGTCTGTAATCTTCATGAACGTCGCGAAGGATGTTCGTGAGCTGGAAAGCGAGGCCTAGCTTCTCGGCGAGGTCAAGGGCACGGGCGTCGGTGAAGCCGAAGACATGCGTGCAAGTCAGGCCGACGGTTCCGGCGACGCGATAGCAATACTCGCGAAGACGTTCAAAAGTGGGATAGAAACGGACGGTGAGATCCATCTCCGCACCACTGATGAGGTCGTGGAGATAGCGCGCGGGCATGTTGTAGTGCTGGACGGTATCGACAAGGGCTGGAAGAACTTCCTCGGCGCCACGCAGAGTTGCAGTGGGAGAAACTACGGCGGTATTTCCGTCGAAAACTTGCTCCTGGCCCGTGATGGCTTGATCCAGTGCCGCACGCCAGCGCGCAAGACCACGCTGTTTGGCGGCGAGATCCTGGCTTTCGTCAGATACGTCATCAATGAGGCGCATGAACGCGTAGAGCGCAGCCAGGGCGTCACGTTTGGGCTTGGGCAGCAAAAAGAAGGCGTAATAGAAATTGCTGTGGGAGGAGCGAGCGATGCGGTGGCAATGCTCGTAAGATTCTGTCAGGGAAATACCCAACTCGGGTACCGCGCGCGGAACCTGCGGGACGGATGAAGGCGTGGCCTTGGACGCTGTCTGTGAGCCGCCGGCCACCAGTTGTTTGACCAGCGTGCGGCCGAGGAGGCGAACCTGCTTGAGTTTGCTGATGGCGGGGCGCTTGTGGAGCGTGTCGTAGCCAACAGACTCGATGGCGTCGAGGACGGCGATGCCACCGCGGCTGAACATTTCGATGTCTACGCTAAGCGGCTTGTCAACCATTTTTGCCAGCGGCATGCCTTCGGTAAACAAGGCGCGTGTGCGGACAATGAGGTCTTGCATCAAGCGTACATAGCGGTCATCAAAACGGCGCTCGACTATGTCGTTTTCGGTGAGGCCTTGGGCTGCGGCGGCGTCGAGCGGAATGTAGATGCGGCCTTTATCGAGGTCGCGCGAAACGTCCTGCCAGAAATTCGCAAGCTGGAGGGCCGTGCACGTAGCGTCAGAAAGGCGCTGACGCTGCTCATCGCGGTAGCCGCAAAGATATAAGACCAGCCGGCCAACAGGATTGGCAGAATAGACGCAGTAGCCAAGAACGGCTTTCCAATCCGGATAACGCTTCGTGGTTTGATCCTGGCGAAACGCTTTCAGCAAATCAGCGAAGGGCTGCTTGGGAATATCTTTAGCAAGAATTGTTTGGCGCAGCGCGACAAAGACAGGATGAGAGGGCTTGCCGTTGTAACAGGCCTCCAGCTCACGCTCCCACCAATCGAGAAGTTGAAGGGCGCGCATGGGATTCGGAACTTCGTCACCGAGGTCGTCGGCCCAACGACAGTAGGCATAAACATTGTAGAAATGCTGGTGGAGCGGCTTCGGGAGAAGCCAAGAGACAACATTGAAGTTTTCATAGTGGTGCGTGGCAAGCCAGCGTGTGTACTCCTGCGCGACGGGGGGAGCGCAGCCTGCTGGGGGAGCGTTGCGCATAATTTCGAGTTCGCCGGAACGCAGCATTAGAAGAGAGATTCCTCGCTTCGATTGGAATGACGGGCGGGCGCCTTGCTCACGCGCAAGCTACGGCCGGACGGCAAGCTTGATCTCGCCGCTGCGGGACTTCATGCGCTCGAAGGCCTGCGGCAAGTCCGCCAGGCGAATTTCTTCGGTGACAAAGTCGTGCGCGGAGATTTCTCCGCGGCGAATCGCTTCCAAAGCTTCGCGAAAGAAACGCGGCGTGTGATGAAACGTCGAAATAAGTTTGATTTCGGAGTAGTGG
>JAWOLO010000093.1:0-3276 GCA_033853375.1 Terriglobia bacterium
CTCAAGAACGATGCCACGCTTCAAAACTACAATCGCAACACGCCGGAGCGTTTCCAGCACACTCAAGTCGTGCAGGGCAAACAGCTCACCGAAGTCGGCGAGTTGCACGCCGGAGACCTCGGCGCCATCGCCAAGCTGAAGGAAACCACCACCGGCGAAACCCTCGGCGACAAAGCCGCGCCGATTTATTACACACCCGCACGCATACCGGAGCCATCCATCACGTTCGCGATTGAACCAAAAAGCCGCGCCGATGAGGACAAAATCGGCGTGGCCATTCACAAGATTCTGGAAGAGGACGGCGCGCTGCGTTTTTCACGCGATCCGCAAACCAAGGAATTCCTTCTCGCGGGCTCCGGACAGCAGCACATCGAAGTCGTTGTCGCCAAGCTCCAGAAGCGCTACAACGTCAACCTCACGCTCAAGCCTCCCAAGGTTCCTTACCGTGAGACCATTCGCGGCAAAGCTGACGCCGAAGGCAAGCACAAGAAACAGTCCGGCGGGCACGGCCAGTTTGGCGTGTGCCGCATCAAAATGGAGCCGATCGAACGCGGCAAAGGCATCGAGTTCGTCGACGACATTTTCGGCGGCGCCATCCCGAAAAACTGGATTCCCTCCGTCGAGAAAGGCATTCGCGATGCCGCCGCGCGCGGCTACCTCGCGGGATTCCCGATGACGGACTTCCGCGCCATTCTCTACGATGGCAAATATCACGACGTGGATTCGTCGGATATTGCGTTCAAGATTGCCGGCACGCTCGCGTTCAAGGAAGCCATGAAGCAGGCGCGTCCCGCGCTCCTCGAGCCCATCATGAACGTCGAAGTCTACGCGCCGGATCAATACTCCGGCGATCTGATGGGCGACCTCAGTTCTCGCCGAGGCCGCATCTCTGGCAGCGAGACGCGCGGCCACAACGTCATCGTGAAAGGGCAGGTGCCGCTCGCCGAAATGCTGAGCTACGCCACCGACCTGACCTCCATGACCCAAGGGCGCGCCAGCTATTCGATGGAGTTTTCTCACTACGATTACGTGCCCAACGAACTGGCGGAAAAAGTGATTGCGGCGCACAAGGCCGCTCACGGCGAAGCCCTCGTCGAAGAAGAAGCCTGACGCCTTCTTGTTCGGCGGGACCGCCAGGATTTGTCATTCCGAACGGAGCAGGCCGTTTTTTCATTCGCGTTCGCTCCCGCGAACGAGTCGGCCTACGGACGTGAGGAACCTCTCTTCAGTGGTTCTGGTGGGCTAGATACATTTGTGCCTTTCTGAGTGTATGCTTGCACGGTCCTGCGCCAGAGACTTTTGATGGCGACGCTGACCCAAACACCCCTTATAGCCGCAACGACCCCCGCCGTTCGCGAGGCGTCGCCCGTCGCCGCCGCGTCCCCACGCAACGTCGCCGTCGACGCCTACCGCGGCTTGGTCATGATCCTGATGATGGCCGAAGTGCTGCGGCTTTCGCGCGTCTCTGCGGCATATCCGGCAAGCCTGTTCTGGAAAATCCTGGCCTGGAACCAAACGCATACGGAATGGTTCGGCTGCTCTCTGCACGACACCATTCAGCCGGGGTTCTCTTTCCTCGTCGGGGTGGCGCTGCCGTATTCCGTCGCCAGCCGCATGGCAAAAGGAGCGCGCTTCGCGGAACTCTTCTGGCACGCGTTGTGGCGTTCCTTCGTCTTGGTTGTCCTCGGCGTATTCCTTCGCTCGATGGATCATTCCATGACCTATTTCACGTTCGAGGATACGCTCTCGCAGATCGGCTTCGGCTATCCGTTTCTGTTTCTGCTCGGATACTATTCCTCCAAAGCGCCATCGCTGAAGTGGGTTTGGACCTCCCTCGGCCTCATCCTCTTCGGCTACTGGCTGGCGTGGGCCTTGTATCCCGCCGCGCCCGCGAATTTCGACTGGTCCAGCGTGGGCGTCTCCTCGGCATGGAACGCACAACACAACTTCACCGGCTTCGCCGCGCACTGGAACAAAAACTACAATTTCGGCAACCGTTTCGACCAGTGGTTCCTCAACCTCTTCCCGCGCGAGCATCCCTTTGTCTACAACGAGGGCGGCTACCTCACGCTGAGCTTCATTCCCACGCTCGGCACCATGATCCTCGGCCTGATTGCGGGACGCTGGCTGCGCCAAGCCCGCGGCCTGGACTCCGCGTCCTCTGCGCCGAGGCTCCCTGAATCTCGTGCCGCTGCGGCCAAACCAGCGGTCCCCATGAACAAGCTACTCCTTGCCGGCGTGGTGGGAATTGTCCTTGGATTGGCGCTGCATTACTCCGGCATTTGCCCTGTGGTAAAGCGCATCTGGACGCCCTCCTGGACCATCTTCAGCGGCGGCATCTGCTTCTTATTCCTGGCCGCGTTCAGTTGGGTCATCGAAGTAAAGAATTTCAAGAAATGGGCGTTCCCGCTGGTCGTCGTCGGCATGAACTCGATCGTGGCCTACTGCATCGCGCACTTCATGGAAGAGTTCCTGGTGAGTACCTTCCGCATCCACCTTGGCCCGAACTTCTTTGCCTTTGCTGGCCCCGGACTGCAACCCTTCTTTGAAGGCATCGCCATTCTGCTGTGCTACTGGCTCATCCTGTTCTGGATGTACCGCCGCAAACTCTTCCTGAAGATCTGACCGCGCCGCTCCCTTTGTAGGGCGGGGCTTGTTTACCCTGAGCAAGAGCCGAAGGGCCCCGCCCGCTCTTCGTACGGTACTCGTCCCCCGCGCCCGTCATTTCGAGCGCAGCGAGAAATCCCTCTTCCCTCTTCAGATCTTCTGCCGCTGTGCTTAAGCAATTCGCCTCTCCGCGCCTAACGCATCTTTCGTCTTGTAGGGCGGGGCTTGTTTACCTTGAGCGGAGCCGAAGGGCCCCGCCCGCTCTTCGTGCGGCACTCGTCCCCCGCGCCCGTCATTTCGAACGCAGTGAGAAATCCCTCCTCGCTCTCGTAGGGGCACGGGACGCCGTGCCCGTCCTTCCTTTCGTCCGACGCCGCCCATTTCCTCACCAACAGAAGATCTCGCCCTCGCCTCCGACGACGACTAGCTCTCTGTAGAGCATCTCTTGCAGGGGCGCGCTTTAGCGCGTCCCCCTCATCTTTTCCCTTGCAGCCCGGCTGTGTAAGACGTATACTACACGTCATACGCCGTACGCCCCATGGGAGGAAATCTGATGCTTTCTATTCGCTTGAAACCCGCGTTGGAACGGCGCCTCTCGCGCCTGGCACGGCAGACTGGCCGCACCAAAACCTTCTACGCTACCAAGCTCATCGAAGAAAACATCGAAGA
>JAWOLO010000094.1:0-2925 GCA_033853375.1 Terriglobia bacterium
ATACGAGCTTTCTCGGAGCTGGTGTGTACAACCATCTGCGTTCGGTGGTGACGGACACGATCATTCAGCGCGGCGAATTCCTTACTTCATACACGCCATATCAGGCGGAAATTTCGCAAGGCACGCTGCAGGCAATTTTCGAGTTCCAAACGTTGATGTGCCAGCTCACGGGCCAGGACGTGGCGAACGCCTCGATGTACGACGGCTCGACGGCGACAACGGAAGCGGTGCTG
Organism: Terriglobia bacterium; assembly: GCA_033853375.1. Classification (GTDB taxonomy): domain Bacteria; phylum Acidobacteriota; class Terriglobia; order Acidiferrales; family UBA7541; genus Acidiferrum. Next base: position 234 of record JAWOLO010000094.1, read on the forward strand.
ATGGCGGAGCGGCTCACGGGCAGAAGGCGCGTGCTCGTGGCGCGGTCGGTGCATCCGGAATATCGCGAAGTGCTGAAGACGTACGCGAAGAATTCTGGCCTGCGTATCGAAGAGATTCCCTTCGCTCCAAGCGGGACTGTCGACGTGAAAACTTTGCAGGGCGCGCTGAAAGACGACGTGGCTGCGGTCGTTGCACAATCGCCGAATTTCTTTGGGGCCATCGAAACGTACGCCCCATTGGCTGAAGCCGCGCACGCCGTCGGCGCGATATTTGTCGTGGCAATTGCGGAAGGCGTTTCGTTGGGATTGCTGAGGCCACCGGCAGAAGCGGATATTGTGGCGCTGGAAGCGCAGAGCTTTGGCTTGCCGCCCAGTTATGGCGGACCTTTTGCCGGAGTGATTGCCGCGCGCGAGAAATACGTTCGCCAAATGCCCGGAAGGCTCGCAGGACAAGCAACGGACTCCGAAGGGCACCGCGGATTTGTACTGACGCTTGCGACGCGCGAACAACACATTCGCCGCGAGAAAGCCACTTCGAATATTTGCACGAATCAGGCGCTCTGCGCACTGGCCGCTACCGTGCACCTCGCACTTCTCGGCAAAGAAGGCTTGCGCGAATTGGCGGAGCAGAATCTTTCGAAAGCGCAGTTCGCGCTCGCGGAGCTGCTGAAAATTCCGGGCGTGCGCCGTCCGTTTGACGCGCCGTTCTTTAATGAATTCACGGTCGAGCTGCCGCGTTCTGTGAAAATCGTCAATTCGCACCTGGTTCGCGAAAAGATCATTGGGCCGTTGGCTCTCGGCACTTCCTATCCCGAACTGACGAAAAATGCGCTGGTATGCGTTACGGAGACGACCCCACGGGCGGAGATCGAGAGACTTGCGCAGGCAGTGAAGAGGGCGTTGGAACAGCCGGTTTAGTCGAAGGACAAAAATTGAGCGGCTTGCGTTTGCGCCGCCTTGGTTAGGCACATGGGAGACATGAACTCAAAAATCAAAAAAGCGTCGCAGCACGTGAACCAGAACGAGGGCCTGATCTTCGAGAAATCGTCGCCGGGCAAGCGCGCGTTCGAATTGCCGCCGCTGGACGTGCCGAAGACGGATCCGGCAAAAGCGCTTGGTGCGCATCATCGACGCGAAGGCGTGGAAGGCTTTCCAGAAGTCAGCGAGATCGAGGTGATTCGCCACTTCACACGGCTTTCGACGTGGAACCACGCCATTGACCTGGGCATGTATCCGCTGGGCTCCTGCACAATGAAATACAATCCGCGCGTGAATGAATTTGTTGCGCGGCTCGACGGAATCGCCACGGAGCATCCTTGCCAGCCGCAGGAACTTTCGCAAGGCTGCCTGAAAATTCTACGGTTGCTGGAAAAGTGCCTGCTGGAAATTACGGGCATGGATGCCATCACTTTGCAGCCCGCCGCAGGAGCGCAAGGAGAGCTCACCGGATTGCTGCTGATTCGCGCGTACCTGCAAAAGCAAGGGAATCCGCGCAGGAAAGTGCTGATCCCTGATTCTGCGCACGGGACGAATCCCGCGACTGCCGTTATCGCCGGATACGAAGTGGAAAACATCAAATCGGGTGCGCAAGGACAGGTGGACATCGAAAGCTTACGCAAGTTGGTGAATGAAGACGTTGCAGCGCTGATGATCACCAATCCTTCGACGCTGGGGATTTACGAACAGCACCTTCCGGAGATTGCGCAGATTTTGCATGCCAAGGGCGCGTTGTTGTACATGGACGGCGCGAACATGAATGCGCTCGCTGGAATCACGCGACCGGGAGATCTCGGCGTAGATGTCATGCACCTCAACTTGCACAAGACGTTTTCGACGCCGCACGGAGGTGGCGGACCAGGCGCGGGGCCAGTGGCGATGAAAAAACTCCTCGAACCGTTCCGCCCGGTGCCGATCCTCGTGGAAAAGGAAAATGGCCGGTTGGCGCTGGAACCCGTGCGGCCGGACTCGATTGGCCGGGTGAAAGCGTTCAGCAGCAACTTTGGCGTGCTGGTTCGGGCGCTGGCGTACATTCTTGCGTACGGCCCAGGCGTGCGCCAAGCTACGGAAGATGCAGTGCTGAACGCGAATTACATTCGAAAGCACCTCGAAGGCGTCTACGAACTGCCATATTCCCTGCCCTCGATGCACGAAGTGGTCTTCAGCGACGCGATTCAAAAGAAAAACGGCGTGAATACCATGGACATCGCGAAGCGGCTGATTGACTATGGCTTTCACCCCTACACCACGGCGTTTCCGCTGATTGTTCCCGGCGCGCTGATGATCGAGCCAACGGAATCCGAGTCGCGCGAAGAGTGCGACTTGTTTATTGACGCGATGAAGTCCATCGCGGAAGAAGCCGCGACCCAGCCGGACATTGTGAAGACCGCGCCCCACACCACGCGTGTGAGGCGGCTCGACGAAGTTGGCGCAGCGCGCAAGCCCGTGCTGCGCTGGAAACCCGCCGCGCCTCGGAGCACGGCTGCGGATTAGCAGCTAGTTCACTTAGTTCACTGTCGAAGTGGGTTCTCGACCTATTTGCAACAAAGCACATGAAACCGCATCACGAGAGTGCGCCTTTTCATCGTCTGCTAAACTGTACTCACTTCCTTCTCCTCGAAGATTGAAGAAAGCATGAAATTTGAAATCGAAGACTGGCTGCCTAAATCTGTAATCCTGCTGCGTCATTACGACC
>JAWOLO010000095.1:0-3333 GCA_033853375.1 Terriglobia bacterium
ACATTGTTTTCGTGTCAGGTTTATTCCAGTTACGCGCGTAGGGATTGACGGATGGCGATCAGTGTGGTGATGCCTGCGCTCGAGATGGCGCAGGAAACCGGGAAACTGCTGGCGTGGCGCAAAAAAGAAGGCGAGAGTGTGCGCAAAGGCGAGCCGCTGCTGGAAATTGAAACCGACAAGGCCGTGGTGGAAGTGGAAGCGCCGGGAGACGGCATGTTGGCGGGAATCACTGCGGACGTGGGCGCAGTGATTCCGGTGGGGGAAACAATTGCGTGGCTGGTGGCGCCGGGAGAGAAGCCTCCAGCGAAAACGGGGACAGCAGCGCCTGCCGCACGCGCGACGAGCAGTGCAGTGCAGCAGGCCGCTGCGGCCGCCGCCTCAGTTGCAGCAGTTAAAGGCGCAGGCGTGGCGCCGCAAATTTCGCCCAAAGCGCGGCGCCTCGCAAAAGAGTTGGGTATTGATTTTGAGCTTGTGCATGGAACAGGACCAGAAGGAGTGATCACTGCGGAAGACGTTCAGAAATTTGCGGATTCGAGAGGAGAAACCACTGCTGCCCCGGCGTCCGCGACGACCTCAGGAGTAGAGCCGCTGAGCCAGGTCGCGCGGCTCATGGCAGAACGCACCACGCAAAGCTGGACCAGTGTGCCGCACTTTTTTCTGGTACGCGAGGTTGATGCGAGTGAAGTGATCTCAGCGTTGAAGCAATTTGTCGATGATGCAGGGAAGACGCAAAGCGCCGCCCCGACAATCACTGACTTATTGATTTTACTGATCGCGCAGGTTCTGGCGAAACATCCGCGCATGAACGCGAGTTGGACGAGGGAAGGTATTCGTTGGAATGCCAAAATCAACGTGAGCTTAGCTGCTGCGGTCAAGGATGGAGTGGTCGGAGTAGTAATTCACGACGCGGACAAGCTGAAGATTTCAGAGATTTCCACGCAGCGGCGCGACTTAACCGAACGCGCGCGGGCGGGCAAGCTGCGACCAGCGGATATTATCGGGGGAACATTCACGCTGAGCAATCTTGGGATGTACAAGGTGGATGCGTTCACCGCGATCATTACGCCGCCGCAAGCAGCGGTTCTCGCTGTGGGAGCAATTTCGGATCGTGTCGTGGCGGTCGAAGGCATGTCTGCTGTGCGGCCGATGATGACCATGACGCTGTCGAGCGATCACCGAGTGGTGGATGGAGCGCGTGCGGCAGAGTTCCTAAACGATTTGGCAGACGCGATACGCAAACCAATGAAGTTGCTCTAACGAGCAGCGCGAAATGCGCGCCTGCATTCTTGATTTTTTGATACGCCAACCCGAACTTCAGAAGGAAATGGGTTTAATCGGGCGTCAGAGCTTATTGCGAGGGAGGTTTTCCTATGAGCAAAGTCAGCCGGCGTGAATTCGTGAAAACGACGGCACTGGCGCCTCTGGCCGCGACTCCGTTTTCGTTAAACGCGCAAACCTCCAAGGATGACCGTTTCGACATTGTGGTGGCCGGGGCCGGACACAACAGCATGATCGCGGCCGCTTATTTGGCGAAGGCCGGTTATCGCTGCTTGGTGCTCGAGGGACGGCCCATCGTCGGCGGCGGTGTGAAGACCGCGCAATTAACGCTGCGTGGATTTAAAGACGATGTTTGTTCCACGTCTCACGCGTTTCTGATGGACAACCCCATGATCAAGAACGACGAACTCAAGCTGCGCGATTATGGCTTGGAGTACGTCGACCCGGATCCGATTTTTCATGTTCCGTTTGCGGACGGCACTTACTTGACGCAGTGGCGCGACGTGGATCGCACCTGCGCGGAATTTGGAAAATTTTCAAAAAAGGATGCCGAGGCCTATCGGAAGATGCTCGCGGAGTTCGACGCGATCCGGCCAATTGTATTTGGAGCAAGCTTCACGCCCATCGGTTTTGGCAAACCGCTCAACGACCAGTTAGCGCAAGTGCCGCGCGGCAAATTGTGGCAGCGACGGATGGCGATGTCGGCGTGGGAAATCATTCGCGACACGTTCGAAGACGAGCATTCTCGCATCTTCCTCCTGTTCATGGCGCATCTGGCGGCCGAGCCGCCGGATGGTCCAATGACAGGACGGCTCGCGTACGGAGCAGCGCGCCAGCAGCACTCCGGGCGGCCTATTCCAAAAGGCGGATCAGGAATATTGACGCAGGCACTGGCTCGCTACATCGAGGAGCATGGCGGTGTGCTGCTGACCAACAAATGGGTGAAACGCCTAATTGTGGAGAACGGCCGATGCGTTGGAGTGGAATGCAGCGACGGGAGCTCGTATCGCGCGGAAAAGGCGGTGGTTTCGACCATCCACATCAAGCACTTGGTGGACATGGCGCCGCGCGAGTTGTGGGGCCAGGATTTCATCGACGGCGTGGACACTTGGCAGGCGGAAAACCCCATGTTTGTGACGCACTGCGCGACAAGCGAGCCGCCGAAGTTTGCCGTGGAAGGAGGGACGCTCGCGCCGATCGAGGCGGGCATTCTCGCTTCGCCGGAGCGGGCGCTGCGATTTGCGTACGATGACGCGCGAGGCGTCGTGAATCTGGAAGATCCTCCGATGCAGATTATCACTTGCACGGTCGCGGACCCGACACGCGCCCCCACTGGAATGCACACTGTCAAAATCGTCGGTTGGCAGCCCTACGAACTCAAAGAAGGCCCGGAGCACTGGGACAAAATCAAAGCCGAGGTTTCCGACGGTTATTTGAAACGCCTGCGGAAGTACGCACCGAATTTAACCGACGACAAGATTCTTGCGCGGTTTATCGAAAGTCCGCTCGATTTGGAGCACATGAATCCTCATTTTTGGCACGGCAGCGCTCACGCAGGTGCGCAGAGTGCGTCGCAAGTCGGACCGATGCGGCCGATGCCCGGCTGGGCGCAACATCGCATGCCGATTCCCGGCTTGTATCAGACCGGAGCCACAACGCATCCCGGAGGATCAGTCACCGGAGGGCCCGGGCGAAACGCGGCGACGGTCATCCTCAAGGATTTTGGGACCAGCATCGAGGAAGTGGTGAGCAAGAAGGCGTAGCCACGTAACGAAGAAAGAAAAGATTAACGTGCGCGAGGAGACGCGGAGATGAAGACGATAAGACGGGTTTCCTTGGGGTTTGTTGGGCTGGCGGTTGCGGCATTCCTTTTCTTTTTCGTAGAAAATTCGGCGGCTCGACAAGGCCCGGCATCGTCTGCAACAAAGAGCATGGTGCCAGACAATCCGAGCGAACATCTCGCACCTGCGCAGCCGATTCCGTACAGCCATAAGAAGCATCTGGCGTTTGGCTTGGAGTGCAAGACGTGCCACACAAATCCCGAGCCGGGCAAGC
>JAWOLO010000096.1:0-2777 GCA_033853375.1 Terriglobia bacterium
TCCGAGTAATAGCGCATCACCAGCGCCATGCGCGCCCGCGCGCCCATTTTCTCAAGCGCCTTGCGCACTTCTTCGCTGGAGCGCTGCTCGATCAGTTTTTCCAGTTGGCTTGGCTCGGGATGCTCCAACGGCACGCTCTCCACGTCTTCGGTTTCTTTGTCCTGGCGGATTTTCCGGCGCCGCAGAATGTCCCAGCAATGATTCGCAGCCACTTTATAGAGCCAGGCGGAGAACGACCGCGTCGTGTCGTACTGGCTGAGCTTGCCTTTCAATTTCATGAAAATTTCCATGGTGGCGTCTTCCGCGTCTTCGCGGGTTGGCATAGCACGCCTGCAGAAACGGAAGATCGCAGGAGCATATTCCCGGTAAAGCTGGCCCCAAGCCTCCGCGTCACCCGCCCTGGCACGGGCAATCGCCTCCGTCGGCTCCGCTAATCCCGGCGTGCTCATCCGGCCTGGCTTCTGCGTTTCCATTTCCTAGTACGTATCCGTGGCTGCAAATATTACATCTTGCAAACCGCTGCGAATACCTGTTTCCTCTTCTAACCGATTCGTGTTGCAGTACTTACGTCCACGTTTACGATCATCTCACTCCTCCAGCAATATTGCTGGCTGGAAGTTGGGGGTCTTGTAAGGAATCTCTCTTTCTGCTTTCCACTCTATGGCGCTCGTTGCCATTCGCCACTTCTGCGTTCCCTTGGCGCATCACTCTACCAGAAATGCCTCACTTCCATGGCCTTCCTCAATTTGTGGATTCGGGCAAGAGAGTTCTACGATGATTGGCCGTGCCTGGCCGACCAGTTCTTTCTCCGAAGCACACGAGGAGTCGGAACCGACGCGAGGAGATAGTCGGGGGACGTCCGACATCAAAGCGACTGTTTCGCCTGACGAGCCTCAATCCAGCGAGACTCAGAGCAGCGACGTATTGAGACAACCACAGACACGCCACCAGCCAGAGTTACCAGTGGAATCAGCCATAAATTAAACCGCGGAACATTGGGAACTATAGCAGGCAGAAGAAGCAGACCAGCTGCAAAGCTGAAAAAAACATAGAGCAGCGAGTTTGCTGACGGCCACAGGCCGACGCAGGCAACCGCTACAAGTACACCTAAGCTTGCCGCCATCACCGGAATCCATTGGTCACCGCTTTCAGAAATCACGGTGCATTGAGGGTTCTGCTCGGTGGCGCGCCCTGGTTCGGTCGTATTGCTTGCGGCGCGAGCCGCCGCGCCGTTAATGGACTCTCCTCGCATAACATCCGCGACTTCGTCGTTCGTGAGAGCGAAGGAGTAGATACGCACGTCTCGAATCAAGCCGGCGAATCCAAAGCCCTCGGAATCGCTCCGCCTACCGACGTAAACTGGCCAGCGAGAACTGTGTTGAGTGCTGGTTACGGGGCCAATCAAGGGGCCGTTGTCTAGCTTCCCATTCAAGTAAACGTCGAGTGTGCGCTTCGGGGCGTCGTAAACTCCGGCCACGTGATACCAGACGCCAACAACGAGTGGTGTAGCTCCGTATCGCGCCATGAGATCTCGGCAGGCGTTGCTGAGTTTGAATCCGATTGTGCGCGGGCCTTTGTCGACGGTCGTATCCAACTGATAACCAAAACCGTCGTGCCGTTGCGAGACGATTGCTGCGTCATCATGAGGAAAGGAGGAGGAGTTAGTCCAGGCGGTGATGGTCATGCTCCCGGCAAGCCGAAGGGCTGTTGAGCGGCCAACGTCGATATATTCCTTCATACCGTTGAAGACAATGGAAGTCCCCATAGGGCCGGGAACGAACTGGAACTCGGTGCTGAATCGCCCGTTAAGATTGTGTCCCGAAGAATCAGATGCTACCCGCCCACCTTTTTCGTCGAGTTTCCAGTAGGCTTCGAGAGTACCCGGGGATGTAGCTCCGCGCGTACTAACGGCCGCGCCGTTCTCGGCCCATAGCTGAGCGATCAGTGCGAACGCAACAGCGGCAGCGACAAGCGTCGTCCATCTGTTGATCTTCAGAGTGGGTCGAATGTTCCAACGCGCACTGACGACGGCACCAAGGAAAGCTCCTATCACATTAGCGATAAAATCGCTGACCGACGGATCGCGGTACAGCATCAACATCTGACCCGTTTCGGCAAGGCCGGACATCAGGGCTGCGGCGGCAAGGACCCGAAGCATGCCAAGTTCACCAAGTACAAGTCCGACAGGAACGAATCCCAGGGCATTCACAAAGGCGTGGGAAGCATCGATCCTCCAGTCTATGGCGGAATAACGTTCAGGAGATAGTAACTCGATGGGAATCGCGACTGCGGCAAAAACCAGAAATATAACCGGAGCGCGTAATTGGATTCTAGTCACCACGACTCACACCAGAATTTCTCCTGCGGCTTAATGGTTTCCGGAATCGAAGTTCCAAAAACAGATTAACGCGCCACGGGCAAGAAATCACCGTGGTTTCCACTCTCCAAGCATTGATAAACCGCCAAATCGGAAACTTGGGTGCCAACGGGAACTCGCACAGTTAGACAACTTACCAAACACTGGGGCATGCGTGGTTGCGTTCTCGAGCGCCGCGAACGGCAGAGTTTGCCATGCGTACGAGCGTTTTTCCCACCAATTGCCTACCTGCCTGTCCAGAGTGTGGAGGGGACGAAGCCGTAGGGCAACTTACTACGCGGCGGGGAGTTCGATGGTGACGGCGGCGCCGTGGGGATGGAGGTTTTGCGCGTAGATCTTGCCGTTGTGTTCTTTCACGGTGCCGTAGCACATGCTCAAGCCCAGGCCTGTGCCTTGGCCG
>JAWOLO010000097.1:0-17488 GCA_033853375.1 Terriglobia bacterium
AAAACTGGCAGATGAGGATTGAATCCGTCGAGCAAGGTGTGCAAGTCACGGCCTACGACGGCGCGATTCCGTTCTATATGCTCAGCGCCGATGCTGAATTCGCGCCAAAACACGAATGGTATCGGGACTGCTTCATGCCGATGGAGCGATATCGCGGCCTCGATGATCATGAGGACCATCTGCTAGCTGCGACTGCGAGCTTGGAACTTACCGTCGGTAAGTCCGCCACCTTTGTGTTTACGACCAACGTTCGCGCGGAGCTGGATGGCGCGCAAGGGCTTGCCGAGCACATCGAGCGAGAACGGAGTCTCTGCTCAAAATGGCAGAAAAGCGATTCCCAAGGCGCCTCCGTTGCCCCTCCCTGGGTCCGGCAACTCATCCTCGCCGCCGATCAGTTTGTCGTTCAGAGAAGTCTGCCTGAAGAACCCGATGGAAGGTCCGTCATCGCTGGGTATCACTGGTTTGGCGATTGGGGCCGCGACACCATGATTGCGCTTCCCGGACTCACGCTGACAACCGGCCGCCCCGACATCGCCAAAAAGATCCTGTTTGCATTTGCAAGATACGTAAACGGCGGAATGTTGCCCAACAATTTCCCTGACGCCGGCGGGCAACCGGAATACAACACCGTGGATGCGGCCCTGTGGTATTTCGAGGCTGTCCGCCAATATTTCGAAACAACCAAGGACACTGGAGCTGTTTTCAAGCTGTATTCGGTCTTGGCGCAAATCATCAACGCCTATCTCAAAGGCACTCGCTATCACATCCATGTGGACGAAGCCGATGGCCTTCTTCATGCGGGAGAGAACGGTGTTCAACTCACCTGGATGGACGCGAAGGTCGGGGACTGGGTCGTAACACCGCGCATAGGCAAACCCGTGGAAGTCAACGCGCTTTGGTACAACGCATTGAATACTATGGCGAAGCTTGCACCGATGGCCGGAAAATCCGCAGAGCCTTTCCTGAAAATGGCCTCGATGGTGCAGAAGAGCTTCTCAAGATTCTGGAATCCTGCAGCCGGCTGCTGCTATGACGTGATCGATGACCCGCGTCTCGGCAACGACGCGTCTTTCCGCCCCAATCAAATCTTTGCGGTGTCGCTGCCAGAGAGTCCTCTCTCCCCGGAGCAACAAAAAACCGTCGTGGATGTTTGCGCGCGCCGTTTGCTCACGTCGCATGGCCTTCGCAGCCTCGCCCCGGGCGAGCCTGGATATCAAGGACATTATGGCGGAGGACCTCGCGAACGGGACGGCGCTTACCACCAGGGAACCGTTTGGGGATGGCTGATGGGGCCGTTTGTGCTCGCTCACTTGCGTGTTTACGGTGATCGCCAAGCGGCGCAGAGCTTTCTCGAACCGCTGGGGATGCAGATCTTCTCCCACGGTCTGGGGACGCTTAGCGAAATCTACGACGGCGACGCCCCCTTCACGCCGCGCGGGTGCATCGCGCAAGCCTGGACAGTTGCCGAAGTTCTCAGGGCTTGGCGGGCAACGGTCGCCCCCTCGGAGCTTCCGCAAGTCAGACGTTAATTCTTGAATCCGGCCGCTTCTGGTGGTCATCCAAACAGGGGAAAGGCCAGAGGGGACGGATGCTAAGTGCTATATTGATTCCTGAGAAAGGCCATTGCTCCGAATTTTGGGGTATTTTAAGCATCTTGAGCACACCGAACCCGCACCGCTTGCCGTCGTCTATCGCCCGCGAGGACGAACACCTCTTGGTGGCCGCCGCGAAAGAGGGAGATTCGGCCGCCTTTGAGGAACTCGTCAGCCGCTACGAAGACAAGATTTTTCGCCTTACGAAAAACATCACGGGAAATCAGGAAGACGCGGAAGATGCAATGCAGGATGCCTTCCTGAAGGCGTACTCGCATCTTCAGGACTTCCTTGGGGATTCTCGTTTCTATACGTGGCTCGTCCGGATCGCTGCCAATGAAGCTTTGATGCGCCTCCGAAAGCGCAGGCCCAATCAGTTCTCTTTGGATGAACCGGTCGAGGGTGACACGGACCTGATGCCCCGGGAGCTGGAGGACTGGAGTCCCAGTCCGGAGCAAAACTACGCGCAAACAGAGCTGCAAGGGATACTTGGCGAGTTTATCGAGAGGCTTGAACCAGAATTTCGCATTGTTCTGGTTTTGCGCGATTTGGAAGAGCTTTCCACGCAAGAGACCGCCGAAGCCCTGGGAATTTCTGTGCCCGCCGTGAAATCAAGATTATTGCGCGCGCGTCTCAAATTACGCGAAAAGCTGAATCGATATTTTCGTCGAGGTACACTAAATTGAACTGCAAAGGTGTTATCCGCGAATTGTCGAACTACATCGACGGTGATCTCGATCCTGTCGTGAAGCAAGAACTAGAACGCCATCTCGAACATTGCGAAGACTGCACCATGATTGTGGATCAGACGAAGAAATCAATTGAGATTCTCTGTGATTCGCGGCCTGTTGAGCTTCCCTCAGATGTCCGCTCCCGACTCCACGCTGCTCTACGGAAAAAGCTAAGCTCCGGGGAGACCTAGGCCCGGCGCGAGGACGCTCCATTTTCTTGAGGAAGCGCCGCAGCTCACGTGCACATCCGGGAATCTGTTATCATCCCTTCCATCTGCTCGACGGAAATTTCAGGTCAGTTTTTCGCACGTCGAGTTCCAGAGTTCACGTTTCCTTGGAGGACGAGTATGTCTTGGGTCCCCGCTGTTTCCGAAGAACAGGCCGGTCCCGAAGTGAAGCCTGTTTACAAGTTCCTGCAGGACAACTGGGGGTTCGTTCCTAACTATTTTCTAGCTTTGGGCACTCAACCACAATTCTTGCAAGACCAAGTGAATCTCTTTACGCATGTAATGTTCGAGGAACATGCTCTGCCCAAAATTGTGAAAGAACAAGTCGCACTCGTCGTCAGCGGCATCAATCTTTCTAATTATTGCCTTGCAGCACATCTGGAAATCCTCGGCAGAATGGGCATCGACAAATCTATGTCCCGGAAGTTGGCACTGAACTATGAGAGCGCCCAAGTCGAACCCAAAGTCATGGAACTGTTTCGTTTCGCCGATAAGTTAACGCGCCACCCGGCTGACATGGAGAAATCCGACGTCGAGCGTCTCCGAGAGGCTGGCTGGAGTAACGAAGCCATTCTGGAGACAGTTCTGGTGGTCTCTCTCTACGCCTGCGCCAACCGTTTTTCTGCAGGTGTCGGCCTAGTCGCGGACTTTTAGTTGTTTCAGGCATCACGCGATAGTCAGAAGGCCGGGCTGCGTCGCAAAACTCCTTTGTTTTCGCATTGCTGGAGAATTCGGATCCCATCGACCGCACCGACTTTGGCGAGGAATAGCAGCCCGAGATAACCTGAACCTGCTTGCACTCTAGGTAGCTTCACGACCACCGGTATCCGGATTGCGACAACCTATCAGGGAGCGATTTCGGTGGATACCAGGTGCCCGTTAAGGCCTTAAATACCCCTATTTTTGACGGCTTTACGTGCGGAAGGAATGCTAAGTCCTTTGAATCCAGCAGGGCCAGTTGGTGTTTGACGCGTTATGAGCCCGGGCGTGTTGGCGTCAAATCACACAACCACACGGCGGTGACGCATTTTCCCATCAAAATGAGTCACTACCAACCAAACGGCTTAAGCCTAAAGCTCGCAAGTCTTCTCATATTGTTGAGACCAGAGGTGAGCTTGAACAAAAGAGCAGAGAGCAATTACCACTCGTTGTAGGGAGTGCCTTCGAATGGGGAGACTGCCGGAGAATTCGAATGCACGTCGACCATTCCCGTGGTGGTTTGATCCGGGCTCAGGACGACGCTGTCGAACTGCGGAACCCAATCTTTGGCATGCGTCATTGGGTCAACGGGCACCGAGCGGAGGTAGCCCGCTTGCTGCAGGTCATCGAGCGATTGCGGTGCGGCCTGTTTGTCGAGCGTGTAGTTGTCAATGGCGTCGCGCATCGCGCGCAGATCCTGCTTCAGAACCGCTTCTTTCGAGTGCTGCACCACTTTGTCGTAGCGAACCGCGGCGATACCAATGAGAATGGCGATGATCGTCATAACGATCATCAGCTCAATAAGAGTGAATCCGAGATCGCGCTGCTCGTTGCGGCTGTCGTGCGGGGCTCGCTCAAGAAATCTGCTATGCAAGTCCATCTTCACGCTGAAACCTTCCTCTTACCACCTTATCACCAGTCGGAATACTTCGTTCCATCCAATGCCGTACCGGTGGATTGGGAGTACACGTCAAAAACGTCTTTGCCACTCCATTGCATTGAATCGGGCTCGTCCTGCACGGCGCGGAGTCCCCAATCAGCTCGGCCGGTCATGGGATCGACCGGGATCTTCCGCAAGAAGCGAATCTTCCTGTCGCTCCCCGTGCCAAGGGACACGCCCCTCACCAGAGTTTCCAGATCGGGTGGGTAACCTTCGGTTCCCATCTCCACTTTAATCTGATTGTGATCCGCAGCATCTTTGTAACGGTCAATGGCATCGCGGATTTCATCCAGATTGTGGCGAAGAGTAGCTTCCTTTTGGCGAATCACCGTGTATTTGGCAATCGGCAGCGCAAGCGTAGACAAAATCAGCATAATGCCGCAGGTCAAGATCAATTCGAGAAGAGTCAAGCCGGCTTGCGCGCTGCCGCGTCGCCTACGGACCCGCACTCGAATGGAAACGTCGCGCAACATGGCTTAAATTCGACTACGGCTGGACTTGCAGAGTTGCCTCGCTGGTGACTAACGGGATGGACTTCTGCTGCGAGTCTTTGGCATTGACCTGCACGATGGACAAAGGCGAAGAGCCCGGCGCCACGGCCTTCACGACGAGCCCAAGCAGCGTCCCACTTCCACTCACGCCGGGAGTGCTGGGTGGGCGCGTGGCGGAAATGATGTACTGGCCCTTGTCCTTAAAAGGCTGCGAAACAATCGAGATTTCTTGTGCGCCGCCGTTCGAGAGAAAACCGCCATGCTGCACTTCTTCGACGCTGATCACCTTCGGGTCATACTGCAATAGCAAGGGGATGGAGTAAAGATCGTTGACATTTTCAACGACTACGCCCACCGTTGCAACCTGTCCTGCCTTCAGCGTGAGCGTTTGTGGTTCGAAGCGAAGCTTTGCCATGCCGGCGCCCGCTGTTGCCGGTGCCGGTGGCTTGGCCCCGGTGGACGTTGCGCTTGGCGGTTGCTGTAGCTGCTGGGGTTGTGGCTGTTGCGGTTGCAGGGCTGGCTGAGTCTGCTCCGGTTGCGGCGCGCGAAGTTCGCTCTCGCGCTTGGTTTCCACGAAGGTCTCAGTTCCTGAGAGCAACGGCCGCAAATTCGCTTTCGTCCAAAGCGGCATGCGGACAATGCGCGGCGTCAGCACAATCAGCACTTCGTCTTCATCGTGCTCCGTGTGCTTATCGGAGAAGAGGCGGCCAAGGATGGGGAGCTTGCCAAGGCCGGGCCAGCCGGTAAGGGTTTCCGTATCTGTCCGCTGGAAGAGTCCGCCTAGTATATTGACCTCACCTTCTTTCAACCGGATATCGTGCTCGATTTTGCGCGAACTTATGATGGGCTGAGTGATGCCGCCGATATTCACGCTGCCCAACTGCGAGGAGATTTCAATCATCAGCTTCAGGGTTACATCGTGGTCAGGGTGGACCCGCGGCGTCATGTCCACGTTTACGCCAACATCCAAATATGTGAACTGTGTATTCACCAGCGGGTTCACAAACCCCGCTCCCCCTGTGGCTCCCACGCCCACGCCGGCCTGGAAGCTGCCGGTTGCCACCGGAATGCGCTGGCCGATTTTCAAATGCGCGATTTGCCCGTCGACAGACCTTATCTCCGGGTTCTGAAGGATCTTCGTGGCGGTGTCGCTCAAAAGCGCTGTTGCCGTGGCGCTCGGCAGGGTCACGCTGTAATCCTTGGTGCTCAGATGTTTTAAGTCGTTGAGAGTGAGTGGTGCGGTCGTCGTGGCAGTCCCGCCTGTCGCAGGTGTAGTCGTGCTGCCTGGGTTAAAAGTCACGGAGGCCGACTGTCCGGGGGTAATTCCCAGTTCTCGAATGCGTTGCGAACTGACCTCCAGCACTTCGACCTGGATAATGACTTCCGGCTTAGCCTTATCGATGTCTTCGATCATTTTTTGAACGAGCATCAATTTGTCGGGTGTATCGCGGATGATGAGGGCGTTTTGCGAGTTGACTTGTTGGATTCTCTTTAAATCAAACAATTGTCTGAGCCCGGTCTGAATCTCCGTCAATTCCTGGGGCTGCGTGACGTTCGACAAATAAAACGTCTTCACCACTTCCTCTTCGTAATCGCGGCGTTTCTGTGGCTGGTCCGGATACACGAAAAGGGTGTTCTCTGTCACCGGCTTGATCGCGGCTTTGCTTTCCAGGGCCGTGATCTCTAATGCCTGCTCCAACGTCACATTGTTGAAGTCCACGGTGATGCGCCGCGCAGGGAAATCGGGGTCATAAACCATGGTCAGGCCAGCAGTCTTTCCTATGGTGTCGAAGACGATTTTCGCGTCGTTCGACATTTTCATGCTGATAGGCGCATGTGAAAGGGGCTTGATCTCAGGTGGCATGGAGGCCAATGGCTGCTGATTATGGTCGGTGGGCGGCGGAGCTTCGTTCTCGTGAGTCTTTTCCGCGAGCATTTCCGCGGTGCGGTTCAACTCCTGTTCCGCAATGGAACTCGAGGGATCAATAGCCAAAGCCCGTTGGAACTCACCCGACGCGAGTTGGAGCGACTGAACATCACCTCTTTTACGTAACTCCAGCCCCTTCTTGATATGAGCTTGGCCGGCCTCAAATCTCGCTTGATGCAGCCTGATTTTGTAACTGGCATTGTGGGGATCGGCTTTCGCGGCTTTTTGGTAGTAGGTGTACGCGGCGTCCCAGTCCTGGAGGTTCTCCGCTTTTTCGCCTAGGTCATAATCCCCGTGTCCCTTCGGGCAGCCGGCCGCAAACAGTCCGAAACTTACACACAGGATTAGAGTTCCCCAGTTTTGCGACATTACTCTCTCCGAGGCCTGGAAATGTTGCCCTTGCAGTCTAACACTCGCATTAGACGGGCGACAAGGTTGCTGGGGTTTACCGTCTTTCATGTAACAATAGCTATTTTGTGCCTGAGTGACAACCTTTTGCGCTCTAGCTATGATGGACAGTCGTGGTTAAGCCTGGCAGAAAATCTGAGAAGAAAGGCGCCAAGCCCGGCGAGCAAATCGTGGCTCAAAACCGGGCGGCCTCTTATAACTACCATATTCTTGAGAAGCATGAAGCGGGTTTGGTCCTACACGGCACCGAAGTGAAGGCCCTTCGCGAAGGCAAGGCCAACATCCGGGACGCCTACGTGGAATTTACCCCGAATGGCGCATGGCTCGTTAATGCACACATTGCACAGTACTTACCTGGCGGTCCCTGGAACCATGAACCACTTGGTTCGCGCAAACTACTGCTCCACAAGAATGAAATTCACAAGCTTTCCGGGCGCGTCGAGGCCAAAGGCCTGACCGTAATTCCCTTGAAAATTTACTTCCGGAATAGCCTTGCCAAGGTGGAAATCGCGCTGGTGCAGGGCAAGAAGGCGTGGGACCGCCGCCAGGACGAGCGCGCCAAGGAAGCGCGCCGGGAAGTAGAAGAATCCATGTATCGCAATCGGAGGCGATAAAGAACCTATGCAAATCACGTTGGAGAGTAGATCGTTCGCGGGCATCGAAACGGAGGCGTTTGTTTCGTATGTATTTGAAGAAACCGACCCGGTTCAGGGCCGCGTCGCGGAAATCGATCAGTCCGCAGGAGGGCTACTGCGCAAGTTGGCCAAGAGCGGCGAGCTTACGGGCAAGATGTTCGAGTTCACGCTCATCCATGCGCCTGCGGGCTTGAAAGCGGCGCGGTTGTTGCTGGTGGGGGCAGGGAAGCGCGAGCAATTTAATTCTGCGACGCTGCGCAAAGTGGCTGGCGCGGCCTTGCGCTATCTGAAATCGCGCTCCGTTAAGAATTTCGCGTTCTTCGTCCGCGAGGGCGATGCCAGCGAGGAATCCTCGCAAGCGATCGTCGAAGGCGCACTAACTGCGGATTTCGAATCGGATAAATACAAGACGGACAAAAAAAATGACAAGAGAATCGACTCCATTACCATCGCTGGTTACGCCGATTCCGAGCGCGGAGCGGGCGAAAAAGGATTGACGAAAGGCCGCATTATCGCCGATTCGCAGAATTTCGCTCGCGATTTGATCAATGAGCCATCGAATAAACTCACTCCAACAATCCTGGCGCAAAAAGCGGAAGCCATGGCCAAAGCTGCGGGCCTTACCGTGGAGATTCTCGATGAAAAGAGAATTGCCGATTTGAAAATGGGCGCACTTCTCAGCGTCGCCCAAGGTAGCGCTGAGCCGCCCCGCATGATCGTCATCACCTACAATCCGCCGTCGGCCAGGCCCGGCGCGCCTGTGATCGGCCTCGTCGGCAAAGCGGTTACCTTCGATACCGGCGGCATTTCCATCAAGCCCTCCGAAGGCATGGAAAAAATGAAGTACGACATGGCCGGGGGCGCCACCATGATCGGTATCATGCGCGCTCTCGCATCGCTGAAACCAAATGTCAAAGTGATTTGCGTCGTGCCATCGACCGAAAACATGCCCGGTGGCCGCGCGCAGAAGCCAGGCGACATTCAAACCGCTATGTCTGGCAAAACCATCGAGGTGCTGAACACGGACGCGGAAGGACGACTGATTCTTGCAGACGGTGTGCACTACGCAAAGCAGCTTGGCGCGACGCATCTAATTGACGCAGCGACGCTCACCGGCGCGATTGTGGTCGCTCTCGCGGGCGTCAACGTTGGCGTTTTTGGTTCCGACCAGGCGTTCACCGATAAGCTCCTGGCCAGCGCGAAAGCGGCCGGCGAGAAAATGTGGCACATGCCCGTGGATGACGAGTATCGCGAATTCATCAAAGGCACCGTCGCGGATATCCAGAACATCAGCAGCGGCAAAGGCGGAGGTGCCACCATCGGCGCCATGTTCATCAAGGAATTCACGGGCGATTCCCCATGGATCCACCTGGACATCGCCGGGACCGCATGGAATGACGATGCGAAGCCCTGGCTCGCCAAAGGGCCAACAGGCGTCGGCCTTCGCACGCTGGTGCACCTCATTATGTCGTACTAGGTTTTTCTTGTAAGGGCGCAGCTTTATCCTGAGCAAGGCGAGGGAACGCTGCCCCCAAGCTTGGCAAGATTGCTACATCTTTTCCGGCGCTTCGATTCCCAGCAAACTGAGGGCGCGCACGAGTTGCGCCTCGACTAATTCCGTCAACTGCAACAAGAGCGCGCGCTTCTGCTCGTTCTCTTCTGACAAAATGTGATGCCTGTGATAGAAATTGTTGAACGTCTGCGCGAGCTGAAAAGCATATTTCGCCACAAAGGCGGGTTCCTGCGTAGCGATCGCTGCGTCGACGGCGTAATCGAGCGAACCAGCGGAAAGAAGTAATTCCCAAAGGTCAGTGCCTTCCGGCCCGGAAAGGAACTGATTTGCGGCATCGGAATTTAATCTCGCCGTCGCGACTGCCGCTTCCGCTCCTTTTCGCCGGATCCCCCGAATGCGTACAACGGCATACTGGCAATAGGGTCCCGTCTCGCCTTCGAAGCTCAGAGCATCCTTGAAATCAAATGCAATGATGGAATTGCGTGTCACCTTCAACAGAAAAAATCGCAGCGCGCCCACTGCGATGGCATGCGCGGTACGTTTCTGCTCTTTTTCGCTCATTTCCGGGTGCCGCTGTCGGACTTCGCTAAGCGTCGCCTCTTCCAGTTTGTCCATGAGGTCGTCCGCTTTGACTCCAAATCCCTTGCGGCCGCTCATGTCCACGAAAGGGCGCTTGGCGTCCTCGGGCGAGAGTTCATAGCCCATTTCCGCTGCACAGCGAGGAGTCAGCACGACGAAGGAATAGGACAAGTGGATGGAATTCTTGGCAGCCTCCGTGTGGCCGAGACGGCGTAAGCCTTCGGCGACAACATCCTGCGGATATGCTTGGCGCGCATCAATCACGTTGTAGACCTTACTTGCAGGTTCACCAAAGTGCGGCGCGTCCGGTTCACTTTTCCTGCTCGTTGTGGCCCAGACCGTTTGCCCTTCCGGCGCGTCAGGCCACCTGCGGTAACAAAAATCCTTTCCCAACAAGCCGAATTTCCAGAGCTGGTAAGCGATATCTTTCCCGACGTAGGTCACCGTTCCGTTCGAACGCACAATGATCTTGTCCTGTTCGTTCTCGTCTGTCACTTCCGCACTTTCTTTCTTTTCTGTGTCCTCTGTCTTCTCCGTGTGCTCTGCGTTAATTCTTGTTTTCTCTTCCCACGGCAAAATCCAGCAACCCTTCATTTTTCCGCTTGTCGCCAAATGAACGGCCCCGGATTTCTTCAACATCTCAAAGGCGGTATCCCAGAACTTTAAATGCAAAATCTCGCTCTCGCGGGCCAGCAAATCGTACTGGATATCCAGACGCGCCATGGTCCGCAGATGACAAGTCACAATCGCATCCGCCACAACTTTCGCCACTTCCGCATCTTCCCCGCGATCTTCTTCGATAGCCTTCAGCGTTTCTGCTCGCAGCTTCGCCGCGCGCTCGGGATCTTCGGCAAAAAAGCTCGTGGCTTTCGCGTAGAGGTCCCAACAGTAGTAGTCGAACTTCGGCTCCTTCGCGAGCATCATCACGTTGGTGATCGTTCGCTGCTCCATGCGCAGGAATCCGATGACGACGTCGGCAACTTGCACGCCGGTATTGTCAATGTAGTTTTGAATCTGTACGCGCTGGCCTGCGTGCCGCAGAATGCGCACCATGGTGTCGCCGAGCACGGCGTTTCGAACGTGGCCGATGTGCGCTGCTTTGTTGGGATTGATGCTGGTGTGCTCGACGATGATTTTCTGTTGATCGCTGCTCGGCGTTTGCCGCGTGGCGCTTGCTTCCTCTTGTGCGCTATTCCAGAACGCTCCGCGGTCGAAGAAGGCGTTCAAGTACCCGCCACCCGCGACCTCCAACCGCGCCACTCCTTCCACTTTGGCGAGAGTCGCGGCGATCTCCTGGGCAATTTGCCGCGGCGCTTTTTTGAGCCGCTTTGCCAGTTCGAAGCACACTGGCGAGGCCGCTTCGCCCATCGCTAGCTTCGGCGGGCGATCGAGCACAATCTCGAGTTGCACGCCATACTTTTCACGGATGTGCGCCGTCAGTGCTTCCCGCAAACGATTTGTCAGTTTCTGATACACGCTTCCTCTAGGTAAGCAAGTAGCTGAATCGAATCACGCCAGTATAGGAGATGCCCGCGATGGGGGTCAAAGCATGGTGAGCCGACAGACAAGTCTAAATCAGAGGCGACCCGGAAGGCTTTTTGAGCCCAACTCTACCTCCGAATCCGAAGCACCGGGTCGTTTGACACTGCCCATTTGCGCCGATAGTATCAATTTGAATCCGACGGAGTGACAATTCCGGCTCGAAGTCCCACCGTTCGGCGGTCTTTCCATGAAGCTGGCTTATTTTGACTGTTTTTCCGGCATCAGCGGCGACATGACCCTCGGAGCACTGGTAGATGGGGGCTGCCCGGTCGAGCATTTGCGCGCGGAGCTTCGCGGCCTTGAAGTTCCCGGCTGGGAGCTTTCCGCGGAAAAAGTCTGGAAGAACGGCATGGCCGCAACTTACGTCACGGTCAAGACGGAGGATCAGCACAAGCACCGGTCGCTGAGCGCGATTCTCGACATTTTGAAAAATTCGAAGCTGGCGGCACCGGTGTGCGAGCACGCTGCAGCAATTTTCACCAAGCTAGGAGAAGCGGAAGCGCGAGTGCACGACGTGCCGCTCGAAAAAGTGCATTTTCATGAAGTGGGCGCGCTTGACGCCATCGTGGATATCGTTGGCGCTTGCATTGGGTTTCACTTTTTGGGTATCGAGAAATTCGCTTGCTCTGCGCTGAATGTTGGCGGAGGGACGGCGAAAATGGCACACGGCGTTTTGCCAGTGCCGGCACCGGCCACGGCCGACCTGCTGCAGGGCAAGCCGACGTATTCGAATGGCGTCCAGAAAGAGCTCGTTACGCCAACAGGGGCGGCGATTGTCGCGACGCTTTGCGATTCGTTTGGTCCGCAGCCTCTAATGAGTGTTAGCGCGATTGGCTACGGTGCAGGGACGGTCGATCTGGAAGGACAACCGAATGTCGTTCGAATCATGATCGGCGAGGCTGTGGAGAAGGCGGTTCCTGGTTTCGACGAGGAAATTGCGGTGATCGAGGCGAATCTCGATGACATGAATCCACAGATTTACGGCTATTTCCTGGAGAAGGCGTTGGCCGCTGGTGCGCTGGATGTTTACACGACGCCGGTCCAAATGAAGAAAAATCGCCCGGGGACTTTGCTCACGGTTTTGTGCAAGCCCCAGGACACGCAAACGCTGATGTCGCTGATTTTTGCGGAAACAACCACGTTCGGGGCGCGCACGTACCGCGCGCAACGCCGCACGCTCCCGCGCGAGTTTGTGAGTGTCTCCACGGATTTTGGCGACGTGCGCATCAAGATTTCACGCGTGAACGGGCGCATCTTGCACGTCGCGCCCGAATACGACGACTGCCGCAAGCTTGCAGTCGAGAAAAATGTGCCGCTGCAGCGTGTCATCAGCGAAGCCTTGCGAGCGTACGAAACGGCGGGAAAAACAAACTAAACATGTCACCTAAGAAGCCCAAGTTCTATTTAACAACGCCAATCTATTACACGAACGGCCTACCGCACATCGGTCACACGTACACAACGTTGGTGGCGGACACCATCCGGCGGTACAAACGCATGCGCGGATACGAAGTAGTGATGACCACAGGCACGGACGAGCATGGTGTGAACGTGGAGCGCGCCGCCAAGGAGGCCGGCTTGTCCGAGACCGCGTTTGTTGCCAAGATGGCTGCGGAGTGGCGCGTGCTGTGGGACGAACTTGGGCTTACGGCGGACGAATTCGTTCGAACGACGGATCTGCGGCACGTTCGAACGGTGCAATGGTTGTTTCGGTTGTGCCGCGAGAACGGCTACGTCTACAAGGGACACTACACCGGTCAATACTGCATCTACGACAACGCTTTCGTAAGCGATGCGAAGCCGGGGGATAACTGCCCTGATTGCGGCCGCCCCACGGAAACAGTCACGGAAGAAAACTACTTCTTCAAACTTTCTGCGTTTCAGAAACCGCTGCTGGATTTTTACAAGAAGAATCCCGATTTCATCCAGCCGGAATCGCGCCGCAATGAAATTGTACGCTTCGTAGAAGGCGGGCTGAAGGATCTGAGTATCACGCGCACCACGATCCGGTGGGGAATTCCCGTTCCCGGGGAAGAGCCGCACGTGTTTTATGTATGGTTCGATGCTCTGACAGCGTATCTGAGCGCAGTTGGGGGGCCTGAATTTGAGAAGCGTGGGATGTGGCCGGCGGACTTGCATCTCGTGGGCAAGGACATCATTCGGTTCCACACGGTCTATTGGCCTGCGTTTTTGATGGCGGCAATGCTGCCCCTGCCAAAGCAGGTGTGGGCGCACGGCTGGTTCCTGATGGACGCCACGAAGATGAGCAAGTCCAAGGGAAACGTCGTGCTGCCTCGGCCGATTGCCAACATGCTGGGCATGGACGCGCTGCGATATTTTCTGCTGCGCGAGGTGGTTTTCGGGCAGGACGGCAATTTCAGTTACGACGCGTTGGTAACGCGCTATAACAGCGACCTGGCCAATGGCCTTGGCAATCTCGCCAGCCGAACCGCGGCACTCATCGAGAAAAACTTTGGCGGCAAGATTCCGAAAGCAACCGATCGCAAGCCGCAAGACGAGGCATTGGCCAAAGAAGTTCAGGCCGCGATTGGCGAAGTGCTGGAAAGCTATGAAAATCTGAGTTTTTCGCGCGCGCTCGAAACGATTTGGGGCGTCATCGCTTCGGCGGATAAATACCTCACAACAGAGCAGCCATGGGCGCTGGGAAACTCCGCGGAGGAACAATCGCGGAAAGCTACGATTTTGTGGACCACTGCGGAGTTGCTGCGTATCGTGACCGTGCTGGCGCATCCGGTGATGCCCGCCAGTACTGCAAAAGTGTGGGCATTGCTCGGGCTCCCGGGTTCGGTGGAAGCCGTCGAGTTGGACGGACTCCGTTGGGGCCAATTTGCACCGGGTAAGCAATTGGGACCGACACAAACGTTGTTTCCCCGGGTGGACAAGAACGAGGCGATAGAAAGGATTGAAGCGATGGCAAATGAAGAATTGAATCCGACACCGGTCGCGCCGCCTGTGAAACCCGCTGCGAGCGCAACCGCAGCAGGAGCGGCTGCTGCGCCACAGACCGTAGCAGAGAAAATAGGCATTGAGGATTTTGCGAAGGTCGAGATGCGCGTAGGGCAGATCAAAACCGCGGAGCGCATCGTGGGCGCGGACAAGCTGCTGAAACTTACGGTGGATATCGGCACGGAAATTCGACAGATTTGCGCAGGCATCGCGCAATACTACGAGCCCGAGAAATTGATTGGACGCAAGGTCGCAGTGGTTGTGAATCTCGCGCCACGCAAGCTGCGGGGCGTGGAGTCCAATGGGATGATTATTGCGGCAGCAGTCGGCCCCGAGGGGCGGCCAGTGCTTGCGGGATTTCCGGACGAGGACGTGGAAATCGGGGCACGCCTGAAGTGAGTGATCAGTCTTCAGTTCGCAGTTTTCAGCGAAGAACTACAACAAGCAAATATGAAGTATTTTTCAGCAATCCATTTTTGACTCTTACTGACAACTAAAAACTGACAACTGAAAACGTCTAACGATGGAACTCATTGATTCGCATGCGCACATTGATTTTCCGCAGTTTGCGGAAGATCGCGAGGCCATGCTGGAACGGGCGCGCGCCGCTGGCGTGACAACGCTTCTCGCGATTGGAACTGGTCCCGGGCCGGAGCAACTCGATTCCGCGCTGCCTTTCGCCGAACAACACGATTGGATCTACGCAACTGTAGGGATTCATCCCCACGAAGCGAAGGAAGTAACGCCAAAGCATCTGGAGGAGTTGTCCAGGCTAGCGAAACATCCAAAAGTGATTGCCTGGGGCGAAATTGGACTGGACTATTTCTACGATCATTCACCGCGCGAAACGCAACACAAGGTTTTCCGCGACCAAATGGAACTGGCGGCGCAAGCCAGACTCCCGATCATCATTCATTGCCGCGACGCTTGGAGCGATTGCCTGAACCTGCTGGAAGAATGTTGGAAACCTAAGGGGCTGGGTGGTATTTTGCACTGCTTCAGCAGCACGCTCGAGGACGCGCGGCGCGGGATCGACATGGGTTTCTTGATTTCCTTTGCAGGAAATTCGACTTTTCCGAAAGCGCAGAATCTTCGCGATGTTGCGAAGGCTTTGCCGCTCGAGAAGATTGTGATCGAGACGGACTCTCCATATCTGGCGCCGCAGCCTTATCGCGGCAAACGCAATGAGCCGGCTTATGTTGCGGAAGTAGCGCGCACGCTTGCGAGTGTGAGAAACTTGTCGGCTGACGAAATTGCCGCTGCAACAGCAGAGAATTTCCGGCGACTGTTTCGTCTTTCTCGGCCGCAAACATCCACGGCCGCGAAATCCCGAACGTAGAAAGAGGCCAGGAGGAAGGCCATCGCACTGCTCACGGCGAAAGAGGTATTCGATCTCGTCCGCGACGACCTCGCTCTGGTAGAAGACGAGCTGGCGCGTCAAAGCGACACGGCGTACCCGGCAGTTTCTGAAATTGCAGCGTATCTGCTGGGCGGAGGAGGGAAGCGCCTGCGCCCCGCTCTGCTACTTCTTTCCGCGAATTATGCCGGGCGCAAAGACCACGGTGCGATTCGCTTGGCGGCGGTCGTCGAGCTGCTGCACAGTGCCACACTGATTCACGACGACGTGATTGACAGCGCCGGCACGCGCCGGGGCCGGCCTTCCGCGAATGCCCGGTGGGGCAATCACCGTAGCGTGCTCACGGGCGACTGGCTATACATGCAGTCCTTCCAGATGGCACTGGAAGAGCGTAATTTCCGCATTCTGGACATCCTGATCGACCTGACGCAGAAAATGGTGGAAGGCGAGTTGATCCAGCTTGAAAAAATCGGGCGCATCGACGTGACGGAAGAGGATGCATTGCGCCTTGCAACGTACAAGACGGCGTGCTTGTTCAGCGGCTGCACGCGCCTGGGCGCGGTGCTGGGCCGGCTGGAAAGTGACGAAGAGGAGGCGCTGGCGGAGTATGGCAGGAATGCCGGGCTGGCGTTCCAGTTGGTGGATGACCTGCTGGATTTCACGGCGTCTGCGCAGCAACTAGGCAAACCAGTGCTGAACGATCTGAAAGAAGGCAAAGTTACGCTACCGCTGATTTACGCGATGGAAAACGGCCATCGCGAAGCGCGCGAGTTGGTGGCTAGAGTGCTTGCGGAAAAAGAATTTGATTCCGTGCGCCCGGAGACGATTGTGTCGCTGGTGCAAGATTCAGGTGCGCTCGACCGCGCGCGAGGTCTCGCTCAAGACTACGCGCAACGAGCTAAGTCCTGTCTCAATGGACACTGCGATTCGGAATTTGCACGTGCACTGGCCACGGTTCCCGATTTTATTCTTGAGCGCGAGAATTAGCGCCGGACTTTTGCTTAGATGGGGCGCAGCATTCCCTCGCTTCGCTGGGGATAGAACTACGCTCTACAAGAGAATTTAGCGCAGGAGTGAGTTCCTCCAAGCGTCATGCTGCCCTTCAAAGTCGTTTACCATGATCGCTATGATTTGAATTTGGGCGCCCACGTATTTCCATCGCAAAAATTCAGGCTGATTTACGAAATGCTTTTGCGCGAAGGGCTCGCGAAACAAGAAGACTTTTTGAAGCCTGGCCCCGCCGAAGAGGAAGACGTTTTGCGCGTGCACACCAAAGAGTGGGTGCGCAAACTAAAGACCGGCACCCTCACGGCAAGCGACGTCATGCGGCTCGAGGTTCCCTATTCGCCGGAGCTGGTGGAAGCGGTCTGGCTTGCAGCAGGGGGCTCGATTTTGGCCGGACAAATGGCGCTGCGAGACGGGTTCGGTTCGAATCTGAGCGGCGGCTTTCATCATGCGTATCCCGATCACGGCGAGGGATTCTGCGCGATTCACGACGTCGCGGTGGCAGTTCGAAAACTGCAGTCGGATGGCGCCATCAAAAAGGCCATCGTCGTAGACACGGACGTGCATCACGGCAACGGTACAGCCGCAATCTTTCGTGGTGATCCAAGTGCGTTCACGCTCTCGATCCATCAGTTGAACAATTATCCCGCGCACAAGCCGCCTTCAAGCATCGATCTGAACATGGACGACCGGGTGGAAGATGAGGAGTATTTGGGGGCCTTAATTCCTGCGGTGCAACGCGCCTTGGACAAGTTTCAGCCTGAAATTCTTTTTTACGTAGGCGGCGCCGATCCCTTCTGCGAGGATCAGCTTGGCGGATTGTCACTGACGAAAGAGGGATTGAAAAAGCGTGACCGCAGCGTGTTTGAGGAAGC
>JAWOLO010000098.1:0-4172 GCA_033853375.1 Terriglobia bacterium
CAGAAGCAGAAGGGCAAGTCCCGCAAAGTTGCGCCCCGCACGAGTGGAACGTTCCTGGCCAAAAATGAAGAATGGCTCCCCGGGCTAGATTCGAACTAGCAACCCTTCGGTTAACAGCCGAGTGACCAATTTAATCAAATCTTGCCGGAGTTGGCGCTAACCGAAGGATTTCAGCAAGTTGCGATGAAACCGGACGAATCATCTTCTCCTTTTTTATTCACCTTTTGTTCGCACTTTGGCGCAATTCGCCGCGATTGATATGACATTTTTGTGACAGCGCGATTTTCAGACTCGGTGACCACAACTGGTCTTCAGCCACTCAAACCTCAGGTCGAGGTCAACTCAAGTATTTCTACGAATTGCGCGGTTTCCGGCCTAGTGCCACTTTACCGGTAAGCGGTCTATCGGGACTTACGTCAAGTAGTCTCTTCGCTTTCGCTACTCGATTCACGAATTCGCCTCGTTATATACTCTCCGAATGGAGCGAGCCGTCCGAAGTCGCCGGAAAATATACGGGCAACTCCTGAAGCATGCTCGTCGCCAGCCGCATCGGGAATGCTGCGGAATTCTGGCGGGGCAGGACGGACTAATCACGCAGGCGTTCCCTGCGAAGAACGTCGCCGCTGATCCAGTCAGGAATTACGAGATTGCGCCCAAGGAGATCGTGCGCCTCATGGGGGAACTCCGCAAACGGCGGCTCGAATTCCTCGGCATCTACCACTCGCATCCGAATTGGCGTGACACGAACGAGCCTTCGCCCAAAGACATCGCGCTAGCCTATTATTCTAAAGCGATCTATTTCATCGTCACGCCCCGGCCCTACGCAACTACGCCCATTCGTGCATTTTCAATCCGGAATGGGCGTGTGACGGAACTTGAAATTCAGATCCTGCCCTGACTTAAACGCGCAGCGGTTTACAGTCCCAAATCTCCACTCCACTTGTTCGGTTACCCGGTGCCGTGAGCGAATTTAGTCTTTGAAACTGCTGCACGTAGACTCGCAGCTATTGTTGCGTCGACCCATTTGAGACCAACCGGTTAATCAGGACTCTTGCGACTAGGATCGGCGTTTGCCATTGCTGTGGCGAGCTTGTTCATTCCGTCACGAAGATTTGCGGTGAACGCGGCCTTGACCTGCGAAAGGTACACATCGGCCTTTTCGCCTTTCAAGACAATTCGCTGTGTGAGTTGGGTTCTTCCATCGGCGAGTGCTACAAATCGCCACTCAAACGACAGTGCTGCGCCGTCCAAACTCATCTCGATTGTGGCTGCGTTGGGCGGAGTGACCTCTCGGATAAGCCAGTGTAGCGGCTCCTGGCCCGGCAACCGCGTGACTCCGCGCGAACCGGTAGCGAACGGTCCGTCAAGCTCAAACTCGGCTGGCGGGTCGTCCCAATTGGCGATATTGGTCCAGTAGTGCCAAGCGAAGGCAGGACTTGCGTTTGTTTCGACCGAATGGGTTATTTCCAAAGGAACGGTCGCCATGAATTGCGCCTCAGCTTTCGACTTTCGCTGCCCACATACTTGCGCTGGTGCTGGCGTAGGGCCAATCCCGACCTCCACAGTTTAGGTCTAAGGCGTAGTGGACTGGCTAGAGCGATTGACCCAATCTCTTTTCCAGCTGCCTGCGGTAGGATCTGCTGATTCTCGGTCTCGAACCGTCTTTCAGGATCACTTCAAATTCGCCATGGGAGATCGGCTCGAGGCGCAAGATGCTTTCGACATTCACGATAGCCGAACGATGGACGCGGACAAAACGAACAGGATCGAGCCTCTCGGCAAGCTCGTTCAGCGCCGCGCGGTACAGCAGCTCCTTTCCTCCGATGTGCAGGTTCACATAGACGCCGGCGGCTTCGATCCAGTCGATGTCGGCCACGCGTGCAAAGCGAGTTGACCCTCCGGATTTCACCACGAGACGGTCCAGCGGCAGGTTCCCCGCGGGCGCAGCGGAAACCATGCGAAGGACGCGCTGTCCAAACTCCCGCGCGCTGCGTTCATCCATCCGAGTACTGACGCGAGCCATGGTCATCTCAAAGCGCTCGTCGCTGAACGGCTTCAGGAGATAGTCAAGCGCATTGGCTTCGAAAGCGCGGATTGCATGCTCATCGTAGGCGGTCACAAAGACGGTTAGCGGCATACGTTCAGCGCCCACTTCAGCGATGACCTCCAGTCCATTCAGTTCCGGCATCTGCACGTCGAGAAAAACTAGATCGGGTTTACGGCTCTGAATCATTTCTATCGCGGAGAGCCCGTCGGACGCCTCCAGGATTGCGGCCACCCTGTGATCACGGTGCAACAGATCGATGATCCGTTGCCTTGCCGGCGCTTCGTCGTCAGCCACCAGAATGCAAAGGCCTTCAGACGCGGGCAACAGCATGAGTGTCCTTTCCAGTCCATCGCAGAGGCAGGGATATTTCAACCTCGGTTCCACCACCGGCGCGCCGATTCACGGCAAAACGAGCTTCTCCATCGGGATAAAGTCCCGCCACACGCTGCCGCGTCACGGAGAGCCCTACGCCGCCCGAGTTCTCAAGCGTCCAATCTGCCGGAAGTCCCACGCCATCGTCGAGCACACGAATTTCAAGCCGATTCCCGTCCCGCTGTGCCGACACGATCACGGTTCCGCCCGAAGCTCGCCTCGAAATCCCGTGCCGAATTGCATTCTCCACTAAAGGCTGAACGAAAAAGCAGGGTACGGAAGCATATTTCACATCCGGCGCGATTTGTGTCTCGATCCGCAAATGGTTGCCGAAGCGGATCTTCTGGATCGCCAGATAGTGTTCCAGAAAGGCCATCTCTTCAGCCAGCGGGACCTCCTTCCTGTCTTTCGATTCCAGCGACAGGCGGAGAAGGTCGCCCAAGTGCTCGATCATCCCTCGCGCAAGCTTTGGGTCTCGCTCCAGCTGAGCTGAGATTGTGTTCAGCGCATTGAAAAGAAAATGCGGATCCAATTGCATTCGAAGCGCGCTCAGACGAGCTTCGGAGAAGTTTCTTTCCACACGCTCCAGACGCAACTCACTAGCAATATAGTGATCGTAGTAGCGATATGCTTGCCAGCCTCCCAGAATCAGCCAATAGGTGAGCCAGTTCCAGAGAAACATCCCGCGCAGCGAATTGAGAAGAACCCCGATGCCAGATAAGCCACTCCATTTATCAATCCCGACCGCGGCGCGTACCGCGCCTAAAACATAGACGTACACAGACGCCACCAGCAGGCTCGGGGGGAGATGCGCCAGAACTCGCCGGGCCAATTGCTTACTGGAAATAGGAATCTGCCGGTCCGCCCAAAGAATGAGAGGTGTGACCAGCCCCCAGGACCACCATAGAGTGATTGATAAAAGGAGAGCGTGGCGCTGGTCGGTCCCTTTAGAGAGGTCCGGCAAGGCAAACACACAGCCGAGACTCGTCCATGCTAGGGCCACTAGAGCAATGCGGCCCGGACGAGTCTTCATCCATTGTGCGCCAGCCATCGGCTCTGTCACTTTGCGGCCAGATGAACCCCCTCCGGATCAGCCACGCGCAGCTGCAGCCCCCATCCGAAGAAGTTGTTCGCGATTGCCACAGCGACTTCATTATCGCCCGCTTCGAGGGGCAACGTGAAGGTCCCGTTGTCCAGCGAACATCGCGCGTTGGGATATTTTCTGGCGTCTTCCAGCTCCCACATATTTCCATCGGCATACACCAGTTTTCCGTTCACAAGCCAGGAACGTTCCACTCGTGGCGGGGCGCAAGTACTACTGTTCCCGCGTCCGCCCAATCTCTAGCTTCTTCGTCTGCTTTCTGTCTGAAGTTATCGTCGTCTTCAGGCATGCAACGGATCCGGTCGGCTCAGGTAGCTCGCCATACTGACGGCTGATATTCACCAGCCCGCTCCGCTCCGTGCTGAACTGAGTCTGAACGCCGTGCGGTTGAGCCATCTGGCGTACTATTCGGATCGGATGGGAGACAACTCACATTCGAATGCCCAGCCACCGTTGTATTCCGTAACCGCTACGAGCAGTTCGTTGTTGCCTGGGTTGAGATGGATATGGGTTTCGTCGTTAAGGCCAAACGTGCCGAGCGAATCATCAGTGCGGTACGAGAGGGCATTCTTTCCCGAAAAGATTGGCTTTCGGTTGAGGTAGACCACAATGTCGTCGCTGTAGCCGATTTTGAGGATTTTCTCACCCCCA
>JAWOLO010000099.1:0-2541 GCA_033853375.1 Terriglobia bacterium
AAAGGAACTTTGATGGATTTCAGCGCGCGTTCCACGTCTCCGCCAAAACCCGGCGTTGTGCCGACGTCGTGCTTTTCCCAGGTGCGCATTTGCAAAATCAAATTGTTGGCATCGGCCCCAGGAATGAAATTGGTGCGGAAATTATTCAGCACTTGCTCGAAGGTCGTCCCCGGTTTGGCTCCTTCGCGCCACAGCTCGCGCCGCCACCACTCCTGCGAGAAAAGCCAGCCGGTCCACACGACTGCGAACGCTTCCAGGCCTTTTTTCGGTTGTTCCTTGTAATCGCCATTGGCAAATACCGGATCTGTCGTCAATGCTGCAATCTGGCCTTCCAGCCTGACCACTCCGTGCGGATAGCACTTTGCCGTGCCTGCGGTCGCGACGATGCGATCGGCAAATTTGGGATAGCTTACCGCCCATTGAAACGCCTGCTGCGCGCCCATAGAAAATCCGATGATTGCGCGCAAGTGCGTGATCTTCAGTTCTTCGGTCAACAGCCGGTGGACCGCCTCGACGTTGTCCCGAATCGTCGTGACCGGAAATCGCGGCCCGTGAAAGGGCTCGGGCGTATTGCTGGGCGACGAAGAGTTTCCATTTCCGAAAAGTTCCGTCGCCACAAGAAACAGCTTCGATGGGTCGAGCGCCTTGTCGACTCCGATCAGCCACTCATAACCGTGAAAATCGGCCATGTAGTGAGACGGGAGGAGCACGGCGTTGTCTCTGGCTTCGTTCAGCTTGCCGTAGGTGCCGTAGACCACGCGGGCCTGCGGAAGAATGACGCCGCTCTCTGTCTTGAAATTCGCAATCACAAACTCATGGCGCTCCGCCTTCAGCGCCTTGTTGTCCGGCTTGTCCTGCGCGATAGCTCCTTGCCCGGCCAAAGCGCACAAAAGCAACAGCACCGGGATCCGTTTTCTCAGGATGTTCAGATTCACTTGATTTACTCCTTGGATTGCTATCCGCGTCAGGCCACCGCTTGGCCGCCTTTTGGATAGACTTTATATCACTGCCGGGGTGGGAATCCGAATCAAGTTCAAGGTGGCTTGTTTACCCGCAATCAGACCAGCGCAAAAAGCGAAAAGCAGATCCCTCACCCCGCAAAAAGAGCGGGGATTCGGGATGACAAACTTGGGCGGTTGCGCGCTCAAGGCAGGATGTCAACAAGGAGTACAACGTGGAATGCAGTGGAGGTTGCAGTTTTCGCCGGCTGGAGAATGAACTGGAAACCGTGATACAAACTCTGCTTGAACCTGCAGAGCGCTATCTTCCTGTTTTTTGCTGGCGCCCTCGGAGGCGGCATGAACGCCGTGGCCGGGGGAGGAAGCTTCATCGCTTTTCCTGCTCTGCTGTTTACCGGTGTTCCGGCGATTCCGGCGAACGCCACAAACACGCTTTCCTTGTGGGTAGGGACCACGGCGAGCGGCGGGGCGTATCCGCAAAAGCTGAATATTCCCAGGCGCATTCTGATTCCCCTGGGGATTACGAGTTTGGCCGGAGGACTCGCCGGAGCCATTCTACTGATTCACACGCCGGCGCGGACTTTTCTTCGCGTGATTCCCTGGTTGCTTTTGGGCGCGACGCTGCTTTTCGCGTTTGGAAAGCGTCTTACGGGACGCATTTCCGCGGGCATCTCGCACGACTCGGGCAGTGGTGCGGTGATCGGGGCATCGCTTTTTGAATTGCTGGTTGCTTTGTATGGCGGCTACTTCGGCGGCGGAATCGGCATCATGAACCTGGCGATGCTTTCGGCCCTCGGCATGACGGACATCCATGCTATGAACAAGTTGAAAGTGATACTCGGAGGCGTAATCAACGGGGTTGCTACCGTGACGTTCATCGCGACCAAAGCGATTTTTTGGCCACAGGCCATCGTGATGATCTTCGGCTCAGTTCTAGGCGGCTATTCGACAGCGCACTATGCGCAGAAACTGCCGCAATCCTGCATCAAAGGATTTGTGATTCTTGTTGGTGCGGTCATGACGATCGTGTTCTTTTGGCGCGGGTATCGGTAGCATGGTGTGTCAGAAGTTCTGTCAGTGACAGCGCGGGGCGTCAGGGGCTAGAGAGTCTCTGTGGCAACCTCAAGACGGACCCCTCAGCGGCGCTGCGCGCCCTGGGTTGAAGCCCAGGGTCTACAGGAACCGCATTGGTTTCGCGCGACTTGTCGGCACGACTAAAGTCGTGCCCTGACGAGCACGGAAGTTCCCGCACAGGCTCGAAGGGTTACGCGTGATATAGTCCCGGCTGCCATGAGTGCTGCGGCAGCTCCTTCAAATCGAAAATCAGCACGAGTTCCGCTTACACCAAATCAGATTCGCGGGTTCTGGGCTTCCTGGGGAGGCTGGGCGCTGGACGGTATGGATTCATTTATCTACGCGCTCGTTCTGGTGCCTTCGCTGCGGGAGCTTCTGCCACGCTCGGGAATTGCTGCGACGAAGGGTAACATCGGTTTTTACGGCGGATTGCTGTTTGCGCTCTTTTTGCTAGGCTGGGGACTGGCGTTTTTGTGGGGGCCGGTCGGCGACAAATTCGGGCGCGTTC
>JAWOLO010000100.1:0-7768 GCA_033853375.1 Terriglobia bacterium
AGGATACAAGTTGGCAGACGCGTGCGGCAGCAGGCTTTGGGGTGGCCTGTTTTACGATTGATTGGGAGACCTAACAGGCCACCTGCCCCTTGGGGAAAACCAGTGTCATTTGGTGCCCCACGCGCGATAATCGTGGGGTTTCCGTCATCAACATCCGCTTTGCCCACAGTGACTGTGCTGCTTGCCCACAGCGGGCACAGTGTGTCAGTTCGTCACGTTCGCGAGCCCTCACCATTCGGGAACGCCCGGCGTATGAGGCCGCCACTTCTGCTCGTCAGCGCCAGACCACGGAAGCGTTCAAGCAGTCCTATGCCAGGCGAGCAGGGATTGAGGGCACTCTTTCACAAGGAGTTCAGTTGGGCGATCTCAGGCGAACTCGCTATATTGGTCTTCCTAAGACCAAATTGCTTCATCTCCTCATTGCAACTGCTCTCAATATGGTGCGAATAGCAGCCTGGCTGGCGGAGATCCCTCTCGCTCGAACCCGTACCTCACCTTTCGTTGCGCTTGGAAAGGCGGCTGCTTGCTATTGAGGGTTCGCCAGCAGCATCTTGACAACCGTATTTTACACCCTGCTCCAACATGGTCTCTTACGTGCCAGCTTTATTCCGCCCGCCTGGCAACGGATCGTGCGTGACCTGACCCGTTCTCGTGCCAGCCTCAGTCAAGAACGCACACGGGTCATTGCTCGTTTGCAGAAAGGGTTAGAAGACGCTAATATCAAGCTCGCATCAGTTGCCAGTGATCTTATGGGACAGTCAGCTCAAGACATGCTCTCCTAGAAGGGGAACTCACTCCCGAAGGAATGGCTGCCTTTGCTCGGGGCAAAATGCGCCCGAAGCGAGAACTGTTGGTACAGGCGCTGACCGGCCATTTCCAAGAGCACCATCGCTTCTTGTTAGCTGAACACTTGAAGCATCTCTGTGAACTTCAGGATGCCATTGACCGACTGAGCATCGAGATTGCTGCGCGGCTTCACTCCTACGAAGAGCTTCTCAAGCGTTTGGAGACCATCCCCGGCGTGAAACGGCGCCTGGCGGAAATCATTCTGGCCGAAATCGGGCCAGATATGAGCCGGTTTCCCAGCGCGGCGCACCTGGCCTCCTGGGCTGGCATGTGTCCAGGAAACCATGAGAGTGGAGGGAAGCGACTGAGTGGCAAAACGCGCAAAGGCAGCCAGTGGCTGCGTACCGCCCTCGTGGAAGCAGCCCACGCAGCCTCTCACTGCAAGGAGTGCTATCTCTCTGCCCATTATCACCAGCTCGCCTTTCGTCGCGGGAAGAAGCGTGCGGCTGTGGCCCTAGGACATACGCTCCTGATTATTATCTACCATGTCATCGCTGACGCCAAGGAGTACCAAGAACTTGGCGCGGACTATCTTGATCAGCGAGAGCGTCAGGGCAAAGAAAAACGTCTCGTCCATCAGCTTGAAAAGCTTGGTTTTGAGGTTGCTCTCACTCCGCTTGCTTCTCAGGCATAGACCTCTTCGGCGATCTCCCGATCTTTTGTGGCGGGCCTCATTCCTGAAGCCGCTTTTGACTTCGGCTCCGTTCGTGTTCTCTTTTTTAGGCCGAAACCAAGTTTTCGTTTCCCCTTTTTCATAGGAGTATCAAGATGCGGAAGGGCCTCTAAACCGGGTCAAGATCACATCTCTTTTTAGAGCTCCCGAATGGCGGTCTCGCCAATCGTATGTCCCTGGCTCTTGAGGGTTTCCTTGAGCTTGCTCATCGCTTTGGTCGTCCACTGAACGAGGCTTTGCGGATCTCCTTTTGGTTCCAGCAGGTCCTCCAAATCGACACGCAGGGTCTCATCCTTGTCGGTGGCCCGCTTCCTCCCACCACTTTTCCTGCGCTCCTGCCTCCAATTCTCGCATCCCCTTACGGATCTTCTTGCGCGTGACTCCTGCTTCACGTGCCACCCGGCTTATCCCTCTTGACCCTCTCCGTTTGGCCTCTGTATCCACATACAGCCTCCACTGTCGCTCATTGAGCACTCCGTGCATCACTTGGTATTGTTCTTCCTGTGAGAAATCCCAACAGTTTCGTACGAAAGTCATCAATTGCACGATAGCTCTCACAGAGTTGTTGATAGGCGGCTCTCAGGTTTTCGTTTTTTTCATCGGACATGGATGTACCTCCATCAATGAGGAACAGTAATAGCTCTTGGCAAAGCAGACGAGGACCTGGCGTTTATTCCCATTCATACCCCAGCACTAATAGTATATCCTCCACCTCCATGACGGTTTTCACTGGATCTTCCTGCAAATTCCCACCATCGGGGCGGCTCATTTTTAGATGCCATTTGACGGGCGGCGTTGTTGGTGTGATCTTAATCCCCAGTGTAGACACATCCTTTTGCAAGACATGGAGACCACCATATTGGCTGGATGTTGGAAGGGGTAGTGTGCCTGACCCAAGCGGAGGATTAAGTGTGACGGAATAATCTCCGTCACCTGTACAGCGTGCCAAGAGCCATATCGTTTTGACTTTCAGTGTTTTGCCTGTGTCTCGCAAGGGAAATAGATCCGGTACCATCTGCAACTCAAAATCATTTCCATTTGCAGGAACGGTTGGGTTCAGGAAGCGATACCACTGGGTCGGAAACTCCTGTCGCAAATTGAATGTGCGCAGGGAAGGTGTCGTCTCCGCATCACTGAAATACTCGCGAAGGTAGGTAATCACGCCATTCTTGAACGCACCTGCATCTTCGCGTGCTGTGTATTTGACGTGCAGAATCGCGTCTGAAATGGTACTGTAATCGAACTGCCGAAGTGGCTTGCCGAAGTCGGGGTTGTTTGAAGGAAGATCGTTGAACAATTCCAGTGACCAACCGCTGACAGCACCCGCGCCCTCAAATGGTAGGTATCGCTCATCCCGGAAGCTCAGTTCGAACATGCCGCTGTCATTCTGGGCACTGCTGCCAGCGATAGCTTTGATGGGGATATTGTTCTCAATAAAACGAGGGTCATCGGCAGGCAGATTTTGTTCGTCGGTCTTGCGGCGATAACCGTTGTCGCCATTTGCTGTGTTGATGCGAACGCTGTTTTTCAGCAGGCGCAGGGTACAGGAAATTGTCGTGTAAGGCCCGACCACGCAGGGTAGCGTCAGACTTACGGACTTTATGCGACGGAAATAGTGACCAGGGTAGTCCAGATCGAAAATCTCCTCTGGCAGGTTGAAGAAGCAGCGCCCCGTTTCGCGCAACTGCACCAGAGCCAATGGATTGAGTTGAAGCAAGGAAATGTGCTTGGTCAACTCGTACTCACGCTTGTTCTGGTCGAGATAAGCCACTTCCATGCGTTTGAGGTCATTGTAGAGGCGATCACCGGTCATCAACCCTTTCTTCAGGCTGTCCCAATAGCCAAATTTGACAAAGTTCGAGTCCTGCAAGCCCAATTCGTGACGGAACGCCCGCTCCGCGCGCTTGGCGACATCGTAGGCCAGTTGATAGGTCTGGAAGTACACGCCCATGATCTGATTGACCATCCACGAATACAACTCACGGTTTGTATACTTCTCACGCATGAACTGATCCGCATCCTCGGCGTTCTTGATCTGTTTCTGGTGGTTTTTTAACTCGTTCTCGGCGATAGCTTGACGGATTTCGGCGGCAGCGATTTGCTTACGAACCTGTTGAATTTCTTTCAGCGCCAAACGACTCTGAAAGACCCACTCGTCTTGCCGCCGCTGGTATTGACCTATTGTACCGACCCGTCCGGCGGCATGATTTGCATCGCTTTCCAGTGTGCGAAAGAAGGCGCTTACTGCATCAAAAATTGACCCAAGATGTGTACCGCCGAATTCAACGGATTCCCCCACTCCAACGGAATTTTGAGGTATCGCATGTAATATCCCCGCGACGACACTGGAAATCCCTGCGTTGATGTTGGAGTCGTGTGCAACGTCCAGAAACATAAATTGATCCTGCTCGGCTTGTATGATGCCAAGTCCGCTCAAATCTCCCGCCGCGCCTCCATTCGCTACTCTGACCATCGAGGTTTGTTCCACATCAGCGTCGGGATCGTCGGGAACTGTGGGAGTAGTTTTACCAAGCAGCTTCTGATATTGGACAAAGCGAACAATGGCTAACTTCTCACTCTGACGCAGCGCTTCGAGATTGGTCTTGGCCTCCTCGATTTGCTGCTGCTTCACTTCTGTGACCAGATTGAGCAGATCAAGCTCGTGGCCAGATCGCAGAAGCGACAACTGCTCGGCGTCCTTCTTCTCCAAAGCCGACAGCAAAGCACCGCCCAAAGCCTTCAATTCGCCGCACAACTCCGAGGCTTTCTGCACCAAAACATTGAAGCGATAGTAATGCATGGGCAAGTTGATGTCCGCCACAACTGCGCTGATGTCGAGACCCGCCGCCACCGCCCGCACCAACAAACCGGGGTCAATGGGCGGCTGGAAGAGCGGAATTTGCTGTTCGACGCCTTCAATATTCAGGCAATGGCGAATCTTAAACAGGCGATCCTCAACAGTGATCCAGTAGGTCAGCATTTTCTCATTACCGGGTACGCAGAAATAAACCATCCCGATACTGGTAATGATATGTAATCCTATCTCCTTATGAGCGCTGTAGTTCATTCCCGGTTTGGACATCAGCGTAAGGTTCGCTTCAAGCTCAACCCACGCGTTCGAGAATTTATCCCATTGTCCGGCTGTCCGATAGGTTAGCGCGGGCGGCTGGGTGCGGCGCGGCAGGTTTTGCGGCCTCGCCCCCAGCAATTTGGCAGCGAGAATATAAAGCTGTGTCGCCTCGTTGACGGACTCAGTGGTGCTTTGCCTGAAAAGTTGATCTCCCCAGGCGATGAGGTTGTCCAGATATTTGAACACCACCGCGAACTCGTAGGCGCGCGGACGAAGAAGGGCTACCGCATGTGGCCGGAAGGGGTTTTCCAACCACGCATCAATCTGGGTATTCACCGCTATTTTGTCGGCATCCGAATAAGGCACATACGGATCGGTTAGCAGCTTCATAAGCTGGTCAATGGGCTTAGTCTGGCTGTGATCGCGGAATGGCAAATAACGCCAGTAACGCTTGACGCTCTTTTCGGGATCATTGGTGGTCGGGTCAAAGATCAAATGGAACCACTGCTGAGCTTCCTCAAATCGCTGGTTATGACTCAGATAGGTGGCGACGAGGAAAGGCACCTGAAAGAACAATTCCGTGTTGTAGCTGGCTGAGGGGGATTTGGCCTGATCTGGTTCGAAGCGGATGGCTGGCCGGGTGAGCGAGAGAGCCGTATCTATCACATTTCCGGGCGTATGATCGTCAAAATCCTGGGTATCTGACCAGCCCTGCTGCGCGAGACTGAACATATTTTGTTTATCGCCCTGCGCAAGTATGAGGCGGAGATCATGCGCTCTTGGGTGACTATCAAGCTGGATTTCATAAGTCAGATTACTGCTTGACTCGCGCCGGATGAAATAGGTACTGTTCTGATCCGTATAGACCGTAACCTCGGGCGGCAGGTAGTACAAATTTGTCTCTATTTCAGAGGATATTATGGTGTCATCGGCTGGGAAAGAGGGCAACAAGAAATAGCGCTTTGCTACACCTGTCCAGACTGAAGTGGGACTGTAAGTGGCGGGATTGGGTAGTTGGAGACTATCGCTTTCACTCGCATCCGTCTTTAGAAAGCCTGATGCGTGGGCTGTCGTATTCCCCGGCGGTATCAGTATTAGACCCGGCACCGGCCTAAATTTAGCATCTTCGGCGTCGAGCAGTTCAAATTTGGCGATGCGATCCATTGACAAGGAACGATCTGGATTTGAACCCGGCGCTTTGCCTTGCCGGGGGATTTCGAAGTTTTGGTGAAATGTCAGGTCAAGGAAGATGTCCGGTTTTGTCTCGGCAGCGAAATCAAAACTGACCGATGGGAGACTGGTCGGGCCAGGCTGATTGTCAATGTTTGGAATGCCCGTCACCTCCAACTTAAATTTTGGGTTGCTGTCTCGT
Source organism: Terriglobia bacterium (assembly GCA_033853375.1). Classification (GTDB taxonomy): domain Bacteria; phylum Acidobacteriota; class Terriglobia; order Acidiferrales; family UBA7541; genus Acidiferrum. Next base: position 5,962 of record JAWOLO010000100.1, read on the forward strand.
ACCGAGTCCCGATACATAGCCCTCGCTACCAGATCCATATTCACAGTGAAGTCACCATTTGGGCCAGTTGTCCCCGTGTTTGTCATCCACCTCGATTGGGTGTGTGCGTACCACACGGGATCAGGCGGCCAGGTGGGCCCTGAGTTTCCCCGCCAGAAGAACTCATGGTCAAAATCGGCTATCGCGGTTGATGATATCTGAAGGCTGACTTTCACGGTCGCGCCATGGATGTAGCGGTATATCGAGTTCGTGCCATCTTTGTATAATGCCGCGATCTTGCCTGTAATTTTTACTGCCATCCACGGATCCGCAGGGCTTATTGTGTCGTAAGGCCCGATAAATTGTCTAAGCCTGGTTGTATTCTCTTTGGCGACTGAGAACACGATATTTCCGTTGGCTGGATCGCGCGCGCCGAGACAATCAATTACTATGGAGGTTGCTCCTTTGGCGTTCGATTGTTCTCTCAGTACTCGAAACATAAAGGTTTCATTCGCGTCTTTACCGGGAATCCAGGGATGCTCGAGCGTATCGGCGCTCATAAAGCGATCACTCCAGCCCCGACTGGTGCGGCGAATCCACGACATTTGAATGCGCCACGCTGCCCCGGGCGATTTGTCATCTCCGCCTGTGCCGGGATCCGTAGCCAACTGCGTAATCTCCGGCCACGCGATATAGACTTCACCGCGCAGTACAAAGGGCAAGATGTGGTCGGTCTTCACGCCGTCGAGCGGGACACTCTCCCATGCTGTCCAGCGGTTGACGGTTGCGGAAAGTATCCAACGGCGATAGAAAAAGTGCGCGGGGGTGTTCTGGGTGCGGCCTACGATGTGAACAATCGTCTCGCCTGTCGGCAGGTTATTCCCTGAACTGACGGGTTTCTCCACAAACATACCGACAATGGCTAACCGTGCAATGCCTTCAAGCTGCTTGAGATAGTCTTTCAGAATTTGTTCGGCGCGCTCGTCGTCCAGTTCGTCTTGCAGCAGTTGGCCTTCGAGTTCCTTGAAAATCTCGGATTTGTCGTCACGCAGTTCCGGCTCGATCCAGTTTTCGGGGTAGAGGAATACTTTGCGGTTGGCTTCCCAGACGCGGTAGTTTTTCATCCACTTCCAGCGCTCAGTGTCTATCTGAGAAGGGCTAACGCCGATTTCAACCCCGTCGGCATTTACCTCACTTTCCAGATGCATCAGGCAGCGTTGGACGAATAATTGGACTGCGCTTATGGCGTGCAGGATGCGGGTGCTGGTTTTACATGCGCCCATCTCCACATCAATCAGGTAGCGGTCATATAGATCGTTGGCATCGCGCAAATTGTCACGGGCGACGAGGTAAGCGACCAGCGCCGCGCGCTGCTTTTCGCGCAGTAGATCGACAATCGCCTTGAGTTGTTCTGGCCACGCGGATGCGTCATATCGGGTGCGCAGCAGGTTGCGGGCGAGGGCAGCTTCGGCGACGCCGGGTATCGCTCTGACATTGGCTGTCGCTTGTCTCTCGGTTACTAATGATGAGGCTTCGCTGGTGGTCACGCCCAATCGCTGAATCGTCAGCAACAGCCCCATCAGAGCACAGATGGAGGTGGGCTTGAGATAGCCACTGCGCCATTTCAGATGTAACCGCGTGCTAGCCTCTTTTACATCCCCCGACCCAAGCTGTAAGGCCAAAGAGATAGTCGTTTCTAACGTGGCTCTCGCGTTCACTTTGAGCAATGCCGCTATCAGGTCAGCGCCGATTTGTGGCTTATCGCGCAATTCAAATAACTGTAATAAGCCTACTACATCGTCAAATGTCACGGGACGCGCTACTGTTA
>JAWOLO010000101.1:0-3649 GCA_033853375.1 Terriglobia bacterium
ATGTACCGGCTGATTGAGGCGGACCATTACGTGAACAAAAAGATCCTGGTAGTGGGAGGTGGCGACAGCGCCATCGAAGCGGCCATGGGCCTCGGCCACCAAACTGGCAACCAGGTCACCCTCTCATACCGCAAAGAGGCTTTCACGCGCATCAAAGAGCGCAATGCCCAGCGCATCCAGGAATCCATGCGCAAGGGAAAGGTCAAAGTCATTTTCAATTCCAACCCCGTGGAATTCAGGAAAGATTCTGTGGTCCTCGACGTGAACGGCAGGCCTCAGGAAATGCCGAACGATTATGTTTGGATCTTCGCAGGCGGTGAGCCGCCGACGGCATTCCTCAAGAAAATCGGAATCCGCTGCGGAGCGCAAGATTTGACCGTTACGGGCAGCACAGAAGCCAAGCAAACCGGCAGGGTCGGTCAGGAAGTCTTCGCAACGCGCTGATTGGCGAACCACTTAACAGGCGAGAAATCAGATACAGCCAATTTTTGCAGACAGATGGTGAGCCGGGAAGGAATCGAACCTTCAACCTATGGATTAAGAGTCCATTGCTCTGCCAGTTGAGCTACCGGCCCATGAGTGGATGACAAAAGTGTACATGGGACGCAGAGATTTGTCGATGCGCTGAGGAACCCGCAAATCGCGGACGGGGCGCTACTTCGCGCGCAACGTGGCTGCCAGGTCGCGCGCGATTTGACGCGCATGAGCAAGATTTCCAGGGTCAAACGAGATGGCGGAAACGCGCGGATGTCCCCCCCCTCCGTGTTTTTCCGCGAGTGAAGCGAGGTTTTGATTGGCCGTCGCTTGATTCCACGGATTGGTGCCCAGTGAGACTTTCGCCCGCACCGGTGATGCGCTTACGCTCACCGAATAGACGCATTCGGGGTGGAGCAAATAGGGGATAAATTTGTTGTAGCCTTCCAGATCCAGATCGCTCACATCAAAAAAAATCACCCCGTCGTGCGCATCGATACGCTGGCGCAAAATCTCGATCGACTTTCGATGACGCTCCAGCAGCGGCCCCAAATGTTTGGCCACCAGCGGCAGCGTCACCATTTCGCTGAGCGGCCGATACGCCAAGTCCGGGATAATCCGCGCCGGCAGGCCATTTTCCGGTGCCGCTTCAATGACCAAGGCAAGCTGTGTTGCGGGTTCAACCAATTCCACCGCTGCCTGCGGCGTGGGATACTGCGCGCCGTCAATGATGTCGCCCCAGTGAATCAAATCCGCTAGGGGAGCGGTATCGAAGCCAAACTCTTCTTTGGCGACTGTCGCAATCAGCTTCGTGCACGACTTGTAATCGGGTCCGTAAAACATGTGCTCGCGCGTTTGCCGGCGGAATTGTTCGGCGTCGGCGGGAGTCAGAAACGCACTTTGATGGTGATCGAACCACCACGTCACCTTGGGCGAATTGGAATACTTAAAGTCCACGATTACGTTTTCGTCGCCGTCGAAGATGCCATCTTCCCACGGTTGCGAGGCCCGATGGGTCATCCCGGTGAAGGCAAATTCGGCGTTCTGATCAAATTTCTCACGGTAAAAACGGTAGAAGAGAGCGGCGGATGCGGTGCCATCAAAGCAGCGATCGTGGAAACAGAGCCTGACCTTTTTCATTTTGGGGTTCGTTCGCTCCGTCCCTCTCACTGCCTGAAAAGGAAGAGGGGGCAAAGCCAACCAAGATGTACGCCTGCGGCATGATTGTCAAGAAGAAACACTGTGGTCCTCAGGAATCCTACCTCAGGGAAGGTTCATTCTTCCGAAGTCGCAGAACCATCGAGAGTTAGCCTAGATTCCTCCTCAAACCTGCCCTCCCTGTCCATTTCGACGCTCTTCCTTCGACATATATACAGAATCGGGAAAAACGCTCAGGAGGCAATCATGGCGACACAAAAGGAATGGCGGCAAAGGATGAGCTTCGTCACGGGAACTGCTCTTACCATCCTAGGACTCGGCAGCCTGGCGGGGGGGCTTCGATCAAATCGGCTTCGCTTGGCGGCGCGCTTGGCCCGTACACTTTGCAAGCCGCGATAGCGGCGTGTCGCGCCCGCGCGCGCACAACCTCAGAAACAGACTGGCACCGCATCGTCGCGCTCTACGACGCGCTTGCACAACTGACTCCTTCACCGGTCGTGGAGCTGAATCGCGCGGTGGCCGTGGCGATAACCTTTGGCCCGGCCGCGGGACTCGAGCTCATCGACAACCTCGCTTCGGAACCCTCTCTCAAGGCCAACCACCTTTTGCCCAGTGTGCGAGGTGACTTTTTCTTCAAGCTTAGCCGTTTCAACGAAGCTCAACTGGAGTTCGAACGCGCCGCAAAACTCACGCAGAACGCCCGCGAACGCTAACTGCTCCTCGATCGTGCCTCAGCCTGCGGACGCAACTAGCCTTTCTGTCAAACCGAAGCGAATGCTTGACTCTGGACTATACTCCAGGGTGTAGCTTCCGGAGCCCTTGTGGCCACGAATATGACTGAGAGCAGAGAAGCCTGCTGCACTTCACCGGCCGCCATCTGTTATTGGTTCGCCGCTTCGTTGGTTGCGTGGGGAATTTTGGGTATAGCTGGCCTGTATTGGTATCCTCTGCAGTGGCAGTCGGCAGCCACCATTCTTCTTGCCGCCGGGATCGGTTGCATCGCCAACTGGCGGAAGAATCGCTCGTTTCACTGCGCGATTACCGCGCCACTGTTTCTTCTCGCAGGGCTTGCCTTTCTGTTGAACGATGTCCGTATCGCTCGCATGAACGCGAATTTATTATGGTCCTTGGTCTGCGTCGGAACCTGCCTCGCGTTCCTGTTGGAATGGAAATACGCGAAGCGTTCCACCGCTTCTCAAGATTCGTGACCGCCGCACGGCCACCTCTTACTCTGCCGCAACCTTGGTTTTCTCCGCTGCCGGCGCAATGGCCTCCACATTGTTCTTCTTCATCAGTTCATTCAAAGCTACGAGGTCTTTGGATTGAATCTCGTGCCATGTCGTCAATTGTGTCTCCAGCCTTCCATTCAGCTCGTCGAAAACCACGTAGGACTGCGCCGTGGGCGCTGTGTCCGCACTTTCGACAGTCCCTTGCAGAGCCATCATTTGGTCCGTCACCTGAATCGGATAATTCAGCGGATCTTCTCCGCTCTTGGATTTGGGCTGGATGATTTTCTCTTCCACGGCGTCGATTTTCTTCTTCAGCGCGTCCGCGGAATCCAGCACGGCTTTGGCTCCCGTGTCGCCATTTAGCCGCTTTTTCAGCCCGTCAAGTTGCTCTCGCAGGCTGCGTATTTGATTCACCGCTTCGTGCCCCGCGCTGACGCGATCACGGATGCGCGCCGCCAGCTCATATTGCTTCTCCAGGTCCGCTTGCGAGACGTTCACGCGGGGATCCTTTTGAATCTCCGCGGAAGTCGTCAGCGACTTGCCGCCCACCGTCAACTTGATCTGGTAGGTTCCCGGCACCACCAGCACGCCACTTGGCCTCCCGCCCCAGCTCACCGCTCCGGGCACACGGGCTGGAGCTTCGTCGCGCATGTCCCAAACGAACCGGTTAAGCCCTTCTTCCGCAGGCAGCTTTTCTCCCGGCCGAGAGATGCCGAATTCTTCTTCCTCCGGCGAGGCACCTTCCGCGGCTTTCTTGCTCGAGAGTTTCCGCACGACTTTGCCTTTCG
>JAWOLO010000102.1:0-4096 GCA_033853375.1 Terriglobia bacterium
CTGAGCGTGGTGGTCGGATTGATTCTTGCGTCGGCATTCTCGGCGATTTTGGTCTACGCGCAAGAACTCATGCCGGGAAGAATCGGCGCGGTGTCGGGACTGTTTTTCGGCTTCGCGTTTGGCATGGGCGGAGTCGGCGCGGCGATTCTAGGCAAGCTCGCCGATCTCACGAGCATTGATTTCGTCTACCACGTCTGCGCGTACCTTCCGGCGATTGGTATCCTGACGGCATTCTTGCCGGACCTGGGTCCAGTGAAAGTGCATCAGCCGAAGCCTGCCACGGCTTGAGGCCCGGTCGTATTAGCCAGCGCTTGCGCATCCAGGAAAGAAACCGAGTCTGGAAACAAGAAGGGCGGGCCGAAGCCCGCCCTTTTGAGAATTAGAGTTGGTCAGGAATTTTAGAATATCAGTTTCAGAGCAAATTGAATCTGGCGCGAAGAACCGAAGTCGCCGGTTGGGAAGCGCGTGCTTTGAATAGTGCCGAACGATTTGCTGGTAACGGTCAGGACCGGGTTGCCGAAGTTCGGATGATTTAAGAGATCGAACATTTCCGACCGAAACTGGAGGTTAACTCTTTCAGTGACCTTCGTGTTCTTGGTTACCGAGAAGTCGGTGTTCAAGAAACCAGGTCCGCTTATGGAATCGCGACCGAGGTCGCCAGGGTGACATACGCCGGCCACGCAAGGAGAAACGAAAAGAGCCTTGTTCGCGAACCATTGCGAAGGATTCCCGGTGGTTTGGATTGATCCAGTAATGTCCGGTCGGACCGTCAACGTGATCCCCGGGCCGGGACCAATAGCTAGAGTCGGGTTAATCGGGCTTCCGGTTTGTGCTTGCTGTGTGACTCCGAACTGCCAGCCGGAGACGAGGCGGTTCGCCCTGAAAGGCAGTTCATAGAAGCCGCTGAGAACGAAGCGGTGGCGCACGTCAAATTCCGAAAGTCCATAATCGCCGCGCGGGTTGTAAGCGTTTTGGAGAACCAGGCTTTCCCCGGTTGAGAGAGAGTTGTAGTCCAGAGACTTAGAAAACGTGTAAGAGCCTTGGAACTGCAAACCGTGAGAGAAGTGCTTATTCACGGTCGCCCAGAGTCCATTATAGTTGGAATTCCCAACGCTGTTCACCTGGTTGAAGTTGCCGATGGGGCACGCTGGGTTGGGGGGAGCGCACTGAGCCGGAATAACGGCACTGGTCAGCGGAAGTGTGGGAAATGGACGCGTTGTTCCGTAGAAGCCGCCAGTGACAAATGGCTGGTTAATGTTTTCCGAAAGTTGCAAGTGCGTGCCCTTAACGCCCACGTAAGCAACCTCCACGCCAAGAGTGGAGCTGAGTTGGCGCTGAATGGTCAGGTTCCAGTCCTGAACATAGCTGTTGTCGAAATTCGGGTTAATTGCGAAGGGGCCTAAGCTGATGCCGGTTCCTGCTGGGAATGGGTTCTCCATGGTGATGCTGTTGGTTGACGAGCCGAGGGATAGTGGAATGGCGAACAAGGGATTGGAGCTCAGGCCAGTAATGATGTTGGTGGTTGGCGCCTGGGTCATGATGGCATAGGCGGCACGAACGGAAGTCTTACCGCTTTTAAAGGGATCCCAGGCGAACCCAATGCGCGGTTGGAAATTCTTGTTGTTCGTGTGATAAGGCTGAGAAGCCGAGACTAAAGTGCCGTTCGCTGCGTCGAAATTGGTGAAGCGGCCCGCTGCTTCCGATGGGGTTGAGTTCCAGCCATAGCGGAGGCCGATGTTAAGAGTGAAGTTGGGCTTCCATTTGAAGCTGTCCTGGGCAAAGGCGTCGTAAGCAGGCTGTAGAATTTTGTCGTTTCCCGCGCCCAATTGATCGGTGAATGCGTTGCCTTTGTCCGCCAGAAAATTGGCCATCGTGGTGTAAGTGAAGCTTCCAATGTTCTCCGCAATGTTGTTGTTATAGGCGCGGCGAATCTCTCCTCCAAAGGCGAAGGTGTGCCGGCCCTTGAGCCAACTCAAGGTGTCGTTCAAAACACCAGTGGTGTCGCCGCGGCCTTGCGGCTCGTTCGTTGGTCCACCAAAACCCAGGGTGCCTGCGACGTTGATAAAGGGCAAGCCTGTGGCGACCGGAGAGCCTGCCGGCATAGCGATATTGAACTTCGCAGGGTCCAAGAAACCGTTTGGAAGAAATGTCAGGTGGATGCGGTTGAATCCGATCCTAATCGTATTGGCAAGAGTCGGCCCGAAGGTATGGTCTTCACTTATTGTTCCAAGATGCCGGAAGCCTTCGCGTGTATCACCAAAGCCGGGGACATTAGCGCCAATAGCGCCGCCCGCCGTCGGTTCTTCGCGAAGGTCCTTTTGAACCACATAATAGCCGTGGATGCGATCCTGTGTGCGAAGGTCGAAGTCAAAATCGGCAGAGCCTTGGTTAAGGTTCACATTGGCAACTGTGCCTCCGGTGAAACCCGTCCAGTCAGCCTGAGCTGTGGATGCATCCGAGGCCTGATGGAAATTGGCAGCAGGGAGAAGTGTGATGAGACTGGCGACTGCGGGCGAGGTAACAGTAGCGGTCTGGTTCTGGCTTGGAACTGTGCTGGTGACCGTTAAGCTCTGGTGCTGGCGCAAACCCTCATAGGCGAAAAAGAAGAAAGCCTTATTCTTTTTGATGGGTCCGCCAAAGCTGGCGCCAAAATCATTGCGTTTGAAAGGGGCCTGGGGGGTCGGGACGGTATTGAAAAAGTTGCGCGCGTCGAGATCGTTGTTGCGAATAAATTCAAAGGCTTCGCCGTGATAGGTGTTGGTTCCAGAGCGGGTGGCCATGTTGACAATGGCGCCAGAGTTTCGCCCGTACTCGGCGGGAAAGGCCGAGTTGTCGATTTTGAATTCCGACAAAGTGTCAATCGGCGGCTGGAAGGTGATTTGGTTTTGCACCGGATCGTTCAGGTTGATGCCGTTGACCAACCAGTTGGTCGTGTCTTCGCGCTGCCCCGCGGTATTGACGCCGAAAGAGCCTTGACCACGGAGCGGAAAGGACAGGAAGCCATTGGCAGGGGGCGTGATAGTGCCGGGAGTCAGCAGGCTGAGGTCGGTAAAGTGGCGGCCATTCAAGGGAACGTCTTGGACGTACTTATCGTTGATGACTTGCCCCATACTGTTCGTGGTGGTATCGAGGACCACCGCGTCGGCCGTAATCTCGACGGTTACCGAGGCTTCGCCAATTTTGAGCTGGACGTTCCGAGTAACGGAAGTAGCGACGGGAAGGTCAAGATCGGTGACCACGGCCTTTTGGAAGCCTGTGGCAATGACTTCGAGACGGTAGATTCCAATCTGCAGGGAGGGGAACAGGTAAGCGCCAGCGCTATCCGTCTGCGTAGTGGAGGAAACTCCAGTAGCCTTATTGGTTGCCGTGACCTTGGCATTGGGAACTGTGGCCCCCGTGGCGTCGGTAACAACGCCATTTAGGCTGCCGGTGGATTGCGCCACGGCAGGAATCGTTAGAGTACAAATAAGAAGAAACGAAAGGAAAACCGAGACGCATACATTTTGAAGCAAAGACCTGATTGCGACAACCTTCATAATTGCTGTTCCTCCTAAGAGTCTAATCAGACTCAATCAGATGAAAGTGAGCGCTCTCTCAACCGATTCCGTGGCCTGCTGGGAGAACAGCACCGCCGGAACGAGCACGGTTTTTTCCTTGGAACTGAAACTAAATGATTGCAGAAGGGCCCCATCCCCTAGGTTCCACACGGCCCCCCCTGGCTGGTGGCAATCATCATGCCAGAGAACGGGGGAAAGCGTCTCAAAGAAAATGCCTTGAATCAGCTACTTATACAAAGCCAGCTTGGCGGCGCCAGTTAGCTCAGGCCGGCTGCTCCAGAAATTTGAAGATACCTATTGAATACGGAAGGTTCGGCTCGGCAAAACTTGTCTGCCTAACTTCCGGGTGGAGTCGCGAACAACAAGGCTCTTTCGATACGAAGAGAATCTCTTTTTAGTAGTGCTCAGCGCAAGCAGGAGGAGGGGACGAGTAGCACTTGGCCTTCGTGGATCAGGTTGGCGTCTTGAAGATCGGGATTTGCGTGAGCAATGCAGGACCAGGCGGTGCCGCGGCCGAGTTGCGTTTGCGCGATGGTCCA
>JAWOLO010000103.1:0-8122 GCA_033853375.1 Terriglobia bacterium
TAATGATGAGGGAACCGCCTCCATTTTGCAAATCCGATAAAAGCGTAGAAGAATTTTGAACATTGTGGAGCATGTACTCAAAGGCGCCCGTTTCGAGGTGACGGAAGATATTGAAACTGACGGACTCCTTCACTGGCATGCCCCATTTACAAGTGGTTTCCACTGTGTCATCCCCAAGGGAACAATCCTGGTGACCTTTCGGGATACCTCTCCTCATTCCCCAGCGTTATGCCCCGTGCCGGAGGATTACGAAGGGTTTGAGCAAAGGTGTGTTCCACACGACGACGCAGCTGCGCAGAAGTATGCCGGATATTTGTTTGTGTTAGCACGCTCCGAGGTGGGCAGAAAGCTGAGACCCATTAGTTGTCAGCAAGTGGAGTTTGCCCCACTAGGGTATAGACGATTAGGACAATCGTTCTCCCTTTAGACGCCTCGTGTGCCCCGTTCTGGCTTAGATTGAAGGGAATGAGGCGGAGGGGTTCCGCCACGGAGGAGTCTCGAATGAAGCTTTCCACTCGCTATGCAATCTTTGTGCTTGCGGCTGTTTTCGTCGCCGCAACGATTACTTTCTTCAGCGCGCCGACGAGCGCCCAGAATGACGTCTGGACGATCGTGCGCGCTGAGTACGGCACGCGGGCGCAGCACAACGACGTCACGGACATCGTGAAGGACCTCATCGGTCGCGGCGGCGTGAACGGCCGCGTCGCGGTGAACAATCAAACCATGGGCGGCGATCCGGCCGTCGGCGCCGACAAACACTTGCGCATCTGGGCCAGAAACCGCAGAAACGAAGAGCGCGAATTCGACTTCAGAGAAGGCGGCTTTGTCGACGCCGGCATGTTCAACGTCGCGCGCGAGGAACGCCGCGATGAGTGGAACGATCGCCCTGCCAACTATGGCGGCCAGTATCAGCAACAATACCAGCCGTATCAAGAGGACCCGAATAGCGTTCGTATCGTCCGCGCGTACTACGGCTGGCAGGGAAGCACGGTCAACGTGACGGAACTGCTTCGCAGCCGAATGCGCGATGGCCAGATCAGTGTTGTCGTGACCAACAGCGCCATGGGCGGCGACCCGGCCGTCGGCGCGGATAAAATCCTGGTGGTGATCTACCGCTACCAAGGAACGGAAAAAGCGGCCATCGTGCGCGAAGGCTTTACGCTCACTCTTCCGTAGGCTTTTCCTTGTAGGGGAGCCCGCCTGCGGCAGGTAGGCGCGTCTCCAAAACTTGTCTTCGTAACCTAAGGCGGCGACCACTTCGCCGCCTTTTTTGTCTAGGATGTAATGCAAACAAGCAAGAAGGAAGGTACTTCTGGCTGCTGCCGAAAAGACCCGACGAGGAAAAAAAGTGTTATGGGGCGAGTTCAGCGGCGCTTGTTGTCCGTGAAATCCAACGCGCTAACAGCGGTTATTCCTACCAACATCAGTATCGCGGCGAGCAAGACGATAACGATCAAGGGAATCTCCTGGTCTTGTTCAGGAGAGAGCAACTCTGTCGCCAGGTCCTAACAGCTTGAATTTTCAATGGATTGCGTTCGAGTGACCTTATCCAGTATGTGACGGAAGCAGGACACAAGCTGACACAAATTTCCTGCACCTCCTGTACTGGTACCGTCTAATTTGAGATAGGCTCAGTGCAGCGGCTTCGCGCCTCTGCAGAGCCGCGCAGCGGAGCCATCATTTGATTACTAGCGATTTCAGATGAGGCCAAATTAGGTCTTTGTCAGCCGAATGGAGCCGTCGCCGGTATGAATCGTAAGCGTTTGGCCCCCGCCATTCATCTTGCCGCGTAACTCGGACTTGCTGAATGTTCCCTCGACGGTTACCGGAACGCCCATGCTGATGTGTCCGTCGCCGGTTGTGGCATCAATGTTCGCCTGAAAGTCGGCAGGGAGAGCAAGATCCACACTGCCGTCGCCGGTGCGCAGCGTCCAGTCGGCAGCCATCTTGGAGCCGGGGAGCACCCTCGTATCTACGCTCCCGTCGCCCGTCTTTACATTGAGCGCCTCAAACCTTCCTGCCAGCCGCACATGCCCGTCTCCGGAGTCCGCCTCAACTCTGCCATCCAAATCGCGCGCCTCGATCCCCCCGTCCCCCGTGCGCAGCCGGATGTTCCCCTTCAACGTATCCACGGTGATGCCGCCGTCGCTGGTATGCAGATCAATGGTGCCCTCGAGAGAATTGGCCTTCACCGAACCGTCGCCCGTATGCACATTGATCGTTCCGCTTATGCCGCTGGTTTCCACCGCCCCGTCGCCCGTATCCACCTGCAAATCGCCCTGTTGCGGCATACGCACCTCAATGTGCAGCCGCCGGTTATGGCCCCAGCCAAAATTGATGCCCCAGTGCCCGGTCACGCGTGCAATAAATTCAACCCTGTCACCGTCCTGCCGCGCATCAACCCGCAGATTCCTGCCCAATTCGTAGCCCTGATATTCGACGCGAAACTCCACCTGTTTGGCGTCTCCGGACGTCACCCGCACGCTACCGTCGTTCGTTTCCACACGCACATTCGGACGTCCGGAAACGGTAAACGACTTGGTCACTTCCTCGGCCCGAACAGCTTGTGGCGCCGTAAGCCCCGCCGCCAAAACAGCTGCGCAAGCAAATCCCAGTCGATAGGCGCTTGACCGGCGCAAAAGAACTTTCATGTGCAGTCTCCTCCGTAACAACAGCGTTCGGCGTTCTGTCAGATGGTACGCAATTGACAAACCAAATGTTCCGTACCCGACACCCCGGTTTCTCTACTGGTGCCCCTTTGCCGCGTGCTTCTTGCCGGCGGCTCCTGGCTTTGGCCGAAGCGCCGAAAGAAATTCCTCGCAGGGCAGGGTGTTGATGACGTTCTTTTTCTCGAGCCAGCCGCGCCGTGCCATGGTCACGCCGTAGCGGATAAAGGGTAGATTCGTCGTCGTGTGCGCGTCCGTCGAGATCACCACTTTCACGCCGCGCTCTTTGCACATCCGCAAATACACGTCCTTCAAGTCCAGGCGGTCCGGATACGAGTTGCATTCCATGGTCACGCCGTGTTTCGCGCAAGCGTCCAGGACTTTCTCCATGTCAAAGTCGAAAGCATCGCGGCGCAGCAGGAGCCGTCCGGTGGGATGTGCGATGATTTGCGTATAAGGGTTCTCAATGGCCGCAAGATAGCGCTCCGTCATTCCCGCGCGGTCCAGATTCATGTGCGAATGCACCGAGCACACCACAACATCGAGCTGCGCGAGAATTTCGTTGGAATAGTCCAGCTCTCCGTCTTTGAGAATGTCCACTTCCGCGCCAGCGAGCACACGAATCCCCAATTCTTTTTCGCTCAGCGTATGAATCTTCTTGATGTGCGCCGCCGCGCGCTTCTCGTCGAGCCCATTCGCCACGGTCACGGCTTTCGAATGATCCGTGATCGCGATGTATTCGTGCCCCAGCTTGCGGGCCGCCTCCGCCATCTCTTCAATCGAGTTTTTCCCGTCGCTTGCCGTTGAGTGCATCTGCAAGTCGCCTTTGATGTCCTTCAGCGTTAGTAAGTGGGGCAGCTTGTGGTGCTCCGCGGCAGCGATTTCGCCGGTGTTTTCCCGCAGCTCCGGCGGAATGTAATCCACGTTGAGCTTGGCGTAAATCTCTTCTTCCGTTCGCCCCGCTACAGGCTTTTCGCCCTTTAACGTCGCCAGCGCATATTCATTCAGCGTCAGTCCCATATCGTTTGCGCGCCCGCGCAGCGCCACGTTGTGTTCCTTCGAACCGGTGAAATACATCAGCGCCGCACCAAAATTTTCTTTTTCGAGAAGCCGCACGTCCACCTGCAATCCATTCGTCAGCGTGAAGCTGACTTTGTTCTCTCCATGCGCCAGCTTCTGATCGATGTCCGGAAACTTCAGAATGTGCTCGGAGAGACTGTCCACATGCTTTTGCGACGTGAATCCATCCGCCAGCGTGACTAGCAAATCCAGATCGCCCACGGTTTCTTTCCCGCGCCGCAGCGAACCGGCTGGCGTCACCGAATCCACTCCCTTGCCCGCTTTTTTGATGTGTTCTGCAAGCGCGAGCGCTGCTGCTTCCGCCGTGTTGATCAGAAACCGTCCCGTGGACTTCTTGAAAACTTCCACCGCCTTCAAAATATTTTGTTCACTTTTTTCGCCGAAGCCCGGCAAGTCGCGGAGCTTCTGCTCTCTGGCAAGCTTCTCCACGTCCGCGACAGTGGCCGCCTTAAAATGCGACCACAGGAACGCCACCTTCTTCGGCCCCAGCGATTGCAATTGCAGCACGTCCAAGATCGTCGCCGGATATTTTTTCAATAGCTTCTTACGCAGAGAATAGTCGCCAGTCTTCACGATTTCCTGAAGATGCTCGACCATGCGCTCGCCGATTCCCGGCAACTCCTCGAGCTTTTCCGGCTCTTTGACCAGTTGCTCGATCGATTCCGGCAAGCTGTCAATCAACTCGGCGGCTTTTTCATAACTTCGATAGCGCCCAATGATCGCGCCATCAATTTCCAGAAGCTGCGCCGTATCCCGCAGAATGCGCGCAATTTGCTTGTTGTCCATAGCGGCTAATTATAAGCCCAGATTCTGTAGGGGCGCGCTTCAGCGCGTCCCCAAAGCTGCTCAAAAACGGCACTTGAAGACCAACCCCTACTTGGCGTAAACGTGGAGAGCCGCCCAGATACGCTCTGGAGTGAATTATCGTGCTCCACCTTTGGCAAAATCTCCGCTACTCCCTGCGCGCCCTGCGTAAGAATCCCGGCTTTACCGGCGTCGCCATTCTTTCGCTTGCTCTGGGCATTGGCGCGAACATCGCCATCTTTACCCTCATCAACGCCTTGTTGCTTCGCGATCTTCCAGTCTTTCACCCCGAACGCCTCGTCGAACTTTCGGTTGTCCGCCACGGCGAAAAAATCCCTTTCTCCTATCCCATGTACGGGGAACTCGACCGCGGTCAGCGCGTCTTTTCCGGTTTGCTTGGCTGGTCTGAGGCCGTCATTTCCAATGTGGAAGTAAGCGGCGTGTTCGCGCGCGGCGACATTCTTGCGGTCACAGGGAATTACTACTCGGAGCTTGGCGTGACTCCTTTCCTGGGCCGCTTGCTTACTTTGGAAGACGTAAATCCTCACGCAGGCTCAACTTCGCAAGTCGCTGTGATTGGCTACGAATTTTGGCAACGGCGCTTCGGTGCCGCGCCCGATGTCCTTGGGAAACAAGTGCGCATCGAAGGCCAGCCCTTCACCATCATTGGTGTCACGCGAAAGTGGTTTACAGGCCTGACACCCGGCGAGCCACCTGACGTCACCATCCCTATCACCGCTTACCCATCCGTAGAGGGCAACAGGTTAAGTCTAGAAAACCGCGCGGTGCTCTGGGTTCGTCTCACCGGGCGGCTGAAGGACGGCATCACCATCGAGCAGGCTCGCGCGCAGCTTCGGACGTTTTGGCCCGAAGTTCTTCTGGCCACGGCTTCCACAGAAACGCCCGGTCTTCGCCGCCAAACATTCCTTTCCATGGGCTTGGATGTCTCGCCCTTTCGAACGGGCTTCGCCAGGGATTTGCGCGCGCAATTTTCTCGTCCGCTTTACGTTCTCGCTGGAATGGTCGGATTGATTTTGTGGGGTGCTTGCGTGAACCTCGCGAATCTCCTGCTGGCGCGCGCCGCGGCTCGCAGCCAGGAGATGAGCGTTCGTGTAGCCATTGGCGCGAGCCGCTGGGCCCTTGCCGGCCAGGTACTTACCGAGAGCCTGTTGCTATCTCTCAGCGGCGCCCTCCTCGGTCTCGCGCTCTCCTATTGGGGAAGCCGCTTCCTCGTGGCCTTCATGACCGAGGGCACCGTCTCTCTGGACTTGCGCCCGGATTTGCGCGTGCTTTCCATCGCTTTATTTGTCGGTGTGGTTACAGGAATTCTCTTTGGCCTCGCGCCGACTTGGCACTCCTCGCGTCAAGAGCCGGCCGTTGTTCTGCAGCAAGGTCCCCGAAGCTTGCCGGGCGGAGCCAGTAACTTGGGAAAGGCGCTAATCGTCACACAGGTGGCTCTTTCCCTCGTCCTTTTGTTGGGCGCGGGACTTTTGGTTCGAACCTTCCAGGAATTACGCTCCCTCGACCTCGGCTTTAACAAGGACAATCTGCTCGAAATTATTCCCTATGCCAGGCCGGGCGGCTTTCAGAATCTGGACGTGAATAGCTACCACAAACAGCTGGTCGAACGCATTTCCAACATACCCGGAGTGTATTCGGTAGGCTTTGCGGACATTTCCATCCCTAGCCCGCAAAGCTGGCGCGAAACGGCTTCGCCCACGTCGGAAGATCCAAATACCGGCGCTCGCATCATGGCGAGTGGCATGAGTATCTGGCCCCGTTTCTTCAAAACTTTAGGCATCCGCTTGATCGCGGGCCGCGATTTCGAAGTGGCCGACGACGGATACCACCCCCATCTCGCCATCGTGAGCAGGAGCTTCGCCGAACGCCTTTTTGTCCATGGAGACGCCATCGGAAAGCATATTCGCTTCGGCTTCATGCCGGAATTCCAGGATCTCGAGATCGTGGGTGTTGCCGAGGACGCCCGGATTTTGGAGCCGCGCGACGCCGCCCCGCCGATCGTTTACCTTTCGTCCCTTCAATACCCGGAGCCATGGGGCGATCTCTACGTGCGCACCGAGAGAAAGCCTGAAGCGCTGGCAAAGACCGTCGGCCAAGAGATCGAGTCTTTGGGTCACGAATACCCCATTCGCACGGGAACGGTGGACCAAATGGTGAGTCGCGTTCTGGTCAACGAGCGCGTCATCGCTTTGCTGTCCGGTTTCTTTGCGGCTCTTGCTTTGTTGCTTGCCTCGATCGGCCTTTACGGATTGATGTCGTACGGCGTCACCCGCCGCACGCGCGAAATCGGTGTCCGAGTTGCGCTCGGCGCGCAGCAGGGAAGTGTTCGTTGGATGATTCTGCGCGAAACCCTCACGCTGACCCTATTCGGCATTGCAATTGGCATTCCTTCTGGCCTTGCCGCGACTCGGCTCATCGCCAGTATGCTCTTCGGACTTTCTCCCAGTGACTTGACCACTATTTCGACCGCGTGTCTATTGCTTCTCGCCGTTGCTTTCGTCGCCGGCTACCTGCCCGCGCGCAAAGCTTCTTCCATCGACTCCATCCTCGCCCTCCGCACCGAATGATGCAGCGCAAGGTCGAAGCCGTGCGCTGAGTTACTTTGCTTCAACGATTCGGACCGGCTTGTCGAGCTGAAAGTTCAGCACCGTTTCCGCAGGCACCTTGATCGACCCGCCCTTGGTCAGGATCTGCGTCAATGCGCCGCCCCCTGCGCCGGCGCCCGCTCCGATCGCAGCGCCTTTCCCGCCGCCCGCAATGGCGCCGATAATCGCGCCAAGGGCAGCTCCACCGCCTGTCATTTCGGCGGTGCGCTTGTTCGCGCCAACCCCTTGCCTGCCCTTTTGCTGCAGGTCGGTAGTGCTAACCAGGTATTCCTGACCCTCTACCGAAATCGACTGCAGGTCCAGCACGAGATCGGAGGCGCCACGGATTTTTCCGCCTTTCGAAGCCGAGCGGATGACGATCTGTGCGTTTGAGCCACGAGGAATAACCACATTACCGTCGGCGTCGAGAACATCGTCGGCCACTTCGGCCGCATAGGTCTGCCCTTCGGCGGCTTTAGCTGAGTCGATCGTGTCTTCAGTGCGAACGGACACTTGCGTGCCAGCAGGCACAACGTATGTCTTGGTGCGGATTTGGGCCTGCGTCGGATGGTAGTGACGTTCGTGCACTGCGTCGGACGCCGCCCGGGCCGCTGTGCGTCGTGTCGGCGTTGTTCCAGCTGGTGTTGCTCCAGCTTGTGGTGCCGAAGTTTGTGCTGCTGCCATATCGTCATACTCGATGGATTTCACCTGCGCCATCGGGATCGTATGCGTGGTGTTGTCGTCGCCGGCCAGAGTGATTCCCGACGACGAGGTCCCGGTGACCGTGCCGGTTAGCGTCGTGCCATCGCGCATCTGAATGGTCGCGTGCTGCCCGGAAGCCTGTTTCGTCGCGCACGACGCCAGGAAGAAGAGAGCGCTAAGCATCGCGCCTGCAAAAATGATTCGCCGGTAGAGATTTGATATGCACGTCCGTTCGCTGGAAGCTCTAAGTGCTTCGTGATTCAT
>JAWOLO010000104.1:0-44240 GCA_033853375.1 Terriglobia bacterium
TCCTTGTTTGACTCTTCTTTCGGCCAACCCTAGAATTGAATGACTTAATGCTGCCGGGGTAGCTCATTGGTAGAGCGCCGCCCTGAAAAGGCGGGCGTAGCCAGTTCGATTCTGGCCCCCGGCACCATGCGTCTAAATCCGAGCAAATACTTAGGTGGTCGAGGCGATACAAGCCCTTCCCTGTTGGGCCGTAGTCATCCCTATCCGTATCTTCTTTATATTTTCGCGAGCCCCCTCCTCCTAACCGGCAGCACTTCTGAGCCTAAGTGACCCTAATGTGCGATGGTCACGAAAGCCTGTGATTGCCGTCACTGCCTCCTGTGAGATTCAAGGTTAACTTGCCCCGAAGACGAGCGCGGATTCGCGTGCGGAGAGGTCAAGGTGGCGAGCGTTCAAGGAGGATATGGCTTCCAACTGGAGGCGCCAAAACGCCTTTTGCAAAGGCGCGAGCTTGCTTCTCTTGCACCTGGTCCCGAAGAAGTGATCGTCGAAGTTGCCGGCTGCGGCGTGTGCCACACGGATGTCGGGTTCGCCTACGACGGTGTGCCCACGCGTCACTCTCTTCCGCTCATTTTGGGGCATGAAATCTCAGGGCGAGTGGTCGCTGCCGGGGAATCCGCCGGTAACTGGCAGGGTTACCCCGTAATCGTTCCGGCGGTAATCCCTTGCGGCGCGTGCGCAGCGTGCCGGGCAGGGCGAAAAACAGTGTGCCGCCAGCAGTTCATGCCGGGTAACGATGGAGACGGTGGTTTTGCTACCCATGTGCGCGTACCTGCTCGCGGGCTCTGCGCCGTCCCCGAGCAGCTTCCGTTCGGCATTTCTCTCGAGATGCTTTCGGTCGTTGCCGATGCCGTGACTACGCCGTATGAGGCGATTCGGCGGTCTGGGCTAGGTCCAGACGATGTGGCTGTCATTATTGGGGTGGGGGGCGTGGGCGGGTTCGGTGTACAGATCGCTGCTGCTATGGGCGCTGCCGTCGCAGCTATTGATGTGGACCAGTGGCGCCTGGAGCTCGTTGGGCAGCATGGCGCGGGATTGGTCCTGAATGCAAGCACTACAGATCCTAAGGGGTTGAAGGCAGCCGTCCGCGACTTCGCCAAGAACTCAGGTCGTAAAGGCATTGGCCTGAAGATTTTCGAAATGAGCGGAACGCCCGCGGGGCAAACTACTGCCTTCAACTTGCTGGACCACGGAGCCTACCTGGGAGTGGTTGGTTTCACACCAAAGCCGGTCGAGCTGCGCCTCTCCAATCTGATGGCTTTCGACGCGACCGCGCGTGGCAACTGGGGCTGTCCCCCGGAACATTATCCTGCTGCGCTCCGGATGGTTCTCGAGGGCAAAATCAAACTGAATCCCTTCATCGAAATCCACCCTCTGGTAGAAGCACCCGCCATTCTTGAGGCTGTAGCCAATCATTCGTTGAGACGGCGCGTCATTCTGCAGCCGAATCACAATTCGAGAAAAGCGTTATGAGAAACAACCACTTGACGAATCACAACCTTGTCGAAGCCAGTTCTCCATTCGAAATTTTGGTCGAAAGAAAACCGGCGCGGGACCGCGCTGGCAAGGCAGTAGAAGGCCTGCACAACGTTTGGATCACTCTGAACAATCCCAGCGAGCTCAACAGTTACACCACCTCTATGGCCAAGGAGATCATCCTGGCGCTGCGTGAAGCGAGCAATGACCGCGCCGCAGTGGCTGTGGTTTTAACCGGCGCAGGAACGCGCTCTTTCTGCAGCGGCGGAAACACACGTGAGTACGCCGAGCGCTACGCTGGTGCGCCCGCGGAATACCGCCAGTACATGCGGCTGTTCAACGACATGGTGACGTCCGTACTGCAGTGCGACAAGCCTGTGATCTGCCGCGTGAATGGCATGCGTGTTGGCGGCGGCCAGGAAATCGGCATGGCCTGTGATTTCTCAGTTGCCAGCGATCTTGCGGTCTTCAGTCAAGCCGGTCCGAAGCATGGCTCTGCTCCGGACGGCGGAAGCACGGATTTTCTGCCTTTGTATGTGGGCATTGAACGCGCCATGTCCAGCGGAACTCTCTGCGAAACGTGGAGCGCGCACCGATTTTATGCGCTCGGCGGGCTTACGCAAATTGTTCCGGCGCTACGGCTCGACGGAAAGTGGGTGGCGAATCCTCTGGTCGTTACGGATCGGGCCCTCGATGAATTTGGCCGGATGGTGCTTGGCGAGTGGAAAACCGGGCAGGCTCGCGAAGAAGGAAAGGCGCTCCTCGGCAAAGGCGCCGTTGACCTCTCGTTGCTCGATGAAACTGTCGAGGGGCTCTGCACGAAATTTCTCTACACTATGCCTGACTGTTTGATCAAAACGATCGAGAGCCTCCGCAAGCACAAGCTCCAGCATTGGGATAAGAATCGCGAGGGTAATCGCGCCTGGCTTTCGCTCAACATGATGACGGAAGCAAACGCGGGCTTCCGCGCTTTCCACTACGGAACGAAAGATCAGCGCGAGGTGGATTTCGTGCGCCTGCGCCAGCGTCTGGCGCAAGGGGCGCGATGGAGTGAAGAGTTGATCCGCGAGATTGCGCCTTGGGTGGAACAACCGCAAAAGGTCGCAAAGTGACTTTGAGAACGTTCGTTCGAATGAGGATTGTCTGCGGTCACAGCTTTTGAAAGGCACGGAGTTGGAAGGTCATTCGCATGGTTCGCACCTTTGACGCCTGGCGCGGGAAGCCGCTCGAGGAAATCCTCTATGAGTGCCGCGAGCTGCTCGAAGACGTGACATTTCCAACGGTGCGCCGCTGGCGCGAATCCGGCGGCAAGGTTGTCGGCCATTTTCAGGTTTATTTTCCGGAAGAGATCGCTCACGCAGCGGGAATTTTGCCTTTCAAAGTTCGTGGCGCGCAGATCGAGACCGTTCAAGCCGATTCGCGTTTCGGCTCTTACCTCTGCTCCATTTTAAAGAGCTCTCTTGAACTAGCGCTCAGCAATCGGGTGGAGTTCGATATGTTCGTCACGCATCCGATCTGCGATGCGGCCCGCAACCTGGGAGCAGTCTGGGGCCGCAATTTCCCGTATCCCTGTCAAATCTTGTATCTGCCGCAAAACGCAAATTCTCCCGCGGCATCCACCTATCTGCGAAATGAATATGCCCGCTTGCAGCGGAGTGTTGAGGCGATTGCCGGGCATCCCGTAACAGAAGATGCCCTTCGCCATTCCATTGCGATCTTTAACCACAATCGCGAATTGATTCGCGAGCTTTACGCAATCAAGCGGGAAACACCATGGCTCGTCTCCGCTGATGAAGCGTACGTCCTCGTCGCCATCGGAGGAATGATCCCGCGAGAAGAACACAACGAACTACTCGCAACCGTGCTGCCGATGCTCGCGGCTCGTCCCAATAAAAAGCAGGACAAGATTCGCCTCGTTTTCGAAGGCGGTTTCTGCGAACAGCCCCCTCTCGATTTGATCCGCGCGATTGGTCGGTCTTGTTACGTGGTAGACGACGACCTGCTCATCGGCTTGCGGTGGATTCTGGAAGATGTGGCGCTGGATGGCGATCCACTTTTTAACCTCGCTTCCGCTTATCTCGAAAAAAGCAGCTACAGTCCCGTCCAGCATGACCTTCGCAAACCCAAGGAGAAGATGCTGCTGGAGCGCATTCGCAATTCGCGCGCGGAAGCCGCCATTCTGACGGCCGCGAAAATGTGCGAGCCGGGCCTCGAAGAGCAAGTGGCCTACGCACACGCACTGGAAAAGGCCGGCATTCCGTATTTTATCAGCGAATTTGAAGAAAAGATGACCACGTTCGAACACCTGGAAATCCAGTTGGAGACATTTGCAGAAAATATTCTTTTCAGTTGATGAAGAGTCGGCGATGAGCGATCAAAAAACCGAGCAAGGCTTGGTGGGCCGTGGAAACCGTGAAGGCGCGGACCTTTTCCGCCAATGGTTTTCTGAACTAAACCGCACGGCAAATTCCGGCGGTTCTGCCGCTTATGTTTTTGTCATGGGAAGTTTGTGCGAGCTACTGCGCACTTTCGATCTGCCGGTCGTTTTCCCGGAAATTAATTCTCTCCAGATGGCAGTGCGGCACGTTGCACATGAATATCTCAATCAAGCGGAAGATTACGGCTACTCGCCGGACATTTGCGGCTATGTAAAGGCAGACGTCGCGGTGCAACTGCGGGGCGGAGAGCACCCCATGGGACACATTCCAAAGCCCGGCCTTGCTGTGCTCACCAACGCCTGCAACACGTACATCAAGTGGGCGGAAATTTGGGAGCGGATGTACAACATCCCGATTTTCACGCTCGATGTGCCAGGGACGCGCGCTGCGGGCACGCAGACCTGGCCGGGCGATCCGGATTTTGAGAATGACCGCCGCTACGTGCAAGCGCAGCTCACTGAACTGATTTCACTTTGCGAACGTGTGACGGGCATCAAGTTCGATATTGACCGGCTGCGTGAAAGCATGGGTTACGCCAACGAGATGTCCCGCGGCTGGAAACAGGTTCTGGAGTTCAACAAAAGCCGCCCGTCGCTCTTCAACGCACTCACGGACGGAACGATTTATCTTGGCGTGACGAACGGTTTTCGTGGTGCTTCGGAAGGTGCGCGCTTTTTCAACCATCTCGTGGAAGAGATGGCCTACAAAGCCACCCATCGAATTGGCACACTCACCGACGAAAAATATCGCCTCACTTTCATTGGCGTTCCCTGCTACCCCATCTTTCGGCGCTTTAATGAACTTTTCACGCAATGGGGCGGAACATTCGTGCACTCGACTTATTTGTGGTTTGCATCCGGCGGGGCCAATCTCGGATTCGAATACGATCTCGCGCGTCCCCTCGAGAGCCTCGCGGAAGGCGTACTCATCAACGTGCGCGATGCCATGGACAGCATGTTTTACCAAGACCGCGCAATTCTCGAAATGGTCGACGCGTTTCATCTGGACGGCGTCATCTATCACCCAGTGAAAAGCTGCCGGACGACTTCGACCGGCATGGCCGACAATCGGCGTGCGTTAATGGCCGCGCGCGACATTCCGAGCCTGTTTATTGAGTCGGACATGATGGACCGCCGCGTGGTGACCGAGGCGCAGATGAAAAACCGGATTGATGCTTTCTTTGAAGGCCTGGCATCGCGCAGGCAACAAGAGGCCGCGGCTCGCTAACAAGGGGAATGCTCCGCAAAAGGAGTGAAGGATGGCTTACACGGCGGGAGTGGATGTTGGGTCCACACAAACAAAAGCCGTGGTAATCGACGAGGCGAAAAACATCGTCGGACGCGCATTAATCGACACTGGCGCAAACGTGGTCATCGCGGCGGAACAAGCTTTCGCAAAGGCCTTGCAATCTGCAAAGGCCGAGGAAGAAGAAGTTGAATACGTGATTGGCACCGGTTACGGCCGCTATCGTGTCACTTTTGGTAACGCGCAAGTCACGGAGATTAGTTGCCATGCGCGCGGTGCGATTCGCATGTTCCCCGGCACGCGTACTGTTCTCGACATGGGCGGGCAGGACACCAAAGCGATACGCGTCCGCGCCTCCGGTGAAATCGTGGATTTTTGCATGAACGACAAATGCGCAGCCGGCACGGGAAGATTTCTCGGTGCAGCTTCAAGCGCTCTTGATATCCCTTTGGACCAACTGGGCCCCACAGCGTTGCGTGCTGAACGGCCCGTTCGCATTAGCACGACCTGTACGGTCTTTGCGGAATCCGAAGTTCTCGCTTGGCTGGGCAAAGGGAAGAAAATCGAAGACATTCTTCAGGGCGTCCATCAATCCATTGCGGCTCGCTCCATTGGACTGCTTCGCCGCGTTGGCGTGGAAGAGGAGATCACTTTCACCGGCGGCGTGGCGCGCAATATTGGAATGATCGAAGCTTTGCAAAAAGGACTGGGGGCGAAGCTGAACGTCAGTGACGATTCGCACTTTATGGGGGCTCTGGGGGCCGCTCTGTTCGCCCTGGATCATGTTTTGGCAGGACGCGCGCCGGCCACGGTCGGGAGGCCCTCGTGATTTTCACCGCGGGAATCGACGTCGGCTCCACATACACTAAGGCGGTGATTGTTGGTGACGACGGCTCCATTCGCGGCCGCGCGTTGAACCATACCGGCTTCAAGCTCGCTGAAATTTCAAAACAAGTTTACGAAAAAGCTCTCAATGATGCAGGCCTCCTTGCGAACGATGTCTCCTACGTTGTTGCCACGGGCTTTGGCCGGCACATGGCCAGTTTCAGCGATGCTCATGTGACGGACTTGACTGCCAGCGCCGCCGGCGCGACGTTTTTCTTCCCTCGAACGCGCACGATTCTGGACGTTGGCGGCCAAACTATGAAGGCCACGCGCTTGGATGAATCCGCCAAAGTGAAATCATTTCGTCTCAATGACAAATGCGCTGCCGGCACGGGAGCCTTCCTGGAGAAGACCGCGCGCTACATGGGCTACGGAACCGCGGAAATCGGCCCGCTCGTGGCCACATCCAAACAGCCCGTCACAATCTCCGGCGTTTGCGCCGTATTCGCGGAATCGGAAGTGATCAACCAATTGTCACTCGGCAGTGCGCCTGCGGACATCATGCATGGAGCGATTGCCTCACTGGTGGACCGATCGGTGCAGTTGATGAAGCGCGTGCGCATGGAGCCTGAATTCACGCTCATCGGCGGCATCCTGCGCTTCGAAACAATGGCACGCGTTGTCCGCGAGCATCTTCAGGCGGAAGTAAATGTTCCTCCCGAGAATCTCGTGCAATTCGTGAATGCGCTTGGAGCGGCAATTCTTGCACGGCGACGCTTCCAGAAACTGAATGCCATCCCCGACCGTAGCAGTCAGAACATTGAAATTGCCTCTCCGAGCTGATTCTTAGTGAAACCACATGGAAAAGCTCGTCAAAATTGAAACCCTGCTTAATGAGTCGAGCCGCAAGTTTCTCACCGAGGCTCAGCTGCAGCCGGACCCTGGGCTTGTTGCCGAAGGTTGGCAACGGCGTTTCACGGCGGACGAGCAGCGCATCCAGGAAGTCGTGGAACTCTATAAAGAGCTCGGTTACGAAGTGCGAATGGAACCGGTGACGACCGGAGAATTGCAAGACGACTGTCACGAATGTCAGGCAAGCTCCTCCCTTCGCTTGTTCACGGTTTACACGCGCAAAAGATAGACGGACCGGAAAACGGACACTCTATTCCGAACCAAGAAACGCATAACGCAATACGAACAGAACTGCGAGCACCCAGATCAGCGGGCTCACCTCGCGGTGTTTGCCACTGCCGAGTTTCACGAAGGTGTACGACAAAACGCCTAGGCTAAGCCCAGTGGCGATACTGAATGTCAGCGGAGTGGCCACCAGCGTGAGAAACGCCGGGAAAGCTTCGGTGAAATCATCCCAGCGGACGCGCGCGACAGCGCCGCACATGAGCACTCCCACCAAAACAAGCGCTGGAGCGGTGGCATAAGCCGGAATCGCTGCGACCAGCGGCGCAAAAAACATGGCTAGGAGAAACAAGGCCGCGATAAGGATATTGCCTAGGCCCGTGCGCCCTCCCGCCGCGACGCCCGAGGCGCTTTCGATGTAGCTCGTAACCGTGGAAGTGCCGGTCAGCGCGCCAAACATCGTCCCAATCGCATCGGCCATCAGCGCGCGACTAGCTCGCGGAAGTTTCCCTTCGCGGAGAAAACCACCACCCTCACAAACTCCGACCAACGTCCCCACGTTGTCAAACAGATCGACAAAGAAAAACACAAAGATAAGGTCGCCGAGTCCGATTTTTGCTGCGGCCCGCAAGTCGAGCTGCAGGAAGGTGCCGGACGGATGCGGCAGTGAGAGGAAATGAGAAGGCCAGTGACTGAGCCCCAGCGGAATGCCCGCAAGAGTGATAGCTATAATCCCAAGAAGGATGGCACTGCTGAAGCGACGAGCCATCAAAATGGAAATCAGCACGAGGCCGGCCGCCGCTAGCAGAACCTCCGGATCAGAAATCTTTCCGAATCCAACATAAGTTGCGGGATTCGCGACGATCATCTTCGCGTTGCGCAAGCCGATGAACGCAATGAACAATCCGATACCCGCGGCCGTTCCATACTTCAAGCAATCCGGGATGGCGTTGACCACCTGCTCGCGCACCTTACTCAGCGTGAGCAACAAAAAAAGCACTCCAGAGAAAAATACGACTCCGAGTGCCGTCCTCCACGGCACGCCACGCGCCAGCACGATGGAATACGTGAAGTACGCGTTCAGAGACATTCCTGGCGCGAGCGCAATGGGATAATTCGCCCAGAGTCCCATAACCAGCGTTGCGACCGCGGAAGAAATGCAAGTCGCAAACAGAACGCCATCCACCGGCATCCCGCTTTCGGAAAGAATTTGCGGATTTACAATCACGACGTAAGCCATGGTCATGAAAGTGGTCAAGCCGGCGAGCAACTCGCGGCGCACGGTAGTCTGGTTTTGTTTCAGGTGAAAAATACGTTCAAGCAAGCGGAATCTCTCCGTCTCCTGATATGCTGTGCGGCGCGTGCGAGAGTTTACATCAGCGGCAGCATAACCAGTTAGAATTCCGCCGCGCATATAGCCGGTACGAGGAAATCATGAACGACTTGGCGAGGTCCGGTCTTAGAAAAAACATCACACGGCGCGTCTGCCGCTTGAGAATCGGCTACTTAGCTTCATTCCTGCTGCTCTGCTTGCCGAGCTCATGGGCGCAAATAAAGACTTCACATTTGCGTGTCGGTGAGACGGAAGGAGAGCGCCGTGGCGAACTGAACTTGGAGGCAGCGCGCGCGAATCCGCTGCAACTTCGCAACTTGCTTAAAAAGATGCCCAAGGGAGCGGACCTGCACAATCACTTAAGCGGCGCAGTGTACGCGGAATCCTGGATTCGGGCGGGCGCAGAAGATCACCTCTGCGTGAACGTCGCTTCCCTTTCCTTCGAGAAGCCGAGCGATGCGCGCTGTGGAAGCGGCAAAGTTCCCGCAGAGGATGCTTATAAGGACCAACATCTCTACGACGCGCTAATCGATGCCTTCTCCATGCGTGGTTTCGTGCCATCTGCCGGTGTGACCGGCCATGACCACTTCTTCGATGCGTTTGCGAAGTTTGGCGGGACGGATCATCGTCACCTCGGTGAGTGGCTCGACGAAATAGCCACGCGCGCCGATGCCCAAAACGAACAATACCTCGAATTAATGCACACGCCGGAATTCAGCCATGCTGCATCCATCGCAAACGAAATCGGCTGGCAGGACGATTTTGGCCAGTTTCGCGAAACCTTGCTCGCGCACGGTTTACGCGATGAAGTCGCCACGGCAAAAGCCGAGATTGACCAAGCCGAAGCGCTGCGCCGCCAGCGCGAACACTGCGGGCAATCCGATGCTGCTTCGGCTTGCCGCGTAGAAATTCGGTATCTCTGTCAAGTTCTTCGCGGCTTTCCCAAACAGCAAGTGTTTGCCCAAACTGTGTTGTGCTTTGAAACGGCTGCAGCCGATCCCCGTTTCGTTGGCATCAATTTTGTCATGCCCGAAGACGGATACGTTTCCATGTCCGACTATGCGCCTCACATGCGCATCATCGCCTTTCTTCGCAACCTTTACCCCAAAATTCATTTATCCCTGCACGCGGGCGAATTGGCTCCCGGCCTGGTTCCTTATGAAGGCCTCTGCTGCCACATTCGCTTGGCCGTCGAGGAAGCCAAGGCCGAACGCATCGGGCACGGCGTGGATGTGATGTACGAAAATCGTCCGCACGAATTGCTGAAAGAAATGGCGCGCAATCACATCATGGTGGAAATCAATCTGACGAGCAACGACGTCATCCTCGGCGTCGGTGGAAAGGATCATCCGTTTCCGCTGTATCGCCAATTCGGTGTGCCGGTGGCGCTGGCCACAGACGACGAAGGCGTTTCGCGGATCGACTTAACGCACGAATTCGTACGCGCAGTGCAAACGTACGGTCTCAGCTACCGCGACCTCAAGCAGGTGGTGCGCACAAGCCTTGAGCACAGTTTTCTTCCCGGCGAAAGTCTGTGGCGCGCCCGCGACAGCTTCACGGGCGTCGCTTCGGTTTGCGCAAAGGACTTCCTTGGGAGTGACAAACCTTCCTCGTCCTGCGCCGCTTTTCTCAAGTCCAGCGAAAAAGCTTCTCAACAGTGGGAACTCGAGCGGCGCTTCCGAGAATTCGAATCTAGCCTATGATTTCTATTGCTGCGAAGACTTCCGGCAAATGCTGAGTTTTGCGATAAGTTTTGTTGTGGAAGCGCGCTTTCTCACCAGAACAGCCAAGGCAAACAATCCCCAAACGAGTACATCCTAATTGGCATCAAACCGCGAGAGGGGGACTTACGGTATGAAATACAAGACCGGAGTCGTCGGTTTGCTGATAGTCTTCAGTCTTCCCGTTAGCCTTTGGGCTCAAACCGCTTCGATCGCAGGCACGATCATTGACAGCACAGGCGCAGCGGTGCCGAACGTAACAATTACGGCCGAAAACGTCGATACGGGCGAAACCCAAATCGCTCAAACGGATAAATCCGGCGTTTACCGGATGACGAACCTAAATCCCGGCACCTACGACATCCGCATCGAGCATCCGAGTTTCAAGACCATCGATTATTCGCAAATTCCGCTTAGCGTGGATCAGGTTCTGACGCTGGATGCCAAGCTGGTGGTAAGCGCGGTCCGCGAAACCGTCCGCGTCGCGAGCGAGTCCGTTGCGCCTGTCGATTTGAACGACGCGCAGATTGGCAATCTTGTCGACAGCAGGCAAATTGAAGATTTGCCGCTAATTTTGCGCGATCCCTATCAGCTCGTTCTGCTTTCTCCCGGCGTAACGCAGACGAACACGCTTTTCAGCGGATTTTCCGTGAACGGCTCCCGCGAGCGCAGCAACAACTTTATGCTCGATGGCGCGGACAACAATGACCCGGACATGGCGGGCTTCCCTGCCGGCCTCAGCGTTTTAAATCCGGAAATCACGCAGGAATTTCGGGTGCTCACCAACAATTACCTGCCCGAGTTCGGCAGAAACAGTGGCGCAATCATCGACATTGTTACGAAGAGTGGCACCAACAATTTCCACTCCGATCTTTATTGGTTCGGACGATACACCGCACTTTCAGCGAAAGATTTCTTCGCGCAAGATCGCAACCAGGATCCCTTCGTGCGAAACCAATTCGGTTATTCGGTCAGCGGGCCCATTCAGAAGAACAAGACTTTCTTCTTCGCCAACGAGGAGCTTTGGCGCTTCAGCACTACACTTTCCAAAACCAGCATCGTTCCCACTGCCGCTTTCAAGACCGGCGTTTTCACTTACACGAGCCAGGGTCAGTCAGCAAATGTGGATGTAAGCGCGCCCAACTCTCCCAACAACGGTACCAACTTTGGCGCCGGAGGACTTCCCCTCGACCCCATCATGCAGCAAGTTCTCGCTATTTACCCAAATCCGAACGGAACCATCCTGGACGGCGCCCGCGGCCTCCTTCACTTCCCCAGCCATTCCCTCGCGAACTCCAATAACGTGACTGGACGCATCGACCATAATTTTTCCGAGCAGGCCATCCTGTCGCTCCGCTACACGTTTAACCAGTATTCTGACTCCAACTACCAACACGAAGATTTTCTCCCGGGCATCGGCGGAGTTTCCACGCTGCACCACAATCACAACCTCACCGCGCGCTTGACCTCCACGGCCGCGCGCGGACTCATCAACGAGCTTCACCTCGCTTTCAACCGCCTCGAATTCCCGTTGACCTGCACAGGCACAAATCTCTTCGATAGTTTGAGCAATGGTCTTGATCTAGTTGGACGCGGAAAGGACATTCCTCTGACAGGCAGTCTTGCCGGCTTCGGCTGCATTTTCCTTGGAGATACTAACGGCTCCACGCGGAATGCCGGGACCTACACCGGCGGTGACAACATCTCGTGGGTGCGCGGACGTCACTCGGTCAAAATCGGGGGCGAGTACCGCGACGTCTATTCCAACAGCTCGAACAATTTCGCTTCCCGCACGATCACCGACTCTGACGTGTTCTCCAGTTTCGGTATTCAATCCACTACTGGCACGGGTTTTGAGCCGAGCTCTTGTCCTCTGCAACAGATGCTCGCGTGTGTAACGTTGCAAAATCTGGTTTGGGGGCTTTTTGGCGGCGTCGACTTCCAGACGCAGGCGCAGTTCTTCGATGCCAACGGCGCGCGCACCACCACAGACGAGCGCGGCTTCCGCCAACGCGAATTTGCCACCTATGCTCAGGATTCTTACAAAATTATCCCGAATCTCACTTTCAGCTACGGCGTGCGCTACGAGTTTTTTGGCGTGCCTGTCGAAGTCCAGAACCGCATGTCCACTCTTCTCGTGCCGCCCGACGGGCCGGGCCCTTTCACTTTCACGCAAGTCGGCGAGGGCCCGGGAAGAGCTCCCCTTTATCAAGATGACTGGAAGGACGTTGAACCTCGCTTGTCTGTGGCCTGGGACCCGTTCCGCACCGGCAAAACCTCGATCCGCGCCGGCTACGGCATCTATCATGACCGCGTGTTCGGCCAGCTAGTCAGCCTCTTGCGCGGCGATCCGCCGTTCCAGATGCTAGAAACACAAGTGTGTCCTGGCTTTTTTGTTGGAGCTTTCCAGGCGTGCACGCTTTCCGCGCAGACGCCGTTGCCGACATTCCAGGATTCTCCTATGGTCAACAATTGCCCTCCGCCGGGTGTCCCCTGCTCTCCGATTCTTCCCTTTTTGGTCGATTCGCACTTGCGCACGCCGTATTCCCAGAACTGGAGCACCGGCATCCAAATTCAGCCATATCCCAACCTTCTCTTGGAAGCCGATTATGTAGGATCAAAAGGGACGCATCTGCTCCGCTTGGTAGACGGCAATCCGCCTCAGCCTGCTCTCGTTGCGCAACTGGAAGCCTTCTGCGTTCCCGCTAATCCTCAGAACATGGGCTTCAACACGCCCACGGGGCAGTGCGACCAGTCCACCTTGCAGTTTAGCAATCTCTGGCTTGGCGCGAACAATGGTTCCCTGCCCTTTCCCGCCGCCAACAACAGCGCGTTTCTCCAAGCTGAACTATTCAAGGGCATCGCCAATTCCATCTACCACGCGCTTCAGTTGAACATCACAAAACGCTTTTCGCATGGCTTCTCGCTCCAAGGCGCATACACGTATTCGCACGCCATCGACGACGGCGCGGATCCGCTCATTCCCATCAGCAACAATATTCTTTTCCCGCCGTATCCGAGGGACTCCTTCAACTTGCGAGCAGAGCGCGGCAATTCCGAATTCGACGTCACACACCGCCTGGTGGTGAACTACTCCTGGCAGCTCCCTTTCGGACGCGCCAAGGACCACTCTAGGGTTGGCGCTTCCGGTGCACTTATCAGTGGCTGGAGCGTTTCGGGGATTACCACATTCTCGAGCGGCGTGCCTTTCGATATTTTCACTCCTGAGGATACACAACATACCGGCCTCGTTTCGCGCCCGAATTTGAACACTGACGTGACCGTTCCGCCAAGTTCTGACCCGCGCACGCAAACGGGGCCTTCTCTCGCTCTGTTTTCGATTCCCCCCTTCGGCTCTGGGGGCAACCTGGGCCGCAATCATTTCCGTGGTCCGGGTATCAACAACTCCGATGTGGTGCTGGACAAACAGGTAGGAATCCACGAGCGCGTGAAACTCGACATGCGCTTCGAATTCTATAATCTTTTCAACCGCGTGCAGTTCAATCAGCCCGACAATTTGCTTGTCGACACGACCGTTTTCGGCCACTCCACGGCGGAAACCTTCCGGCCGGATTTCACCACCGGTGCGCGTCAGATTCAGTTGGGTATGAAGCTCAGCTTCTAGACAGAGTTTAGCGACCGTCGCCCGTATCGCCCAAGGATTCTGTCTTCGTCACGGAATCGGTAGCTGCTGTGCCGGTAATCAGTCGCGCGCCTCGGCTAAAAGTAAGATATTCGAATCCCCACTGAATGAAGACCAACACACGGCTTTGGAATTCCACGATGTACATCAAGTGAATGAAAAGCCAGATGAGCCACGCGGGCCATCCCGAAATGTGCACGCCAAAAATATTGGCAACCGCCGCGGCCCGGCCGATCACCGCCAGATCGCCTTTATTGAAGTAGTGAAAAGGCGGGGGCTGTGGCTTCCCTTCTACACGTGCGCGAATCGTTTTTGCTACGTACGCTCCGCCTTGCATCGCTACTTGTGCGACTCCGGGCAGGAGCCTCCCTTTCTCGTCCACCGCGTGCGCCAGATCGCCAATGACGAAAATGTCCGGATAATTCGGAATCGTCAAATCCAGCCGCACCTTGATGCGCCCGCTGCGGTCGGTTTCCGCTTTCGTGCGCTGCGCCAGTCTTTGACCAAAGGGTGTGCTCGTCACGCCGCCCGCCCAGATCACGGTCCTTGCGGGCAGCGATTCGGTAGCGTCTCCTCGCTTAAACATCACGCCATGCGCATCAATGTTGGTGACCATCACGCCTTTGATGACTTCCACGCCCAGACGTGTAAGAAGCTTCTCCGCTTTCGCGGACAAGTCCTCTGGATACGCGCCCAACACGCGCGGCGCACCCTCCAACAAAAGGATTCGCGCTTCTTGCGGACGAATCTTGCGAAAATCGTGCCGCAGCGTCTCGCGTGCAATTTCTGCGAGCGCACCGGAAAGTTCCAGCCCCGTAGCTCCGGCGCCCACGATGACAAACGTCAACCAGGCGCGGGCCTCCTCCTCTGTGGCGGCCCGCTCGGCGCGTTCGAACGCGTACAATATCTTGTGCCGTATCGCCGTGGCTTCTTCGACGGACTTCAAGCTCGGCGCCCACTGCCGCCACGAATCGTTTCCGTAATAGGAGGTTTGCGAGCCAATAGCCACGATCAACGAGTCGTACGGGTAGGTGTCGCCATCACGCAGGATCACACGCTTCGCTTCGGGGTCAACGTCCACAGCTTCGCCGAGAAGCACGCGCGTATTCTTCTGTTTGCTTAACACGCTCCGCAATGGCGCTGCAATTTCTCCCGGAGAGAGCGATCCGGTAGCCACCTGATAGAGCAACGGCTGAAACAAGTGGAAATTCCTGCGGTCGATGAGCGTGACCTCCACCGGTGCCCGCTTTAACTTTTGTGCGGCCGCCAGCCCGCCAAATCCACCCCCAAGAATGACCACTTTATGTTTTGGCTCCATGGCTCCGCCTCAGCGCAACCCCATTCCACCGAACATCATCTCATTTAGCGTGATTTCCTTGCGTCTGGCACGCAAAAGTCCCAAGCAGTTTCCTATTCTTCTATCACCGGTACTTTTCCTGGCCTTTGGCGCGGCCGCTTGCAGGGTTTCTCCGGTCGCGCAACGCCACGACTGGCCAACTGTTCCGCCCACGTCGCTCGTACCTTCAAATCCTCCTGTGATCGTCGTTGGTTTTGTAGGAGGCGTAGTGAAGCATGACGACCCCATCCGCAGCGAAGTAAAGCTCGCCAATCATCTCCGCGCCGAATTTCCCAGTGGCGTATACGTCCAGACATTCGAGAATCGTCACCGTAAAAAAGCTCTAAGCGCAATTCTCACACAACTAGGCGCGGACCGTTCCGGTCTGCTCTCCAAAAATCAAAAGCGGCAGGCGCGCATCATTCTTTACGGTCATAGTTGGGGCGGTTCGGCCATGGTCCAGCTTGCCCGCGACCTTAGCAAGCGCGGCATTCCTATTCTCCTTACCGTCCAAGTGGATAGTGTGAGGCGTTTTGGCCTGGATGACAGGGTGATTCCACCCAATGTCGCCCGCGCCGCAAACTTCTATCAGCCTAACGGAATGATCCACGGTCGCGAGGAAATTCGCGCCGCCGATCCCACCAAGACACAAATCCTTGGAAATTTTCGCTACGATTACAAGGAACACCCGATTCATTGCCCCGAATACCCTTGGTACGATCGGACCTTTGCGAAGTCCCACACCGAGATTGATTGCGACCCCGCTGTTTGGTCTCGAGTCGAAGCACTAATCAGGCAGCAAATCCTCCCGGCGACTACGCAGTAAGATTGATTTATGACCACTTCTGATCCCGCCAGTAGAACCATACTCGAGAGAAATACGCTCCGCTTTTTGTGTTCGGTCTTGATCAAAGGCGGAACACGCGGCGAAATCTGCCGCTTGCTGGATCCAAGCGTTTTTCAAGATCCTATGTGCCGCGTTGTCTTCGAAGAGATTCGCGGCCTCGGTTCTATTGATTCCCGTCGCTTGCGCGAGCTTCTTTCCGCACGAATCACCAACCGCGGATTTCCTGACTTCGACCTCCACACCTTCCTGGCCCCACACGAAGTCAGCGAAAAGGAAATCGACCAACTTTTTGAAAGCGCTCTGCAGCTTCTCGATTTTGAGCCATCCCGGCGAAGAAAAACTAAAGGACTAGCCGCGCGATGACTCAAAAACCTTCACGTCTCTTGCCGCTCATCGAAGCCTTCGGTTTCACCGCCTTGATAGCATGGTTTATCTGGCAGCTTCAGGACGCCTCGCGCTACTCTTGGATCGTATTTCCCGTCTGGCTGCTTGCCAGTTTTGTGTTAAACAGAGACACTCCGCACTCGCTCGGCTGGCGTGCAGACAATTTGTGGAGTGCCACCAAACGATGCTCAGCGGTCCTACTTCCCTGTGCCCTCGCAATCCTGGTGACAGGATTTCTTATCGACGGTGTGCAGCAGACGTTCCACCAGCTTCTCCTTCCCCGGCGTTTCTTCGGTTACATGTCTTTCTGCCTGTTGCAACAAGTCGGCTTAAATTCTCTCGTCACCAATCGTCTCCTTGCAGCTATCTCCAGCCCCGTTCGCGTTTCCCTCATTGCCGGAACGCTCTTCGCCTTGCTCCATTGGCCGAATCCCGTCCTCGTACCGCTCACCTTCGTTGGGGGAGTTTTGATGGCTTGGCTGTTCTGTAAGGAGCGAAACATTCTGCCGCTCACGGTCTGGCAGACGATTCTTGGTACTCTGGTGTGGAAAGCTTTCCCCATTGCCTGGCATCACAGCATGCGCGTGGGTCCGGGTTTCTATCAATTCCATCTACACTGAGTCGGTGTTCCTACAAATTAAGGTGGGTGTAGTTCCGTGCCGTCGTCCCGCTGCGGATCGGTTCGCGATCTCTCTTTGCGTCGTTTGTCCAAACACCCGGGATTAGGAATCCGCACTTCGGGCAAGCCCCGTCTTCGATGTGATACTCCACCACGTCGTGCCACGACCGGCGCACGAGCAACTCCTTGCACTGCGGGCAATATGTATTTGCGCCATCGCTGTAGATATTTCCCTCGTAGACGTAACGCAGGCCAACTTCCATCGCAATTTGCCTTGCGCGATCCAAAGTAGCCGCTGGCGTTCGCGGCTTGTCCTGAAGTTTAAAATCCGGATGAAACGCGGTGAAGTGCAGCGGCACATCCGGCCCGAGGTGCGTCAGAATCCATTCTGCGAGCTTGCGGGTCTCCGCCGGGTCATCATTCAGCGTCGGGATCATCAAGTTCGTAATCTCGAACCATACTTTTGTTTCTTTCTTCAACCACTCCAGAGTGTCCAGCACCGGCTGCAGGTGCGTCAGTGTAATCTTCGCGTAGAAATTCTCGGTGAATGCCTTCAAATCTACGTTTGCGGCATCGATGTGGTCATAAATGTCATGGAACGCATCGTAAGTGATGTAGCCATTCGTCACCATCACCGTTTTCAGACCATACTTCTTCGCTTCTTTGCTGATGTCGATCACGTACTCGCCCCAGATGGTTGGCTCGTTGTACGTAAACGCAATCGACTCGCAGCCGTATTTCAAGGCCAGCAATGGAACATCTTCAGGAGGAATGTGCTGTGAATGCACCTGGTCCGACCGCGATTTGGAAATGTCCCAGTTCTGACAGAAAAAGCAGCCCATGTTACAGCCCGCGGTGCCCATGCTGAAGATGCGCGTGCCCGGCAGAAAATGATTCAGCGGCTTTTTCTCGATGGGATCAATTTGCAAAGCCGCAGGCGCACCATATCCCAGGTTGTAAAGCTTCCCGTCTTTATTGATGCGAATGAAGCAGAATCCTGACTGCCCCGGATGAATGTGGCAATGGCGCGGGCAAAGAAAGCAGTGGACGCGTCCGTTTGCTTCCGCCTCCCACCACCGCGCTTCGTAGAGTTCCTGCGTTTTCTGGAGGATCTTCAGTTCTTCCATGGACCCTCCTCTCGCTAACAATTATACGCTTGCACGGCGGTGTGGAGCAGGCGCAGAGGGACGGGCATATGTAAGGCAAGTCAGGGAGTAATAAGAAAGGTGCGATGTCAAGTGTGGTGCTGGCGTTGGATGCGCCGCCGCTCAGCCGCCCACTCCACAAATCGTTCCATGTGCTCGCGGTATTTCCATGCGAGGTGAAAGAACTTGCGGGCTGTCATATCGGCGGCTTCTTTTCCAAGAAACGTTTCAAATCGCCAACGCAAGTAAGGACTTTTCCAAGGTTTCAAGCGATAGCCGCGCGCGACATTCCAGTAATAACTAATAGTTTTAAACATTCCTCTCTTACGCTATTGCGATTCACCTCCGTTTGCAAGCGGGGCTCGAAGCGCCTGTGTAACAACTCAGAGAAATCAGCCTCAGCGGCGCTGCGCCCCCTGCTGAAGCCCAGGGTCTACAGGAACTGCACTGATATTCTGCCGCTTACGGCACGGCTGCAAGCCGTGCCCTGACGAAAACCGGCTATCTCACACAAACTCTTGAAGCGCACCCGGCACAGGCGGCGACAATTCGTCCGAATCTCCCTATAATTCCGTCCTATGAAAAATGCTCATTTTTCGCGATTCCTTGCCGTTGCACTAACGTTTTGCCTGTTTGTACCGCCGACTTATGCGCACGAACCGGCTTACGCACGGAAGGGAATGGTGGTCGCGCAGGAACCGTTGGCCGCTGACATTGGTGTAGCCGTCCTGAAATCCGGCGGCAACGCCGTGGACGCTGCCGTCGCCGTCGGTTTTGCTCTCGCGGTAACCCATCCTTTCGCAGGAAACATCGGAGGCGGCGGCTTCATGCTTCTCCGCATGGCCGACGGCCGCACCACGTTCATCGATTTTCGCGAGAAGGCTCCGCGCAAAGCCACGCATGACATGTATTTGGATGCCAGCGGCAACGTCACAAAAGACAGCCTAGTTGGCTGGCGTGCCGTGGGCGTTCCCGGCACCGTCCGAGGGCTTGAACTCGCGCTGAAAAAGTACGGTACTAAGCCGTGGGCCGAGCTCATGCAGCCCGCCATCCATCTTGCTTCGTCCGGTTTCCCGATTTCGTATTCGCAGATGCGGTCGTTTCATTACGCGGCCGATTTGCTTTCGCAATTCCCGGATTCGAAACGCATTTTTCTTAAAGACGGCGCCTTCTACGACTGGAATGAGAATTTTCAGCAGCCGGAGCTGGCTCGCACGCTCGAACGGATCGCGCACAACGGCGCCAAGGAGTTTTACGAAGGCGAAACCGCCAGCATCCTGGCAAGCCAGATGGAGAAAAATGGCGGGCTGATCACTCTGGAGGATCTTCGCGACTATCAGGCCGTCGAGCGCAAACCTCTTGAAGGCGAGTACAAGGGCTACCACATCATCACTTCGCCTCCGCCAAGCTCCGGCGGTGTGGGCATTTTGCAAATGCTTGCCATGCTCGACGGCACGGGCTACGAAAAATCCAAAGCCGGCTCTGCCACCGCTTATCATTACCTCGCCGAAGCAATGCGCCGCTTCTACGCCGATCGCAACGAATATCTCGGCGATCCCGATTTCGTGAAGAATCGCGTCGCTGCGCTCCTTGATCCTGCCTATATTAAAACGCGCCGTGACTCGATTGATTCCGTGCTCGCGACGCCCAGCGACCAGATTAATCCCGGCCTTCCCGCCGCCGTCGCGGAAGGCGCCAATACCACGCACTACAGCATCGCCGACGAACAAGGGAACGTCGTCGCAGTCACTTATACGTTGAATGCCGGCTACGGCAGCGGCGTCACCGTTCCCGGCGCGGGGTTCCTGCTCAACGACGAAATGGACGACTTCGCCGCGAAGCCAGGCTCGCCGAATCTGTTTGGCTTGGTGCAAGGCGAAGCCAATTCCATCGCTCCGGGCCGCCGCCCGCTCTCTTCTATGGTTCCTACAATCGTTCTGAAGGAAGGCAAGCCTTTCCTGGTCCTTGGCGCTCCCGGCGGGTCGCGCATTATCACCGCGGTCTTGCAAGTGATGCTCAACGTCATTGATTTTGGCATGAACATTCAGGACGCCATCGATTTTCCGCGCGTCCATCATCAATGGAAGCCTGATCACCTCGATATCGAGCACGGCGTCTCGCCCGACACCATTGCTCTGCTCAAGAAAGCCGGCTATTCCATCGAAGAGGACAAGCCCGCGGTGATTGCGCGCGTCGAAGCGGTTCTGATCAGCGACGGCTGGCTGCAGGGCGGCCACGACGAACGCGGCTCCGGAAAAGCCGTTGGCTATTAAGGCAGCATACCGGTTATCCGCGTATCTCAGTGCCGTCCGTTCCTTGTATGCTGGTTTCACATTACAGGAAGATCGGTGTAATAGGTCCGGTAGAACAATTTCGAGGGCCGTTTGCATGGCACAGCCAACGGTAAATCAGCCTTCCTCAACCGCCGGAAAACGGCGAAGCCGACGTTTTCCCTTCATCTCGCCCGTGGAGGCGACGTGGCAAGAGCCTAATGGCAAAATTTTTCGGGAAGCGGGACAAGCCATGGAAGTAAATGCGCAGGGTGGCTTGTTGGAGATGAAGACGTACCCCGCTGTCGGAACTCAGCTCGAGATAACGAACCTTCTTTCGCATGAATTCACGCAGGCTCGCGTCGTTGGCGTCCGCCGCAACGCCGAGGGCCGCTTGCTCGGAGTCGCCGTCGAGCTTCTTGTTCCCAGTGAAACGTTCTGGGGCGTGAATTTCCAGCTAAAGAAGGCCTGCGCGGACCTCGTCAAGTTGGAGTATGACATGCGTTCGGGCACGATCGATCAGCGTGTTCTGAGCGAATTCCGCGATGCCGTCGATAACGTGCGCAAGACCGCGTGGGCGGTGCAAGAGTGGCAAGAGCGCCAATCGCGGCGCCAGGATCCCCAGACCGTACTTCCCTTGCTGACGGCGGAGCGCATCCGCCGCGCTACCCAGCTCTGCGACGCCATTACCGCCGCCTCAACCGCACACGACGTAACTCGCCAAACCGTGGGCATCGAGGAATTCCTCCGAGCCGTTGAGCGCGTCCACCAAAGCCTCCTCGATCTCTTCAAGGACCGCGAGCCTTAACCTGAATCAACGGCCTGTGGTTCGAACGAGACTCGCAAGGAGAAGGGACTCCATGAGCACGATACTGCGGCGAGCACCAACCATCAGCCTGCTGTTGCTATTCTCCATGGTGATCTTAAAAGCAGTCCAACCGATCACCACGACGGGTGCGACAGTCATCTGGCCAACGAAAGAATGGCTAACGGGAACCCCGGCTAGCGTAGGCCTGGATGAGAACGTCCTGAAAGACTTCGATGCAGACTTAGCCCGCGGAAAATACATGCTGGTTGACAGCTTTGAGGTTTTCCGCTGCGGAAAGGAAGTCTTCGCTCGAAAATATGCCCACGATTATGCCGAAATCTACGGAAAAGAGGCGCGAACAAAAGGGCCTTTAAACGCCCGTCTAACCGGGCCTTACAATTATTTTGATCCTGCCTGGCATCCCTACTATCACGGCTCGGACATGCATACGATGCAATCTGTCAGCAAAACCGTGACATCCGCGATTTATGGCGCCGCTATCACCCGCGGAGATTTCAAAGGCGATCTGGACTCGCCGGTGCTGAAATTCTTCGATGTGACGAAAGTAAAGAATGTGGACGACCGCAAGCGGCGCATGACGCTCAAGCATGTTTTGACCATGACCACCGGCTTGGAATGGCATGAGGATCTTCCGTACGCCGACCCACGAAATGATTCGAGTCTCATGGAGGCAAGCGATGATTGGGTGCAATATACGATCGATCGGCCAATGGCAGAAGAGCCTGGGAAGGTTTTCAATTACAGCAGTGGAGCAACCGAACTGCTTGCCTACATTTTCCAGAAAGGGACGGGGCAGGATATTGACGCGTATGGGGAGAAATATTTATTTGCGCCCCTGGGAATAAAACACCACTGGAAGCGCACGTACCTTGGAGTTGTCGACACCGAAGGTGGCCTCTATCTGAACGGGGGCGATCTGGCAAAGATCGGCTATCTCTATTTGCATGGCGGGTTGTGGAGCGGCAGACAGATCGTGTCGAAAGACTGGGTGGAGAAATCCCTCACTCCTTACGTGAGTGCAGGGAACAATTTTCAGTACGGCTTCAAATGGTGGTTGTACCCGCTCAATGGGAAATTTGTCTGGATGGCCAGAGGATTCGGCGGCCAGCGGCTGATGGTCTTTCCAGAACAAAATCTGATCGCCGTGTTCACGGGCTGGGAAATCCTCAAGGATCCGGCTTCGACAAAGGATTTGGTTGATAGATTGCTGCCTGCCGTCAAGCAAACCGCGTGCCCCTCAGCGGGACAATAACGGGCCGCTACGGCATGAGCGAGAAATTCGCAGTGATGAGGCCCGGACCTTGCCCGAGCGCTAATTTAGGCTAGCGGGCCGGCAAACCGACCATGCGTTACCCCGTTCTCCGGCTTTAAGACGCCGTTCGCCGGTAGTTCCCTTCTTCTAGCCGAATCCCGCGTGCGTCCCAGCGGCCCCGCCCCTATTCTCGCCTTGGGCCACGGGACTGGCCCACGAGAGGTCCACATGGCAACGCGGCAGACATCCTCCAAGAGCTTCCACGCAGTTGCGGGCGCGCTTCTCCTTTGCCTCGGCTTGCTCTTGCTTTTCGCCAATCTGGACGCAGTCGCTGCCCAGATCAACGATTCCTTCACATCTGCCGGAGGCTTTGTCGCTACAGTTATGGAACTCGGTTTGGCGGGGATGCGCGCGGTACAAGCCTACTTCTTCGACCAGCCTACATTTCAAGCCGGTATCCATTCGATCTTGGTATCCTTCTGGCCACTGATCCTGGTTATTATCGGAGCTACGCTCATGCAAAATGCCATCAGCAAACGTTACGCGAATCCGAGGTTGGCTCGGACTCTTCCATCAGAGGAATACGAAAATGAATCTTAAGCGGCGGATGGAGCGCACCGAAAACCACAGGAGAATTTTGTGAGCGACGAATCCAAATTCGATTCGAAAAAGTTCAGTGACGAACTGCGCGATTCGATTCACAGAGACATTCACGACCGGATCCACCGGGGTATTTCCGATCGCTTCAACTGCGTCGACGAAAAGGGCAACGTGCGCCGTCCCATGGTGGTCGGCCTTCATCTGGGAAGACGCTCCTGGGGCAGCGGGATGTTCTGGGGCGTGGTTCTCACTCTGCTAGGCCTGGGCTTGCTCCTGGACCACATGGGAATTATTTCCATTGACCGCATCTGGCATTTTTGGCCAATGCTTTTGATTGTTGCCGGTATTTTTAATTTGCGCCGGCCCGAAAGCCGGTTTTGGGGCCTGCTGCTGGTTCTCGGCGGCGCCTTCTTGCAACTCCGGGAATTGAATCTTCCCCACTTCGGATGGGTTCAATTCTGGCCGCTGGTGTTCATTGCCATTGGCCTCTTGCTAATGTGGAACGCGCTCGAAGCCAGAAAGAGACCCGCACCGGAACGAGGAACCACGGTGGATCCCCGAACGACCTTGGATGAAGCGATCGTTTTTGGCGGCATCGAACGCCGCATCACTTCGCAGGATTTCCAAGGCGGCCGCGTCAACGCGGTGTTTGGCGGCGTCGAGATCGATCTAACCGAGGCAAATATGCAGGCAGATGAGGTCACCCTGGAAATCAACGCTGTCTTTGGCGGCGTTGAACTCCGCTTGCCTTACACGTGGCAGGTCGCTTTTCGCGGCTCGCCGATTTTTGGAGGAATCACCGACAAGACGCGCACGCGTCCTCCTAGCGGTCCGAATGATGCGAAACCCAAAATCCTCGTTCTTACTGGGTCCGTTGTTTTCGGCGGCATCGAAGTCAAAAACTGAGCACGCCCTATGCACCCGCTGCTCACGCGCAACCGCTTAAGCCTCTATCTGCTTGCTTGGGTTCCGCTCGTTGTTACGTCCATCTACGTACTCACAACTCGTGGGCACCTCGCTTGGTGGCAAGCAACCGCAATCGCTGGGCCGGTGTTTTTGTTTTACGCTTTTCTTTGTCTGTTCGCCTGGTACCCGTGTCGCGCAACTCCGCTGGGCCGTGTCAGTTTCACCCGGTTGCTGTTGACGCACTTAATCGCCGCCATTTTCATAAGCTTCATTTGGACTCAAGTTGGCGCTTTGATTTCCTACGCGGTTCTCAGCCCGGAACAGTTCGAGGCCATCAAACGCGAATTCCGTCCGCAAGTGAACGCCATCAATACGATCGGCATCCTCCTCTACCTGCTCTCGGTTGCTTTTCATTATGTTCTGATCGCGATGGAAGATTCGCGCAGCGCAGAAGCGCAGGCCACGGAAGCACGTGTCCTTGCCCGCGACGCCGAATTGAAAGCTCTGAAAGCTCAAGTGAATCCGCATTTCTTGTTTAACAGCCTCAATTCCATCAGCGCGCTCACCAGCGTCGATCCCGCCAAGGCTCGCGAAATGTGCATCCTTCTCTCCGAATTCTTGCGCATGACTCTCGGCCTTGGCGAAAAAAGCGTCATTCCGCTTTCCGAGGAACTCGCTCTTCTGGACCGCTTCTTGGCCATCGAAAAAGTGCGCTTCGGTGCGCGGTTGTGCGTTGAACAAAACATTCAGGAAGAATCGAAGGCCGTGCTCGTTCCGGCTCTAGTCCTTCAGCCCCTGGTCGAAAACGCGGTCGTTCATGGAATTGCAAATCTTCCCGAGGGCGGCGTCATCCGACTCGCTTCCGAGTGCCACGATGGCCGGCTCTTCCTGTTCATTGAAAATACGGCGGACCCAGATGCAATGACAACTCGCCGCAATGGCATGGGCCTTACCAATGTGCGCACGCGCCTAGAATGCCGGTATGGTTCCGACGCCAGCATGCATGTCGATTCGCAATCCAATCGTTTTCGCGTTGATTTATCCATGCCGGCAGAAACCTGAGAGGCTCCCAAGTGAGCAGCGCACAGAAGAAGATCAGAGCGCTGATTGTGGATGACGAAGAGCTCGCGCGCCGCATTATCCGCGAACTCCTCATCACTCATCCTGAAATCGAAGTCCTCGCCGAGTGCGCGAATGGTTTCGAGGCGGTCAAAGCCTTTGCCGAACACAAACCGGACCTGATCTTCCTCGACGTGCAAATGCCCAAGCTCACGGGGTTCGATGTCCTTGAGCTAATTGGGGAAGACGTCTGCGTTATTTTCACTACGGCGTACGACCAATACGCCATGCGCGCCTTCGAGGTGCATGCCGTCGATTACTTGCTGAAGCCCATCGGCAAACAGCGCTTTGAGGAAGCCTTGGAGCATGCAAAGCGCCGGCTTGGCGAGAAAATGCCGTCAGCACAAAAGCTTGCCGACTCCGCTCGCCCGCCGCAGCAATTCCTCGAGCGCCTCGTCGTCAAAGACGGCACACGCGTGACGCTCATTCCCGTCGCCAAGCTCGATTATGTCGAAGCGCAGGACGATTATGTCGCTCTGGCCAGCCAAGGCAAGAAGCATCTCAAGCAGCAGACCATCGCCAGCCTGGAAGCCTGCCTCGACCCGAACTGCTTCGTACGCATTCACCGCTCGTACATCGTGAATCTCGAACGCGTCCTGCGCATCGAGCCTTACGGCAAAGACAGCCGCCTCGCCATTCTCAGCGACGGCGCACGCCTGCCCGTGAGCCGCGCAGGTTACGCCCGCCTGCAATCCCTCCTCGAAGAACGCAAATGACTTTCACGAGTAAGGAGATCATTTTGAACTAACCTGTTCACGAATCGCAGTTCTTCGGAAAATGAATCAGGCTCAAGAGCCCCAAATCAAGCCGTAACGTGGACGCTGATCGCGATGTTTTTGCCGTTGTCTTCCCGGTAGGTAACGTCCGCCGTGGCGTTAACCTTAAGCTTGCCTTCTATGGTCGTGTTCTTATCGATAAAGAAGGTCATCGATTTGGCCTTGGACTCTTGTGGCGCGAGCTGATGCCCCGAGGAAGTCTGACTTTCTCCCACGGCAAGAGTAAAGGAGTCCTTGGCAATGGATGTAATCTTTCCAGAGACAGATTGCTGCGATGCGGAAGTTTGCTGGTCTGTCCAGGTTGGTTGAGCGTTGCTGGTGGCTGGCGGCATGGCCCAAAGCGCCGCTAGGAGCGTTAGACTCGCAACGGTTGCAAAAGTAACGCGATGCCAATTCTTCATAGGAACACTCCTCGGTGTGAGATTTGGGGGGCGAGTCACTCGCGCAGACGATTCGCCATTCTCGCAGGAGATGTCAATAAAGGTATAAGCTCCTTGTAAATGTAGAGATTACAAAGTGTAGACCGCCTGGCAGGTGGTTTTCCAGACAGTACTAGAACGGGAAATCCTTCCATTGGACGGGTCGAAGTTGCTCGAAGGATGTGCAAGCAAGGAAAGTTTTGCGAAACTGCTGAGTTAATGCGTACTGCCGGATTCGGACGACTTCGAGGCAGCCCCCGTAGCAGGCTTCGATGTAGCAGTGACGGAGGAATCGGCTAAAGAAGAATTGAGCGAGGCCGTCAGAACATACGACTTCCCCCGGTCTGTGAGACCAGTAATCAAAAGTTCGTAGCGGAAACCTTCCGGGTGGCTCTTGCTTCTCAAGAGAGCCAAAATTCCTTCCACCT
Source organism: Terriglobia bacterium (assembly GCA_033853375.1). Classification (GTDB taxonomy): domain Bacteria; phylum Acidobacteriota; class Terriglobia; order Acidiferrales; family UBA7541; genus Acidiferrum. Next base: position 26,746 of record JAWOLO010000104.1, read on the forward strand.
CGGACCCAGGGTGAATCACGAGCTCCCCGGACAACGTTAAGCCAGACACCACCGTACCGTGAAATTCAGTCCCATCGGCATTAACAGCCGAATCAATGGAATCGAGCATCTTCACGCGAAGTAGCGTTCCTTTAGGCAGTCCGTCCAAGCTATCGCCGCTGGTGGGATTAAGCCGAGCGTGGAGATAAAATGTCAGGACCGTTCCGGCGGAAACGCGCACCGGTGCGGGGTAAAATGCCTGGCCGCGAGACGTGGAAGCGAATGCACCGAAGAAACACAGAACCACAAGTGCGATACGTTTCATGGGCTGGGGCCTCTCGTATCCCTCGATAGCAGAAGATTGGGATGACTCTGCTTTAGTCGTCAAACATGACTGTAAGGTTGTGTCGCCACGACGTCAATGGTTCGTCCAGATGCGATGTGCTTTATGGCTCATCCGAGATCAACGCGAAAAACTACAAATACAATCAGGCCTGAGAAAAAATACCTTGGAAGTCGAAGTGTTGCGAAGTGATCGATCCATTTGGCAGCCGCATCCGCTTCAACGAGACCACGGCCACGTAGTGAGGCGTCTCGCAGTTCTTAGACTTGAAGCCCCAAGCGCGCCAGCATTTCCCGGCGACCGAGCGACGTAATATTCAAAACCCTGCTGTCGAGTTCCTGCGCCACCCATCTTCTCTTTAGCGCCACTTTCAGGAGCGCAGCTCCGATAGCGCCGCCAAGATGCGGCCGTCGTTCGCTCCAATCCACGCAAGCAAATGCGAAACGCCGACGCAATCCACGAGTTGCCCCAACATCAATTCCAAGTGCCTGAAGTCCTTTTTCCCCACGAGTTGTGATGTCGTACGAATTTGCGTCTGCCTGAGCTTCTGTCAGCCATCCCATCGCGCGTATGCGGTTGTGCAACGCGACTCCCAAGCTGCCCGCGATGTGATCGTAGCAAGTGCGAGCCGCGCGCAACGGCGCTGGCGTATTTGGCACAAACGCGCTGCGCGACCCGCCCGCGAGCACGCTCAATGCTTCCAGAGCAGCTGCCACGTTTGGCCCTTCCAGGCTGTAGTAACGATGTTTTCCCTGGGCAAACACTTTGACCAATCGTTTCGTCATGAGCCGCTGCAGATGCACGCTGGCCGTGGACGGACTCACGTCCGCCACAATCGCCAGTTCTGTGCTCGTGCGCACACGTCCGTCGGCGAGGCAATACAGCATGCGGGCTCGCGCCGGCTCGCCGATAGCCGCTGCGATTGACGATGCTGCGGCGTCTGCTGTTTCTACATTCACAGTTTGATGGTAAACGAAGTGTAGATGTTCCGCAACCCCGATAATTCCGCAAATGGACCGGATGGCACGCTCGCCCCAAAAAATCACGCGTCGCGAAGCTCTACGAGTCCTCTCGGCGACAGGTATAGCTTTGCGCGCTGGCGTGCCTCCGGCCTCATTCAACCCAGGGAGAGCAACAATGACCATCACCTGCGTCATTCGGTATCAAATCGATCCGTTTCAGCGAGACACGTTCAAGAAATACGCCGAGAACTGGGGCCGCATCATTCCCCGTTGCGGCGGGCACTTGGTCGGATACTTTCTTCCACACGAAAGCACGAACAACATCGGCTGGGGGCTGATCGCCTTCGATAGCCTCGCTTCTTATGAGCGCTATAAGGCGCGTCTGAAAGCCGATAAGGAAGCTCGCGAAAATTTTGAAATGGCGCAAAGCAAACGTTTCATCCTGTGCGAAGAGAGAAACTTCGTAGAGGTTGTGGATGGAACTTTCGGCCTTCCCTCGACGCTCGCCAACGGAATAAGGAACATACACGCGTACCAGACGCGTACGGCTCTCCGCAAAGAACTCTTCAGCCGAGTCTCTTCACCCAGATGCGGCTCGTGGCGGGCTTGCCGAGATGGACCGTCTTTCCATCGACACGCAACGTCATCGTTTCGTCGTACTCACGCTTCAGCACATCTACGGTGGTCGCCGGCCGCAAATGCAATCCCTCCAGAAATTCCAGAAACTGCGCATCTTTTTCGTACACGCAAAGAATTTCGCCGGAGTCTTTCGCGCGCAAATCCGACAGCAACACCGCCCCTTGCTTTCGCAGCATCGCGATGCCTCCGCGCATCGGCACGCCGTGCGGGCAGCTCTTTTTGTTGCCAAAGCGCTTGATCAACAGGGCTTCCACTTCCGGTGAAATTGCGTGCTCCAGCCGCTCCGCTTCGTCATGCGCTTTTGCCCAGGAAAGTCCGATCACGTCCGTCAGCAACATTTCGGCCAACTGGTGGCGCAGCGCCAGATGCTCCGCGAACTTTCGGCCCTTCTGCGTCAGGGCAATCTGTCCGGTGCGGTCCACACGCACGTGCCCGTCGCGCGTCATGCGCTTCAGCGCCGCCGTCACAGCCGGTGGCGTGACTTGCAATTCTTCCGCAAGCCGCGCGCTAATCGGCGTCTGGTTCTCCTCCAGCATTTCCCAGATCGCCTTCAGGTAGTCCTCTTGCGATACGCTGGTTCTTTCTCGCCGCAATGCCGCTCCTATCGTGCTGCTTTCTGGCCTTGCCGCTGCTCCCTCATGCGAAACGCAAGCTGATTTACGCGCCGCTGAATTCCTTCGAAGACGCGCTGATAGGTTTCTGCATCTTCACCGTAAGGATCCTCCACGAACCAGTCTTCCACATCTTTCTGGCCGCGGAAGATTTCTTCGCTTGGTCGCCCGGTCATATTGATGATGAGGTCCGCCGCTTCGATAGCTTCTTTGGTGAGGGCATCGGAGGTCAGCCCATTTGTGGAATATCCGTTTTTCATGAGCGTCTGCTTGGTGAGTTCCGCGATGTAGCCGAGAGGATACAGTCCCGCGCTGGCAGGTTCGATCACATCAGCAGCGTCATAGCGCGCCATCGCTTCGGCCATCGGACTCCGGCAGGCATTTCCCACGCACACGAAGAGGACCCGAGTGCGGTGCGAGCGGGCAGCTCCCGGCGCCACGCTTTTTTCTTTTTTCACGTTGAGGACTTGCCGCCGTTCGCGGACTTTTTTACCCGCGCCCTGGCCAGGTCAAGAAAATGTTCGTGTACCGTGGTGTCGTCTGTCAATTCCGGATGAAACGTTGCAGCCATAATATTTTCGCGCTGCACCAGCGCGGGTTTACCCGCGTATTCCGCGAGAACTTTTACACCAGGTCCGGCGCGTTCAATCACCGGCCCCCGAATGAAGACCATTTCAAGCGGCTCTTGCTTGAGCACCGTCGGTCCGCTCACTACGTCACTGGCGACTTGCCGCCCGTACGCGTTCCGCACGACGGTCATGTCCATGAGACTCAGCGAATCCTGCTGAGGATGCTTCACGTCTTTGGCAAGCAGAATCGCTCCCGCACAGGTTCCGAAAATAGCGCCGCCGCGCTCCGCAAATTTCACAATCTTGTCGGCCAGCCCTTCTTCCTGCAAAAATTTTAGCTGTGTAGTACTTTCGCCCCCTGGAAGAATCAGGCCGTCGCACCCTTCCAGATCGGCCGCCGTGCGCACTTCTCTTGTTTCCGCGCCGAGCTGCTGCAGCACCGCCGCGTGCGCTTCAAAATCTCCTTGTACCGCTAAAATTCCAATCTTCACTTTCGACCCTGTTGCACTCTTAAAGATAGTTGCTACTCCACGAAATCCTGAAAAGCGGATTCCTCGTTAAGGAAAAAAATCAGTGCTCCGAATTCTTTCGACTTAGCACTTTTAATTTATTACTTAAAACTCAGTACTCACCAGCCGCGCGTTTGCAGCAAATCTTTCTCTTCCAGTTGCCGCACATCCAGACCGCGCATCGCCTCGCCCAACTCTTCGTGCGCTTCGAGCACCGCTTTCGGATCCTCAAAGTGTGTGGTCGCTTTCACAATCGCTTTCGCGCGGGCCTCGGGATCGCTCGACTTAAAAATCCCCGACCCCACAAACACCGCTTCCGCGCCGAGCCGCCGCACCAAAGCAGCGTCCGCCGGCGTGGCGATTCCACCTGCCGAAAAATTCGGTACCGGCAATTTCCCGGCTTTCGCAATTTGACGGACGAGCTCGAGCGGCGCGCCCAATTCCTTCGCCTCGTGCATCAACTCGTCGTCGCGCATCGTCGTGAGCTTTTTCATTTGGCTCATGATTGCGCGCATGTGCCGCACGGCTTCCACCACGTTGCCTGAGCCCGCTTCTCCCTTCGTTCGAATCATCGCCGCGCCTTCCGCAATGCGCCGCAGCGCTTCCCCTAGATTGCGTGCGCCACAAACGAACGGCACGCGGTAATCGTGCTTCCAGATGTGATTCTCTTCATCGGCCGGCGTCAGCACTTCGCTCTCGTCAATGAAATCCACTTCGAGCGCCTGCAAAACTTCCGCTTCCGTGAAATGCCCAATGCGCACTTTGGCCATCACCGGAATGGTTACCTTGTTCATGATTTCGCGAATCACCTTGATCGACGCCATTCGCGCCACGCCGCCTTCTTTACGAATGTCCGATGGCACGCGCTCCAGCGCCATCACGGCGCACGCCCCGGCGTTTTCAGCGATCTTGGCCTGCTCCGCGTTCGTGACGTCCATGATCACGCCGCCTTTGAGCATTTCGGCGAGACCGACCTTCACGCGCCACTCACTCGAGCCTTTGCTGCCATTGCCATGGCCATTGGGTTTCTTCACATCCATTTTGCTTCTCCCTTCGATTTAAAACTCTCGACGGTGTTGCACCGTCAAATCCGTTTTACTTCGCCGAAATCACCACGAACCGCCCTTTGCCCCGCGCTAAAACTTCGCCGCTTCCGTTCCGAATCTCTCCCGCCAAGAACAGATTTCTCCCCTTCAACTCCATCTCGCGCCCTTCGACCACAATCTCTTTGTCCACGGCCACAGGCTTCAAATATTCCACGCTCAACTCCGCCGTCACCGCGCGAACATCGCGGAACCGGCAAACCTTTCCCATCGCTTCATCCAGCAGCAGCGCGATGATTCCGCCGTGGGCGAATCCTCCGCCGCCCTGGTATCGCTGGCCCAGCACGAATCGTCCCACGATCTTCCGGTTCACGTTGTCCTGCTCGAACGTCAGCTTCATCCCGGCAGCATTGTCTCCGCCGCAGCCAAAGCATGGATTCGTGGGATTCGGCTCCAGCCTGATGATGTCAGCCAACTTCTCTCATCCTCAAATCCTCGTATTTAGTTTTTAGTTCTTAGTCCTAAGTTCTAAATTAAGGAAATTCGAGGCTGGGACCGTTGAGAGCTTTTCCGGTTGCTCCCGCCTCGCAAATCCCCTCGTCCTCAAAATCCTTTCGTTCACTAACAACTAAGAACTTACAACCAAGAGCTTCCTAAACCAACGCCACGCGGCTCCGTTCCGCTCTCCGCACGCCTCGCTGCCGCTTGCGCATCTCAATCTTCAGCATTTCTGCCAAGGTGGCCACGCCACGAGCAATTTGTTTTTCGTCCAGACTCGAAAATCCCAGTCGTAGCGTGTTCGGCAGTGGACTTTGCACATAGAAGTAGCGTCCCGGCGCAAACAGCACGCCGCGTTCTTTCACGTGTATCAGCAACTCGCTCGCATCGAATCCCGGGGGCAGCTCGAGCCACATACACATGCCGCCTTCGGGTCGCATCCAGCGCGTGCCTTCCGGCATGTGCTTCCGCAAAGCCTCATCCACCGCCGCCAGTCGCGAGGCATAAACCTTGCGCATTTTGGCCAGATGTTTGCTGAAAAGTCCGCGCCGCAAAAATTCCGCTAGCGTGGCTTGCGCCAATTGGTCGGTGTGCAAATCGGTAGTCTGCTTCACCACACGCAGCCGTTCGATGGCCTGCGGCGGCGCGACAATCCATCCCACGCGCAAGCCGGGGAACGCCACCTTCGCGAAACTGTCGATGTGAATCACGAGATTCGAGCGGTCTAGTTGCTTCAACGAAGGAATGCGCTCATCGCGTGCATGCAATCGCGCGTAAATGTGGTCTTCCACCACCGGCACCTGGTACCGTCCCGCCAACTCCAGCAATTTGCGCCGCGACGCCAGCGGCATCGAAATGCCCGTGGGATTCTGGAAATCCGGCGTCAGCGCGATCAGTTTGACGCGATTCGCCGCGAGCGTCGCTTCTAAAGCTTCCAGGTCCAGCCCAAGCGTCGTTCCCGGCTCCGCATGGGTGCGCATCGGCACAGCCAGGCAGCGCGCCCTAGCCCCATGAAAAATTGCCACCGCGCCCGGATACGTCGGGTTTTCCAGAATCACCGAATCGCCCGGGCGCACAAACGCTTTGCTGATCAAATCAAACGATTGCTGGCAACCATCCGTGATGAGCAGGTTTTCGTCTTTCGCCGCAATCCCATCGTGATGCAACAAATCCAGCAAAGCCGCCTTTAATGGCGGGTAGCCATCCGACGGACCCAGCGTCAAAACTTCGGTACCCTCGCGGCGCAGCACCGCGTTCACGCACGTTTGCAATTCGTCGATGGGAAAAAATTCCGGCGCCGGACACGCCATCACGAACGACAATGCGCTTTCCGGCACGCCCGCCGTCAGCCGGCTCAGCGCTTCTTCGCCGCGCTCATCGGCAAACAACAGTTCCCATCGAATGCTTCCGTTGCCATTCAATACCGGCGGCGCAGGCGGCGTAATTTTCAAGCCGTTGCCATTTCCTTTGATGAAGGTCCCGCGTCCCACATGTCCCTGAATCAACCCTTCCGACTCCAATTCGGCGTAGGCATTGGCCACCGTGGTCCGGTGCACACCGAGCATGGTCGCGAGTTCGCGGCTTGCCGGAATGCGGTCGCCCGGGCGCAAATCACCGGCGTGCACCAGGGCGCGGAGTTGATCGCGAAGTTGTACATATAGAGGGACGTGACTTTGTGGCTGGAGATGAAGTGGCAGCATTGTCTCTCACCCTCGGCCAATTTTAGCAGAAATTGGCCTGTCACAAGAGCCAATTTGTCTTCCGCCATTTTGGCTGCCATCTGGCCGCTTGCAAACCCCTTCTCCACGTCCGCCAAGCCTGGCAGCTTGCCCGTTGCCGTCCAACCTCTTTATCCTCATGGACCTATGGGTTTGTCGAAGCAATTGCTTTTTGGGCTCCCTTGCCTCCTCGTGACTGCATTCTTAGCTGGTCCGCGAAATGCTAAGCTAGCTGGCCAGCAGCAATCCACGTCTTCCAACCCAACTCCGCCCCCAGCCGCAAATCTTAACGACTTCCCTCCCCCGATGAATTGGACCGCCGAGCAGGATCACCAGAACATGATGGACCAGCTCGGCATCAAAGCGCTTCGCCCCGGCCCAAGCGGGAATGAAAACGCCCCCAACCATGCGAATTACGACGAATCGAAAGCGAATCCCTTCCCTGATCTGCCCGACGCGTTCACGTTGAAAAACGGCAAAAAGGTCACCGCTGCCGAAATGTGGTGGAAGCAACGTCGTCCGGAAATTGTCGAAGACTTCGAGCGCGAAGTGCTCGGCCGCGTCCCTAAAGACGTCCCGAAGGTAACTTGGACCGTCACGAATACCGAAACCGCGTTGATCGCTTCGCAGTCCGTCATCAAGCAGCAGCTCATCGGCCATGTGGACAATTCCTCCTATCCGCTCATCAATGTTGATATTCAAATGCTTCTCGTCAGGCCTGCGGATGCCGCCGCTCCCGTGCCGGTGATGATCATGTTTGGCCGCGGCGATTTTGCGCGAGCTGGCACCGCACCGCTGCCGTTTGTCATTCCTGGTGCGCCCGGCTCTCCAGGAAGCGATCCTCCCGCAACCGCACAACTCATCACCGATGGCTGGGGCTACGCCTACATCAATCCTGCAAGCATTCAGGCAGACAACGGCGCCGACCTGACGCGCGGCATCATTGGCTTGGTCAACAAAGGCCAGCCGCGCAAGCCCGACGATTGGGGCGCTCTTCGCGCGTGGGCGTGGGGCGCGTCGCGCGGACTCGATTATCTCGAAACCGATAAGGCCATCGACGCCAAACATGTCGGCATCGAAGGCGTCTCGCGCTATGGCAAAGCCGCGCTTTTGACCATGGCCTTCGACACGCGCTTCGCTCTAGTGCTTGTCGGCTCTTCCGGGGAGGGCGGCGCCAAACTCCATCGCCGCAATTTTGGCGAAGCCGTAGAAAATCTTACCGGAACGGGTGAATACCACTGGATGGCGGGCAACTTCCTGAAATACGGCGCCGCAGAAGCTGTGTTTGGCAGCAAGAACGCCGGCGACATCCCCGTCGACGCGCACGAACTCATCGCCCTGTGTGCGCCGCGCCTGACGTTCATTAGCAACGGCGTGCCCGAAAAGGGAGACGCCAAATGGCTCGACCAGCAAGGCAGCTTCATGGCCACCGTCGCGGCCAGTCCGGTCTTCGAGCTTCTCGGCGCGAAAGGCTTGGCAATTTCTGAAGACTATCACACGGCAAAAATGCCTCCGGTAAAAACGGGCTTGCTCGATGGCGAACTCGCATGGCGTCAGCACGACGGCGGGCACACCGATGGTCCCAACTGGAAGTACTTCATCACCTGGGCGGACAAATTCCTTCATCACAGGGCCGCTTTTTTGCCCGCGATCGCCTCACAAGTCGCGCCGCCTCCTGCCGATCAGCCCTCACCTCGAACTGATCCAAACTCTCTCATCGCGCACGAACAGTTGCTCGAGAAAGCCAAGCAGGATCACATCGACATTTATTTTGAAGGCGATTCCATCACCCGCCGCTGGGGCGCAACGGACTATCCGGAGCTGCTTGCCAACTGGAAGAAGAACTTTTTCGGTTGGAATGCGGCCGACTTTGGCTGGGGCGGCGACAAGACCGAAAATATTTTGTGGCGGCTTGAGAATGGCGAACTCGACGGCGTCCACGCAAAAATCATCGTCCTGCTCGCCGGCACAAACAACGTCGGCAACCATATGCCCTCCGAAGGCGCCGACGCTAAAGTTGCCGAGGTCACAAGCGGCATCCAAGCAATCCTTCGCTTCCTCCAGGCCAAAGCGCCCGAAGCCTCCATCATCCTGATGGCCATTTTCCCGCGCAACGACAATCCCGCGGTGATGCCCATCATCGACCGAATTAACGAAAATCTTTCCAAGCTCGCCGATGGCGCAAAAATTCGCTTCCTGAACATCAACGACAAACTTGCGGATAACGACGGCAAGCTCTTCGACGGCATGATGAATCCCGACAAGCTTCATCCCGCGCTCAAGGGCTACCAAGCGTGGGCCGACGCGTTGAAGCCTATCTTTACGGAACTGCTTGGCCCGCCCGCGAAGGAAGAGCACGCGCCTCCGCCCACCGGCGATCCCAGCGCGTCGCACTGAAAGCCCCTCTTGCCTTTAGCGGCGACCTTACGTCGCCGCCTTTGCGTTTCTGTCATCCCGAGCCTGCCTGCCGCAGGCAGGCGTAGCGAGGGATCCTGGCTGGAATTCAACTCTACGTGGCTCGATGAGATTGTTGCCAGCCCGCATACGTCCGACTTTCTGCTCTCTCATCGGCTCCCCGGCTTGCGGCCAATATCCACGTTCAAATCATCTCCCTCTTTCAAATCGCGAATGCACAACTTGGTCAGATCGCGCGCGTCGCACTGGTAAATCTGCTTTAGCGGCAAATCCATGTCGTCCACTTCATACTCTCCCGACGCCATGTCTTCCGCAGTGTCTGTGGAAGAAGTGACGATCAAACTTTCCTCCTGCACGCGCACGCGAAATTCTTTCGAAGCAGGCTCATAATTCGCATAGCTGAAGCAGTGCCCAATACATGCGCGCTCCACGGAGTGGTGAATGAATTGGATTCGCGAACCTGCCGGCGCATCTAACGTAACGACGACTCGCGTGCTAGGAGCTAGGCTGCTCGCCAGTTTCTCCGCATTTGCTTCCAGCCGATTCAGCCATCCAGTGTCCTGGTAGAGAAAAACAAAGAACACCGCCGCGCAGGCGCCAAAACCAGCAAGATGCCATTTGCGCTGCTTGAGCAATCCCAGAATGCAAAGTCCGAAAATCGCCGAGATAGTCGTGAGCCGGGAGCCCAGCAGGCCAATCCAGCCCGCATCCGGCGAAGGCCGCAAATTCTCCGGCATCAGTGCCGTTGCTGCAAACGCTACTGCGTACCATTCGAACGCCAGTTCAAATCGTTTCCAGGAATCCGCCTTGCGCTCTCCGGCAACGAAATCCGTCCCAACGCAGAGCACACCAAGACAAAACGCGGCAACTGCCAGCCCAACGTAACGCTTCCCGTACAGTACGAGTTGGTCTGCGCCATTGTAAAGGTAGAACGCCACGCGGTCCCAATCCGCCGAAAGCGCCGGCTGGTGCGACGCGTACCAGTAGACCGCGCAAAATCCCGCCACGGCAGTGAGTGGTGGCGCCAGCTTCCACCATCCCGGCAATTCTAAACGCACGCGTACGTAAATAACCATGCCAATCAGCCACAAAAAGCCAATCGGATGCGCCGCGTAAGCCAGCACCGCGAAAATCCCCGCCCCAATCCAATCCACTTTTCGCGCGTGCCACACAAGAGCCAGCCCAAAGCAAGCTAGCCCGAGCGACAAGTAGTAGTTCATGAACCCCATGCTGAACGAATACCCGTAGGCCAGCATGCCGATGCACGGCGTGACAAACCACGGCGGCCTTTCCGTCACCGCGCTAATAAACGCGAAGATGCCCCAGAAGAAAACCAGCACGCAGACCGAAACCGCGATGCGCTGCGCGGCGGTGAAGCCAAAGGCCTTCGCGAGCCACAGCAGCAGCACATCAAAGAAAATGTTGTCCCATTGCTTGGCGATGTAAAGCCCCGGCGCTTGTCCCTTCTCGATCAGTTGTGCCAGCCACGCGTTGTACACGTGGCTCCCCAGGTCGCCCGCCTCAATCCGCTGGTGCCAGAAGCACGGAATCAGCACCGCCGCGCTCACCGCGAGAATCAGCCACCGCCTTTGCCGCAAAAATTTCAGCGTCGCGTTCTCTTCATACAAGAAGCGCGCCCACGTCTCAAAAATATCCTGTAGCGGTCCCATTCGCCTCCTGCAGCCTATTTACGCACACGAATAGTCGCGTCATTTTATCCGAAGCGCTCATTCTTCGTCTGAATTTGCGTTGCAATTGCGCTGCGTCCGATGCGTACACATCGCCGCGACAGACGCTCTTCGACTCGTCGGTTATCAGCAGATAGAATTGCGTGGAGATTTTGGCTTTACTTCGATGCTTGGTTTTCACCCAACCGCTTCAGGCGGTCGCGCAAGCGCCGCTGCAGTGGCGGAGGCGTGTTGGGATTGAAGGCCACCAGATACCACAGCGGCTGGCTGCGGTCGCGGCTCAGCCACGCCAGCGTGTTCGCGTCCGCGTTCGGATGGCGCGCCACATTTTCACGAATCGCGCCGTAAGGATGCTTCGCCAGCTTGCCCAGCGTTTTAGCGTTCGCGCGAGGATGCTCGCTAATCAGACGCAGCAAATAGAAATCTTCCGGCGGCGCTTGCTTTGCCAGCTTTTCCAGCATTTCCGGCTTGGCATCGGCGCTCAGCACCAGCCCGATTTTCTCGTCCCACGCCACATTGATCTGGTTCAACTCCCGCGTGCGCGCGTGAATCAACTCCTCCAGAGTGCGCCTCTCTTGCTGGCGCCGCGCGATTGGCACATCTGTGCCCTCTAGGGAATCGAGAACGCGAAGAAGGTGCTGCCTCTCCCCAAAAACGATCTGGGAGGTCCGGGAGACCGTGCCTTTCTCTTTCTCCTTGTGCTGCACCAAGTCTGAACGTCGCATCGCTAAGTTGCTCCACACCGCTTCCCCCGGGCTTATAGGGGAATCCAGCATCTCCGTTTGCATTTCCATCTTGCCTCGCGCCATGCAAATTGGGGCTGGTTTTGGTGGCTCACGAATTATGTTCTGCAGGAACCGTAGGGTAAAGTTAAGTGGAAGGCCGTTGTGCCCGAAGTGCCACTCCGGTTCAGGGTGGCGTGCAAGCACAACCTCGCATTGACGGAGTTGCCTCTCGGCTGCTTTATTGGTCTAGGCCGGAGCTAGGTAACTTAGATTAGTAAGGAGCTTTGTTGACGCCTGCCTCGAACGCACAACTGGCCAAGCTTGTCATCCCGAATCCCCGCGCTTTGTGCGGGGTGAGGCCTGCCTGCCGCAGACAGGGACCTGCTTTTCGATTTTCCCAGGGTCTTCATCTCGGAAGTCAGAACCATTTGTAAGGGTGGGGCCTCTGTAATCTTCAGCGCACGGCATTTTCGACTAAGAAAAATCTCTTAAACGGAAAGAAACCATGTCCGCATTTCAGGAACTCAGAGAAGAGTTGGAACATTACGAACAGATGTTTGGCCGCGAACGCGGCCGGCTCGCCGTTTCGCTCGACCGCATCACCAACGCGCTGGTCCTAGCGGGACAACACGGCGTCTATTGCACCAGCCAGCGAAACCCCGGCGTGCCGGCAATGGACTTGCGCATGATTCATCAGGAATTGGTCCACGCGAAGGAGTTGGTTCAGTCCGTCATGGAAGATTTGCGTAAAGGGAAAGAAGCGCCCAAGAACTAAATCCGCATTGCATTTCTTGATTCTTTTCTTTACTTCGTTATTTCCTTACGGTTTTGTCTCTTCTTCACTCCGGCTGCAAAAACGGATTTGTCTCGCGTTCGCGGCCAATGGTCGTCACGGGGCCGTGTCCCGGATGGACGAGCGTCTCATCCGGCAACTGCATCAATTTGCTCCGAAGCGAATCCATGATTTCTTCCATCGACCCGCCCCACAGGTCCGTCCGGCCGATACTTCCTGCAAAGAGTGTGTCCCCCGCGAGCAGTTGCGGCACGCGAATGTCCGAATCCGTCTTTTCCAAAGCGCCCTTTTGCGACTCGCTCTTTCCAGCAGCAATGGACGGTCCCGCGTTTCGCCCGCCATCCGCCGCGCCACTCTTCGCGTCCTTACCCACAAGAGAAATTTTCCCGGCATCGTGCGGAAGATACAGCGAAACGCTTCCCGGCGTGTGCCCCGGCGTGTGAATTACCTGGGCCTCGAGCGACCCCCAGCGAAGCACATCGCCTTCTTTCAACAACTGATCGACTTCCGTAAGATCGGGCGGCAGCACCCCAAGAAAGGAAGCCTGCACGTCCATCGCCTGATAAAGAGGCAAGTCGTCGCGATGCATCAGGACGGGCGCGCCGGTGTATTGGTGGAGCTTGGCCAAGCCGCCGACGTGGTCAATGTGCGCGTGCGTGCTCACGATGGCCTTCACAGTGAGACGCCGCCGGCCGAGCAGGTCCAGGATGCGCGTAACTTCATCGCCCGGATCCACCACCAATGCTTCGCGCGTAATTGGGTCGCCAATAATCGAGCAATTGCACTGCAACATGCCGACGGGAATGGTGATGTGAATCAAACTCTCTTGCGCGGCATTGAGCGCGGGCAGGCCTTTCAAGCTGTCTCGCAACATGAAGAGATTATAGCATTGGAATCGTTGGGCCTTTTCGGTGGTGCTGCAAGCTCACAATCGCCCTGCAACAAAAATGGCGATAAACTGACGTAGAGAAAAACTCATGGAAATTGGGGCGACAACTCAAACGCATTCGACGCCAAGAACGCATGACGCGGGGCTGGCAAAGCTGCAATCTGCTGCGGGCGCGAACATGGCCGTGTGGTTCGGCTGCATGCTGCCCAATGATTTTGGCGACCCCGCTTCGGAATATCGCTTCGCCAACCAAAGCGTGGCCCTGGTGGACAAGAACTATCGCGCTTACCTCGCCTTCACCGGCCCGGATCGCGTGCGCTATCTCAACGCCATTCTGACGAACAACGTCAAGGACCTCTCCCCAGGACACGGCACCATTTCTCTGCTCCTCAATCCCCAAGGCCACATTTTGGCCGAGCTTGAAACCTACGCGTTGGCCGACCGGCATTTTTGTGTTTCGTACGCCATGATTCGCGAGCAACTCATCGAGTGGATGGACAAATACATCATCATGGACGACGTCACGCTCACCGACGAGACAGAACGTTGGGGAACACTGGCCCTCGAAGGACCGAAAGCCGCCGCCGTTGTGAAAGAGATCTCGCGCGTGGACATCGCAGGTTTGGCAGAACTTAGTTCCACTGAAGGCGCGGTCGGCTCAATTCCCTGCCGCGTCGTGAAGCGCTCCCCCGGCGGCGTAGCCGGCGCCGAATTCGTTGTCGAGCGCGCTCATCTCGCCGATCTCTGGCAAATTCTTTTCGAAGCGGCGCGCCAACACGGCGGCGGACCCATGGGCTACGCTGCGCTCAGCGGACAGCGTCTCGCGCAAGGCGTGCCGTGGTTCGGCTACGACTTCGGTGACAAGCAAATTCCTCACGAAGCAGGACTGGAAAACAGCCACATCAGCTACACCAAAGGCTGCTACACAGGACAGGAAATCGTCGAGCGCGTGCGTTCCCGCGGCCACGTCAACCGCCGCCGCGTGTCGTTGCTGTTTTCCGGCGACGCTCTTCCCGAAGCGAGCGCGGTCCTGACCGACGCCGGTGGCAAAGAACTCGGCTACGTCACGCGCGCCGCGCGCATTTGGGATCCGCCGCGCATCATCGGCATGGGCTACGTCCGCAAAGAAGCCGAAACTCCCGGCACCACTCTGCACTGGCCCGGCGGCACTGCCGCCGTTACTCGCCTTCCCTGAAATTTTCGCGCCAACCTGTTTTTGGTTTCTGACCATCGCCCGCGGCGTCAGGCGCGGGGGACGATGGCTTCCACGGCGGCGCAGAACTGATCGATCTCCTCCGGAGAAGTGTAGACGTTGGAGCTGACGCGAATTCCATTGAAGCCCGGTCCCGTGATGGGGGTAACCAAAACGTTGTATTTGTTGAGCAGCGCCTCATAAAGTTTTCCCGGCTCGATGGTATCGAAGTGAATGGTGCCGAAGGCGCCTGATTGGTTTGGCCCCAACTCGACCAACACTTTGGCGCCCGGAACTTTGCTCAAGCGCTCCGCCCAGCGATTCTTCAAATACCGCAAGCGCGCGAATTTTCGTTCCGCTCCAATCTGCTCGTGAAATTCCAGCGCCTGCAGCGTGGCGTTGTGCATGGCCGCGGGATGTGTGCCGATTTCTTCAAACTTGCGAATGTTCTTGTCCATCGACTCCGGCGCGGCCATCAGCGCCCAGTGCTTCTCGATACGGTCCTTGCGCACGTACAACATGCCTGTGCCGATGGGCGCGGACAGCCACTTGTGCAGGCTCGCGCCGTAGAAATCGCAGTCGACATCGGAAAACCTGAATGGCACGTGCGCAAACGCGTGCGCTCCATCCACGATGCTGGTGATGCCTCTCTCCCGCGCCAGCGCGCAAATCTCCTTGACCGGAAAAATCTGCCCGGTCATGAACACTACTTGCGAAACGTGAATGACGCGCGTGCGTGGCGTGATGGCATGCTCGAACATACTCACCAAATCGGCGGGATTGTGCACCGGCACGGTGAAGTCCAGTTGCTTCAGCACGATTTTTTCGCGGCGCTCGCGCTGCTGCCACGTAGTGATCATCCGAGGATAGTCCTGGCTGGTGGTCAGGACTTCGTCGCCGGGCTTGAGGTCCAGGCCAAACTGAGCAATCTGCAAAGATTCGCTGGCATTGCGCGTGATGGCAATGCAGTCGGGATCGGCGTTCCACATTTGCGCGAGCCGCTTGCGCACGTCTTCAATTCCCGGCTCCAAGTCGTGCCACATGCGGTAAGCCGGAAGCTGATTGCTGTAGCGGATCGCTTCAATCTCTGCGTCCAGGACGCCGGTCGGCGCCGGGGCTACCCCGCCATTATTGAGGTTGATCAGCTTCGGATCGCGCGCATAGGCGCTGCGAATCTTCTTCCAGTATTCTTCATCGCCGGCCAAATCTTCCGGCGCGACGTGCGCATAAGCGCGATTCAGAAGCGAAGCCAACGCCACGGCCTCGACTCCGTAAAGAAAATCACGACGGCTCACTTCAGTAGACATAGCGGCAACTCCCACCACAGATTTTCCAGCAGGGTGCGGGAAAAAGGGCCGTCATTTCGAGCCTAGCGAGAAATGCCTCTTCAGAAACGCAGGAAAAAGAGGGATTTCTCGTCGCTTACGCTCCTCGAAATGACGGGTTCGGAGCATTTTTCACCAGCCTGCTACGGCAAGCATACCTCAAGGCGCGTTCTTCGGCGCACGGATTTGGGACTCCGAATAGGAACTCTTGGCGCCCTCATTTTCGCAGGTATCCCACTGCGCGTTGGTGATCTCATTGCGGGAGATGCCTCCGACGATTCTTTTTCCATGCAAGACCAGGCAGCCGTTTTGCGTGCAATCGCCCAAAGAGAGCGCAAGGTACTTGGCCCATTTGTCGGCCTTGTCGTCCCATTGTTTGCACTCATGCACAGCGGAGGACTCGGGGCACGAGACCAGCCCTTGATTGATGGAGATGTTGGCCGGCGGATCACCATAATTTCCGCAACTCAGCACGAACGTCTGGTGATGGCCCAAATAGATGATCGGGATGACGTCCGGGTCGCCCTCGGGAGAAAACCGCTGCTGGGGAGCGATCTTTAACGTGGCTCCTCCCCGGACTTCCACGATGTTCGCAAGATAAGAAGAATTCACGACAGGCGCAAAATCCGGATTCCGCTCGCAGGCGGACGCGATGGCGAACGCGGACATGCGCTCGCCATCGAGAATGTAAGGAACGGGAAAACGGGCAACGCAGGCCTGGAATCTGCGATCCGCTTCGGCTTGCTTCTTGACTTCGTGCTTGCGGTACAGGCGCACACTGAGGAAGAAGATACCCGCGGCAATGGCTGAGCTTCCGGCAACCCAGAAGAAAACTTTGCGGAAGGGTTTGTGATAAACGGCGAGCACAAGAACAGTGGAAGTGAGTATGGAAGCGAAGAGAGCTGTCCCAAGGGTCATGGTGAATCTCCGTTCCGCGATTATAGTTGCTTGCGTTCCGGATCGCGCGGGCGGGTTCGTAACCGGCAACCTGTGACTGCAACGAAGGTAGGGGCATTGGATTGATGGGAATCATTTGCGTGGCTCCGCTGGGGAAGGGGCGGAATTCGGGACGGAGGAGTTGGGACAGCCCGGTCCGGCCGGTGTGGGGGTAGAGCGCGAGCCGTAGAGTTCAGCCATGCGAGAGTACATGGCGCGCTCGGGATCTTCGTTTTGAGAGGTGACGTGGCGTTGGCCCTCTCCGGTGCATTGGGCCTGCTGTGCTGCGAGGGCTCTGCGGGCGACAGCTGAGTCGATGTCCATGATGATGGTAGGGTGCTCTTCCTCTTTTCGCTCTGGGGGATGAAGCTCGTGGTCGATGGCGGGAAGGGTGCGGAGAAGAATCTGGCCAAGGTAGGCGAGGATGGCGGCGCGACGGGTGGAGACGCGGTTCTGGACAAGGAGGACGGTGACTTGGGTGAGGAAAGCGTGAATTTGGGAGGGAGACTGGAATCCCGAGAGCAAGCCGACAAAGGCCGGGGAGAGGTCTTCGTCGGAGGGCTGGAACTGGCGTCCCACATGACGGAAACAGAGGCCGGAGGCAGGGTCCAGTGCGGCAAGGCGGCAGCGGCGACCGGTGGACGTGTAATGGCGGCAGCGA